>DAOUHY010000372.1:0-2416 GCA_034428435.1 Caldilineaceae bacterium | reverse complement strand
TGAATTCGGGAATCCGCGGCACAGCGAGAGTGAGTCTCCGTGGCAGCTTGCCGGTAGTGCGGACAGGCAGCAAAGGGCACACAAACGGCTCGTCAGCCAGAATGCACGGCCGGGAGATGGCAGGAGGGGTCGTGATGTCGCCGCGGACTATGGCAGGAAAGGTAACAGGTGCTTTATCGTGCCGGAACTGTTCTCGTCGCCCAGAAACCGTGTCTAGTTGTAGTGGTGACAGCCGGGGTGGTTATGGGCGTCGATCATGGTCATGTAAAGTTTCTCAGGATGGAGAGGACGGCGCCGAAGGCAACTACTGCAAGGCAAGCAGCCAGGATAACCCCAACGAGGAGGGGGGCGACAACAACAATGATAGCCCTCCCCTGGGTCAGGTTGTATTCCACCTTGGTGGCGTAATAGGCGAGTACAAGCTGGTAAATCGCCAAGATGGCGCTAACGCAGCCTCCAAGCACCGGTATAAATCCGAGAACGGAAGTAACAATCATCAGAGGCGCGGCAAAGGTTGCATAGAGATAGGTGTAGCGACCATACTGTCCGATTCCGCCCAGAATTCTAGCGATCAGGTGGTAGATCCCAACGCCGATGAGGAAACTGATGGGCCCGATAATGATGGTGGCGAAGCTGAAGGCCGTTCCTGCGGTTGGGCCGGTTTCGACAGCAGTCCCGAACTCGTCCTGGACATCGGGGGGAAGCAGGTCCACAAGCTGATCAAACCCGCCCATTGGTGCTGAGAATATGGTAGACCGGAGCGCGCCGAGAAGCGCTGCAATTACCGAAGCCGCGATGATCCAGGTGAGTGCGGTCGACAGCGTCGCGGAGGCGTTCTCCCGCTGGGCGGCGAAGAACTCTTCGCCGGGCTGGGTCAGTGCGTTTACCCACGTCCGAAAGATCAGCTGAATGTCCATTGGAATCTCCTAAGGTTACGAGAATAAGGTCGCTAACAAAGAGACGCAGGCGTCGCCGGGCAAAACTTGGACAATAGGACAGAGAAATCTTGGGCAGATTATAGGAGGTAACCTTTGCGGGAGCAAGGTAGGGATTTGACCAGACGCTACTTCGAGGCATTACATCAGCCAGAATTCCCTGAAGCCTGGAAACCGCGCCTACCTGGATAATCCAAGCTGGCGCGGAGGTCAGGGTCGCCGATGGTTTGACTCGGTCAGCTTCGTAGACGTCATGCTCCGGCTTGGTGATCACATGAAGGTACGTCAGAAACACTTTTGAGTGATCGGTCGCCAGTTCTTTGTCGAGCGCCTCCTACAGACAGCAGCATTCTGCAGTGAGTTTGAGGTGGAACAGTCATCTCAGCAGGTCTCTACAAGACCGGCGATACTCTTCTCTCTGTCCTTGGGATAGTTCTGCCCGACGCCAAAGAGACTCAGGCGCTCTATACGGCCAGTATGGATGAAGGAAGCTGCTTGATGGGTAAGTACTTCCCCGACAGATTCTACAGATTCAAGAATCAGATGACGGAGGGGCGAGTCCCCGTTTTGGGGCGAAAGGGGTCATGTGGGAAATGCGGGGCGACGGAGTGCGATACTGTGGTCCGGCTCTTAGCGGGGCACAGGGCAGGCAAAAAGACGGCACCTACGGGGATCTGATAGGACTGGCGGGACGTGGTCTGGCTAGACACTTTCGGCTGGGCACCTGTTCAAATAGAGACACCAGGTCGGCGAGGCATGTTGTAGGAGAGGGGGCGTTGCGGGGGCGGAGCCCCCGCACAAGGGAGGGCCGAATAGGCCCGACCGCCCAAAGGCGAGGAGAGAAGAGAGAGAAACACCACTTCATTTGCAGGCAATTGGAAAGTGAACTGGCCGTGGGCTGGTTGCTGTCAGAGGTAAGGGAGAGTTTGCCTTCATTTTGGGATGCACGGTTACGGAGGCTCTGCTTGCAGAAGAGCCGTAACTGCGGGATGATGGATACATTGTCGCACAATATGTCGAACGCAGATTGGAGAAATCATGAGCATAAAGGTAGATCCGTCGGGGCGCAGGTGGGTACGGGGAGAAGTTGAAGTGCCGGGCTCGGTCGAGGAGGTTTGGCGGGCGATCAGCACTGAGGGCGGACTTTCGGCATGGTTTACGCGGTCCGAGTTTCCAGAGGGGGCGGACGGCAAGCCCACCCACCTGATCTGCTATTTTGGACCGGGTATTTCTTCGGCAGCAAAGATAACTAGATGGGACGCACCGCGGGGGTTCTCGGTCATAAGCGACGAGTTTATCCCGGGCGGTCCGGAGGTATCCACGGACTGGAAGATTTCGGAGGGAGCGGACGGGACGTGCCTGTTGAGCGTGGAGCATAGTCTATTTGTCGACACCGACGAGTATGACAACTATGTCGAGGGCACAGAGGCGGGCTGGCCGGCCTTTTTCCGCATACTGCAGATTTACATGTCCCATCACAG
>DAOUHY010000371.1:0-4026 GCA_034428435.1 Caldilineaceae bacterium | reverse complement strand
GGTGATGGTGCGTCCGAGGGTGGACTTGCCGCAGCCTGATTCGCCGACGAGGCCAAGTGTCTCGCCTCCCTTGATGCTGAGATCGATGCCGTCGACGGCGCGCACGGTGGCGACCTGGCGGCGGAGCAGCCCGCGGCGGACTGCGAAATGGGTGCGCAGGTCTTCGGTTGCGAGCAGGATGTCGTCAGGGTCTGACATGCGCGAATTCCTCGGTATAGAGCCAGCATTTGACGAAGTGGCCGGGCTCGGTCTCGATCAGGGACGGTTTGCGCAGTCCCGGCACCTTGTCGGCGAAGGGGCAGCGCTCGACGAAGACGCAGCCGGCGGGTAGGTCCAGCAGTTCCGGCACGGCGCCGGCGAGCGAGTGCAGGGGCGTCTTGGGTTGGTCGGTCCAGTTGGGAATCGACTTGAGGAGGCCCTGGGTGTAGGGGTGCTGGGGGTTGGTGAAGAGTTGGTCGACGCTGGCGGCTTCGACGATCTCGCCGAGGTACATGACGATGACGCGGTCGGCGATCTCGGCGACGACGCCCATGTCGTGGGTGATGAGCATCACGGCCAGCCCCATTTCGGCCTGCAACGCCTGCAGCAGCTCCAGAATCTGGGCCTGAATTGTGACATCGAGGGCGGTGGTCGGTTCGTCGGCGATGAGTAGTTGCGGCTCGCAGGCGAGGGCAATTGCGATCATGACGCGCTGGCGCATGCCACCGCTGAGTTGGTGGGGGAATTCGTGGACGACGCGGGCCGGTTCCGGGAGACCGACGCGTTCCAGGAGGGCAACGGCTTTGTCCAGCGCTTCGCGGCGGTTCATGGCGAAGTGTTGCAGCAGGATTTCAACGATCTGGTCGCCGATCGAGAACATCGGATGCAAGGAGCGCATGGGCTCCTGGAAGATCATGGAGATCTGGCGGCCGCGGATGGCGCGGATTTCACGGCTGTCCGGGGCGAGAACTGTCACGTCGACCGTGGTGTCGTCCGTATGCAGACTGATTGTGCCGCCATCGATCCGGCCCGGCGGCATGGGGACCAGCTTGAGGAGGGACAGCGCTGTCACGCTCTTGCCGCAGCCTGACTCGCCGACGATGCCCAGGATTTCGCCCTGATGGATCTGAAAGCTCACTCCGTTGACGGCGCGGGTGCGTCCGCGGTAGCCGCCGAAGGAGACGTAGAGGTCCTCGACTTCCAGGACCAGGCGGGGCTGTTCGGCCCGGCCACTGCTATTCAGATTGCTGGTCCGGCTGTCGCTCATCACAAGACCTCAGCAGCCGGTCGCCGGTGCAGCGCGTGGCAACCGATTACGAGTCACTGGCCTGAAAAGGGGTCGGCGGCATCGCGCAGGCCGTCGCCCAGGAAGTTGAAGGAGAGAACGGCGATTGTCAGGAAGAAGACGGGCGCAATCAGCCACGGTTTGTGCGCCAGGACGGTGATATCCTGCGCCTGTTTGAGCAGGACGCCCCAGCTGACCATCGGCGGCTGGATGCCGAGACCGAGGAAGCTGAGCGCGGTCTCGCCCAGGATCATGCCCGGTATGGCCAGCGTGGCGGCGACGATCATGTAGCTGAGCGTGCCTGGGAAGAGGTGGCGGGTAACGATCCACCAGGTGGTGGCGCCGTTTATGCGGCCGGCTTTGACATAGTCCTCGTTCTGGAGCGACAGGGTCATGCCGCGCACGACGCGGGCCAGCCCACCCCAACCGATACTTGACAGGATTACGGTGATGCCGAAGAAGACCTGGATCGAGTTCCACTCGGCCGGAATCGCGGCGGAGAGGGCGATCCACAGTGGTATGCTGGGGAAGCTGATCATCACTTCGATGCCGCGCTGGATGAGGTCGTCGACGATGCCGCCCAGGTAGCCGGAAACGAGCCCGACAATGCCGCCCAGGACAAGGCTGAGTGCGACGCCGACAAGGCCGACTGTCAGGGAGATGCGTCCACCGTACAGGAGTTGGGAAAACAGGTCGCGGCCTTGCGTATCGGTCCCCAGCAGGAAGAGCTTGCCCGGGCTTTCGACGCCGAGCAGGTGACGATCCCAGGTAAGTCCCAGGAAGCTCCGACTCTCCTCTGCCTGCACGAAGAGGCCAAGGGGGTAGATCTCGTCCTCATTGGGCACGTAGAGCCGGCGCAACGTCTCCGGATCACGTTCCTGTTTGAGGCCGTAGACGAAGGGGCGCAGGCTGAAGCGGCCATCCGGTTTGATGAAGCGGATGAACTGCGGCGGCACGTCGAGGTAGCCGGTATGGCGTTCGTTTAGCGGGTAGGGCGCGGTCAGTTCGGCGGGCAGCACCATCAGGTAGAGCAGGAGCAGGGCAGCCCCGCCTACGACTCCAATCCGGTTGCGCCTATAGCGCCACCAGATCAAGCCCCAATAGGAATAGGCAGCTGCTTCGTTCCTGCCAGAAGGCTGCTGCGCGACTTCCGCGGCCTCGGCAGGCGGGTTCGCCGGCTCAGGACGCGCCATCGCGCACCGTCCATATTGCAGCGGCCATTGAGGTACTCACGGTTCCACCAGGCGGATGCGAGGGTCGAGCCAGGCCAGGGTCAGGTCGGCGAGGAAGTTGCCGACGACGAGGGCGCCGCTCAGGATCACGAGAATGCTGCCGGCCATGTACATGTCTTCGGAGAAGAGGGCGCTCAGCAGGAGGGGACCGACTGTGGGCAGGCCGAGTACGAGGGCGGTGATGGTCTCGCCGCTGATCAGGCCGGGCAGACTGAGGCCCAGACCGCTTACCACCGGGTTGAGGGCGACGCGCAGCGCATGTCGGGTGATGACACGATTTTCGCTCAGGCCCTTCATGCGTGCTGTTTGAATGAAAGGCTCGCCGAGGGTATCCAGCATCTGGGCGCGGACGACGCGGATGGTACCTGCGGTGCTGGAGAAGCCGACGATAAAGGCGGGCAGCCAGAGATGCTTGGCGAGGTCGAGGACTTTTGCCGGCGACCAGTCGGCCGTGATGTATTCGGGGGAGAAGAGGCCGCCGATGCTGGAGGCGTTGAAGACGGTGACGGCCAGAAAGATCAGGATGAGGGCCAGCAGCATGTTGGGCAGGGCCAGCCCCAGGAAGCCCAGCACGGTAAACAGGTAGTCGGCCCAGGAGTACTGCTTCATGGCCGAGTAGACGCCGATGGGCAGGGCCAGGGCCAAGCTGAAGACCATGGCGGCAAAGGAGATCACGAGTGTCAGGACGAGGCGTTCACTGAGCAACTCGTTCACATCGGCACGCATGGCCATGGAGTAGCCCAGGTCGCCGCGCAGCAGGCCGGACATCCAGCGAAGGTACTGGACATAAACGGGTTGATCGAGGCCGTAGCGTGCACGCAGGCCAGCCAGCGCCGACTCGATCTGTGCGCTCGACAGGCGTTGCTCCTCCAGCTGCGATTCGAGCAACGTGAGGAAGTCGCCGGGCGGCAACTGGATGATCACGAATCCCAGAATCGAGACGAGCCAGAGGGTAATCAGCATCTGCACGCCGCGGCGCAGAACAGCTCTACCCATTGCGGCCCCCTGGACGGCGGCCAGTGGCTAGTGGGGTCGTGCAGTACGAAGCCACCAGCCACTGGCATGCATTGTCTATTGCTCGTAGTACCACTGCTCGAAGCGCAGGTACTCACTTTCACCCTGCGAGATGGCCGCCGGCGTGACCTGGCCGGGCACATTTCGCAGATTGGCGTTGATAATCAGGATCGCCGGGGAGTTGGCGACCGTACCGATCTGGAAGAGCTGATCGGCCAGAAGCACTCGATAGTCGTGGAAGGCCGCTTGCGCCTCGGATTTGTCCATTGACTGGAGCGCCAACTGCTGCAGCTCGGCGAGCTCCCTCAACTGGCCCTGCGGCTCCACGCCTCGGCGTTCATCTTCCCCGGCCGACTCCAGCCAGTCGTTTGTGGCGCGGGCGAATTGGCGCAGCGCCATGCCGTAGCGCCAGTAGCCGGTCCAGCCGCCGGTGCTGGGGTTGAGCCTGATCTGCCAGTCGTTGGCACTGAGCAGCTCGCTATGCAGCTTTCTCTCCACCGGTTTGGCGGCGACGCG
>DAOUHY010000370.1:0-1564 GCA_034428435.1 Caldilineaceae bacterium | reverse complement strand
GCCTCGCCCTGCGGAGACGGGATGTCGTCCAGGTCGTCAGGTTCGTCCAGGTCGTCCGGGTCGTCCAGGCCAACCATTTCTGCCCTATCCTTCCCCATGGCCTTGAAGATCAGGTCAGTGACCTGGTTCAGTCGATTCTCGAGGAATTCTGCGGAGGGGGCGGCGCTGGGGGCGTCATACTTTGACGTCAGACTGGCTTTCACGCAGGCCGGGGGTTCGGTCATGGGCTGGCCGGTCAAGGGGTCGGTAGGGGGCGAGGGCTCAAGGGTGAGGTCTTCGCGTGCGTCCAGGACGGTGCTGTGGATGGCGACCAGTTCCTGGACCCTGTCGCAGCGTTCATCGTAAGAGATTGTACGTATATCGTCGAGGACCTCATGCCAGTCATCGATTTCCTTCTGTGTGATGGTACAGGCGCGGCGGTAGCCGAAGCGGCGGCGGCCTTCTTCGGTGAGGACGGTTTGCGGGGGCTGGTGGGGGTCGGAGGAGGGTACGAGCTCGGCGAGGCCCTGGTCGACGAGGGACTGGCTGCGGTACTGGTCCTGGCGTGCGGAGACGTCGTCGATAGTTTCGAGGAGATCGAGGTTTCCTGGGATGCCGGTAATTTCGGCGGCGGCCTGTTCGGTTTCTTCGCTGCGGATTGTATCCATGTCCTGGTCGGCGAGGCGGTAAAGGTCGACGAGGGCTTTGGCGCCGCGGCACATGGCGGTGAGGGCGGCGGGTTCCATTGTTCCTTGTGCGACCTGGACGATGCCGTCATTGATGAGGTCGATGGCGTTTTTGAGGCGTTCGGGGATGCGTTTGTCGAGTCGGGCGGCGGTGGAGGAGTTCTGGCCGCCAAGGGAGCGCCACTGGTGGGTCTGGTCGGGGGTGGGTCCGTGGGCGATGCAGAGGCCGTTGTACTGGGGCAGGCCGTGGCCCTGGCAGGGGGTGCCGTCTTTCTTGATGCCTTTACATGGTGTTCTGGCCATAGGTATGGACCTCCATGGCATGTGGCCGCCATCCATCGTTTGTTGGGATGGATGAGGTAAACGTTTTGGTACCGCCCGGCCCGCCAGCGTGGAACTCATACCTACATGGGGAAACATGCGAGGTAGTGGGGATAGTTTACTTCAGGATGGGTGAATTGTCAAGGGGGGTAGTAGTTTTTAGTAGTCAGTTTTTAGTGAACTGTTTTCTGTGTTGTCTGAATCAGGATTTGCGGGATTGCGAAGGATTTTCCGGATGGTTGGCGGCGGGGTAGCGGGAAAGGGGACGCAGGTTAAGCTGTGTCCTTCCTGGTTTGCAGTGACCGGGTGTCGTCCGGCCAGAGGGCTGGGTGTGTTGGGGGACAGTGTGATGGCCGCCAGGTACCGATCGCCTACGTGAAGGGATGTAAGAGTGCGCAGGGAGATTTCTGTGGGTAAGGGTGCAGCCCGATTTTGGGGCGGGTGCGAGGGCAGGCACAAGGCCGGCACGTAGGGGAGCGGGACGGGGGATGGGGCGAAGCACGGTTGCAGCGGGTGGACAAGGTCATAATGCGCTCACACTCGCTGCGGCGGGTGCTGTAGGGGGGGCGTTGCGGGGG
>DAOUHY010000369.1:0-2108 GCA_034428435.1 Caldilineaceae bacterium | reverse complement strand
ATCTCACTGGAGTCCACCATATCGTTGACCGGTAGACAAACGCCGCGGGACCAGAGGCCGGGATAGTCCATGTTGGAGCCGCCATCCGGAGGATCTCCGGCTGCCAGCGCGGTCAGAACGGCCTCATTGTTGGTACTGCCGCGATAGTCCAAGGTTGTGTTTTCGCCGATATGCGCCTGAAAGCTTTCGAGCTGGGAGATTGACTCCACAGCGGGGTCAAGATTGCCCCAGGCATACCACCAGGAGATGGTCTGGGGTTCGGCGGCCATGGAGTCATCGGCTTCCGTGGCGGCTGGTGCAGCACCGGGTGCGGCGCAAGCTGCCAGGGCGGCGGAGCCGGCAACGAGGCCGGAGGTGCGCAGAAAGTCTCGGCGGCTAATGGTTCGTCTTGTCATGCAATTTTCCTCCCTGAGTTGGATTGCTGAGAATATGTTCTTTGTTATTTGGGCCGGAATGCTCTGACCAATCAGTTAAGGATGCTCTCTTTGCCGGGTCGGAGCCAACACTCCGTCCCAAGGATGTAGCTATTCTGCTGCAGGTTCTCTGGTTCGCAGAAGCGCGTCCTTGGCACCTGCTGGCTGGCGTGTGCAGGGGGTCACACAAAAGGACAGGTCATTCAGAGCGATTCCCAGACAGGCCGTGCACCTCTGAAACCGGGTCTGAGATACGCTCGATAGCCAGGCGATGCCAAGTGCAAGGGATTATATCAGATGGCGACGCTATGGCGAAAAAATTTACTACCTCTGGGGAATCGCGTCCAAAGTCGGAAGCCAAACCGCCTACTTTCGAGGCGTACGATGGGCGTCCGTACTCGATTCGGGCAGCATGTTCAGGCCTTGAACAAATGCGATACAGTTGTCGTGTGTTAGCCAGGCCTGTGTCAACACATGTCGCGCCATGTGTACAAGTGTCGCGCTAAGTCGACATATGTCGCGCCAAAACGGGTTTTTTCTGACTAAGCTGTCTAACTTTTGCAAGTGGTTCCTCGCTGTCATTGATCAACTGGGGCGGTAAGGTATTCGCCAGATTTCTGACCTATAGCGGCCCTCATTCTCTTTCAGGTTTTCAATTGGCCAGGGCCATGGCCTGCAAGGGCCGGCGCCGATGCCACAGCTTGAATTTGGCCACTGTTGTAGCACACGAAGGTCACTTACAAGGAGTGCCATTACGATTAGGACAGAGCATTCGCTTCTGCTTGGGAGAGAACTTTCGGGAGACGGGCAGTTTTGCAACTGGCTTGTTTGCGTCAGATTCATCTTGATGTTGAGGCGCAGGCTCTTGTCTGCGTGTTGGACGAGAGTCTATGAGCGTTTACGAGCGCTTTAGAGTTGTCTGAAAACCAGTTCACGGGATCTGCATGATGGGCTTAGACGGAGGCATTGCATGTCAGGTAGTCTGGTGTGAGCTTTGGACGAGAGATTATGAGAGTTTGCGAGCGTTTACGAGCGTTTACGAGCGCTTTAGGGTTGTCAGAAAACCAGTTTACGGGATTTGCGTTATGGGCCTAAACGGAGGCTGCGCATGTCAGGTAGTCTGGAGTGAGCTTTGGACGAGAGTTTACGAGCGTTTACGAGCGTTTTAGGGTTGTCTGAAAAGCAAGGTCACGGGATTTGCGTAATGAGCTGACGTGAGGGCTTAGCCGGCGTTGAAGGGCCCTTACGAGTGTTTCTGTACGTTGAACGAGAGTTGTACAAAACTTATATGGCGGGACGAATCTTTGCGTCAATATGGCGGAAATGGCGGGAATGGCGGAAAAGTCGGGCAAAAGCGGGCGGATTTTTTTTCTGGCTCTTGTTGCCGTTTTGCTTTTGCATCAGTTTTTTCGTTCCTAGAGTCGATTCCCGGCACTGGCAACTGCTACGCGATTCTAGCAGACGCCAGACACGCGCCGGTCAGCAGGCAACCGGGAGAGCAGGGCGACGCGTCTGGACACTCCGGGTCTGGAAGAGTCGTGTCAGTGCGGGCGTTCTTGCTTTTTCCGTAACTACTAAGCCTGAGAGGTATCAGGGATGAAGGGTTGGTCAAGAAAGGCGTTGTGGATGGCATCAATCGCGTTGAGGCCATGTTTACGAGCAGTAGAGATGTAGGAACGAATCGCACAGAAGATG
>DAOUHY010000368.1:0-25825 GCA_034428435.1 Caldilineaceae bacterium | reverse complement strand
CTTTGGCGCCGCCTGCATGACCAAGCGCGGCGATACCCTCTGGTGGGGCTTCAACTCTCGCGCCACCGCCTACGCCAAGCACCCCGATGACGACGCCTACTTCATCGACCTCGACACCGGCGAAGCCCGACTCAACAATCCCGGCTTCGTCCGCGCCCTGACCGAATGGGTCGAAGAGATGCAGAACTGGGCGCCTCCCGGCGGCACCAACTTCACCTACGGTGATTCCCTGAACGCCATGAACGGCGGCCGCGTCGCCCAGACCTACAACTGGGACGCCGTCACCAGCGCCACCTCGCCCGAGACCTCCGTCATCCAGGGCCTGCAGGGCTACAACATCCTGCCGGGCTCACACGAAGTCTTCAACTCCAAGTCCGGCGAATGGGACTACTTCGACATTCCCAGCCATGCGCCATTCCACGCCTTCGGCGGCTGGGTCATCGCCGTATCCGCCCAGGTCGACGAACTGGCCTATGACGCTGTCTGGGGCTTCGTCACCCATCTGACCAAGCCGGAAAGCGGCCTGGCCTTCGTCACCGACCTCACCGGCGCCAGCCCCTACCGCTTCAGCCAGATGGAAGCGGTAGAAGAGTTCGCCACCGGCCCGCTGCAGTTGGGCGAAGAAGTGGCCATGGACTACCTGAACGCCGCCCGCGAGACCCTCGACCACCCCAACGCCGTCACAGATCAAGCCTTCGGCGGCTGGGTGCAGTATCGCGACGCGCTCGAACTGGGCGTCTCCAAGGCGCTGGCCAACGAGCTTCCGCCCCAGGATGCCCTGGACGAGGTCGCGGCCGCTTTCAACGAAATTAGCGAACGCATGGGCGGCCTCCAGCACCAGGCCGAACTGTACGCCCGCACACTGGGCAAGTAACCGCAGATTGCAACGTCAGTGGCCAGCGACCGGGCAGGCTCTTTGCCGCCGGTCGCTGGCCGCTGATCACTTATCTTTTCCATACATATCGGCGTAACGGTCAGGCCAGCCAGGCATCCAGCGCACAAATGGCAACTGAACCCCAAATCTACCCCTCGAAACGACCCCGCTTCGAAATCCGGGACAACCTCTGGAAGTGGATCTTCCTGGTGCCCGCAGTTGCCATCATTCTCATCTTGTTGGCTGTCCCCGTTCTGTGGACCCTCTACGCAGCCTTTACCGATCTCCACCTCTATCGCATCGGGGATTTCGATACGAAATTCGTCGGTTTGGCCAATTTCGAAAAACTGCTGAGCAACCGCTCCTTCTGGCGCACAGCCCGCAATACCGTTGTCTTCATGCTCGGTGTTGTGCCCACGCAGCTCATCATCGGCCTGACCGTCGCCCTGGCGCTGAACAACATCACTCGCGGCCAGAAATTGTTTCGCACCTGGTTTTTGATGCCTCTCATGGTCAGCCCGGTCGTCGTGTCCTTCATCGTTGGCCGCATGCTGTTTCAGGAAGACATCGGCCCAATCAATGACATCCTGCGCAGCTTCGGCTTCGATGGCGTCCCCTGGCTGACGAGCCCCACTTGGGCAATGGTCGCGCTGATGGCGATCGACGTCTGGCAGTGGAGCTCCTTCATGATCCTGATGCTGTTGGCCGCGCTCCAAGGGGTGCCTCCCGATCTGCACGAGGCCGCCCGCGTCGATGGCGCCAATCAGTTGCAGGCGTTCTGGCGCATCACAGTGCCCCTGATCATGCCCATCACCATGACCGCCCTTCTGATTCGCATTATCGATGCCTTCAAAGTCGTGGAAATTATCATGGTGCTGACCGGCGGAGGGCCGGGACAGGCCACCGAGTCGGTGACGCTCGCCATCTATCGCACAGGGGTCAAAGGAGGCGATCTGGCCTTTGGTAGCAGCCAGGCCTACTTTCTGCTGATTGTGCTGATGATCTTCGGCGGGGCATACCTTGTTCTGACTAGACGAGCGATGGGGAAGGACTGATGGGACTAGCTGCACAAAAACGGGTTCGCACGACCATTTCCTACTGCATTCTGGGCTTCTGGTCCTTTATCCTCCTCTTCCCCATGTACTGGGTGGTGATCACCTCTTTCAAGAACGCCATTGACATGTCGATCAAAGCGACCTACATGCCCTTTATCGACTTTCAACCCGGCCTTCACGCCTGGCGCTACCTCTTCGTCGACCGCCTCACCTGGTTCCTCGATCCCTTCATGAACAGCGTGCTCGTCGCCTTCATCTCGTCGACGGTCGCTCTGGTTATCGGTTCCAGCGCTGGCTACGCCCTCGCCCGCTTCGATTACGGCGGCCGCAACAACTCAATCGTACTGGGATTCATGTCCCAGCGTATGTTTCCCGGCGCGCTCTTCATTCTCGCCTTCCTCGTGATGTTCCGCGAGCTGGGCCTTCTCGACACCCGGCTCGCCCTGATCATCGTTTACAGCAGCGGCGCTATCCCCTTCATCGTCTGGGTGATGCGTGACTTCTTCGAAGGACTTCCGGTGGAAATCGAAGAAAGCGCAATGATCGACGGCGCCAACCGCCTCGGTGTCCTCTTCCGAATCGCCATGCCCTTGGCCGCGCCCGGCCTGGTGGCCGTCTTCGTCCTTTCCCTCATCGGCGCCTGGAACGAATACCTCGTCGCCCTCACATTGACCTTCCGTGAAGCCATCACCATTCCCCTCTTCATGACCATGCAGGTCAGTCAGACCGGTTATACCGAATGGTGGAACATGAGCGCCATCTCGCTCGTGAGCGTCATCCCCGTCGTCGCAGCCGGCATGGCTCTGGAGAAATACATCACCGGCGGCCTGACCTTTGGCGCGCTCAAAGGCTAGCGCGGCAGTACTCAACAGTCAGCCAGCCGGATTACCGCGACTCCTCTCTTCTGCGCCGTCGACCCATCCATAAACGCGCCAGCCAGATCAGGACAGCAAGCGGAATCAGAAAGATCAGCAGCAACGGGGTCAAGTAAAGCACGGCCCAGATCAGCGCAGTCAGCAATCCCTGTAGCGTTGCCACCAGTGCCCGCAACGCATTTCGTACCGGACCGCTGGCGCTCCAGGGCTCCTCCACGATCGGCCGGAAGACACTGTCCGGGATCAACTCAACCCAGATCGTCGAGAAATCGATCTGATTGTCCAGCAGGTTCTTGCGTCCCTGCAGCATCTCAATCTCTTCACGGATCTGCGTCAAGCTGCGGTGGACCGCCAGAATATCCTCTACCTCGGCATTGGGCCTTTCTCGCACCTCCTTTAGCAGGGCCAGCAACTCCGTCTCGGTTGCCCGCAGGTTTCGCAGTTGCGCATCCAGATCACTGTACTGGTCCGTAACATCCTGCCTGTTTACATTCAGGTAGTTCACATCCGTGGCCAGCGCCTGCAACAGGTCCAGCGCCTCTTCCAGACTTGTGGCAGGCACGCGGAGCGTCAACGAGCCGCGCAGAACGTCCGACTCGTCATACCTCCCCTTGGACAGATCCATGTCGGCCACATACCCGCCCAGTTCCGAAACGACCTGCTCGACTCCCGACAGCGCCGTCGCCGCATCGGCTACAACCAGGGAAATGTTAGCATTGGCTATGACCTGGCGTGGTTCTCCCGCGCCATCAGCTGCCTGCTGCCCCGCGGACGCCTCTGCGTCTGCCATGGCGGGAGCGTTCATCGCTGCCGATTCAGATACGGCCATGTCCGAAACGCCGGCGCCGCAGCCCGCCAAAGCAGTCCCTAAGAGAAACAAAACGATCGGAATGGTTAATCGTATTCGTCCCACTGAACTCACTCCTGCCATCTCAACATCACGCAATGAGCCTTGAATATAGGACGAACTCCTCCCCACCTTTGTTCCCGTAACGACCGATTGATTCCCTTGAGTCTGCCTTTTATCCGCCGAACTTATCAGAAGCAACCCCTCGTACCCCAGGGCCCGCTACGAACAGTCCGCCCGCATGAGGCTGTTCCGCCTTCTCTGCGTCGCTCATTCGGAAAGAAGCGCTTGTAATGTAGAGCTGGTCCAGATTCGGCCCCCCGAATGCGCAGGCAGTTATGGCTGACGTCGGCAGTTCGACCTCCGCCAGCACGGCTGCCGTTTCCGGATTCCAGCGCCGTACACGGCTGGCCCCGTAGTGCGCCACCCACAGCATCCCTTCCTCGTCAATCGTGAAGCCGTCGGCAAAGCCTACATCTTCGGAGAATTCGATGACGATGCGCTCATTCTGGATACCGCCCGTTTCAACATCGTAGTCATAAGCCCGGATCGCGAAATCGAGCGAATCGGTGTAATACATCGTCTTTGCATCCAGACTCCAGATAATGCCGTTCGAGATTCCGATATCTTCAATCATCTTGTGAACACTGTGATCCGTGTCCATCCGATAGACGCTACCTTGATCCGACTGGTCCTCATAGGCCATCGTCCCTGCCCAGAAACGGCCGGCGGGGTCGCACTTGCCGTCATTGAAGCGATTACCCGGCAAGTGGGACTCAGGATCGACAAGCATCTCCACCGCCCCGCTGACCGGGTCAAAGGCCGCGAAACCGTCCTTCAGCGCCAGCATCAAGCCGCCCGACGCCCGCTGTACAACCGTCCCCACGTGCTGCCCTACGTCCCACTCTCTGTTGGCCCCCGTCGCCGGGTCATAGGCATACAGTTTGCTCGACATGATATCCACCCACCACAGCACATTGTCGTCGGCGTCCCAAATGGGCCCTTCGCCTACAAGCGCGTGGGCGTCAATTAGAAGATCAACATCAATGGACATACGATTCCTCCTCCGGGATCTTCGTGGTTTCTACTCTAGGACCTCTCCAAAATCGCAAACTGCCGACTGTAATGTTGGCCGCTGCAATGCAGTCCACGTATCTTCAGATGCCTTCCTCAACACCGCTCCGCACGTATGCAGTAAAGTCCTCGCCCACCTCGGCTACCCGAACCGGCCTCCCTTCCTCGGCAGAGAGGATTGTCGCCAATGTGCAGCGTACTGCGCGCACACCGTCTTCGCCGCCGTATCGCAGCGGTTGACCATCGAGTATCGCTTCGAGAAGATGATGGACCTGACTGACATGGCCTTGCCCGTAATAGCTGATCTCCGAATCCCACACGCGGTCTGGCTCCTCATCGAACCGGAAGCAGACCGTTTCCCGCCCCGTCCGGTGCAGAATCAGATGCTCCTGTCTCCCCTCCCACAACAGATTGCGCCCGCCTTCTCCCAATACTTCAATCATGCCAGTTTCGCCGACCACAGTTGTGCTCAGGCCATGCATCGTGTCGTACTTGCCGTTGAGCGGGTCCGCCCGCATCCACACGCCCTGCCGCTCCATATCCGCGTATCGCCACGTAATGATGGGAATGTCCAACTCTTCAGTGGCGTACGGGTCGTGGGAGGCGCCCGCCAGGCGTCCTCCTGTGCTTCCAGCCGCAACCACCGCATAAACCTCGTCGATCGTCGCGTCCTCCATCAAATACTCGGCCGTGGCAAAGAAATGCACCGCATGATCGAACATCCACGGATAGCGCCCTCCCCCGGACTGCTCGCCGTCCAGCCGCCACGCGCGCGCCGCTGCGCTGAGATGCAGTTCGTGGTCCGTCCGCCGCCGCCAGGCGCCGTGTCTCTGCCGGATCTGCAGGGGCCGGCCGATTGCGCCATCCTCGATGAGCGCACGCGCCTTCATGTGCGAAGTGAGAAACACATATGTCTCGCCTACCAGCAACTTGACGCCGGCATTCTTCACCGCCCGCACCGCTTCCATCCCCTCTGCCACGCTGCGGCAAAATGGCTTCTCACAGTGGATATGTTTGCCCGCCTGCGCTGCCTGCCGCGTCATCGTCGCGTGCAAAAAAGTAGGCGTCGCGATGTCGATGACCTGTACGTCGCGGTCATCCAGCAGATCTGAGTAAAACGCATAAACGCGTTCGACACCGTACCGCTCGCCGAATGCCGCGGCCCGCCCACCGTCGGTGTCACAGACGGCCAGTACTTTCGCAGAAGGGTGGCTCAAATATCCCTTGACATGAGCGGTTGCCGCCAGCCCTAACCCCACAATCCCAACGCCTATTCTGTCGTTCATGTCCTGTACCCCTGCGAGCATGAACCGGTTGGAGATAAAGAAAAGGCAGAGTGGACGCGACTTTGTTCAATCCTCAAAACGCGGCAGGACCTCCCGTATGAATAGCTCCGTACCTGCCGTTTCCGGGAAATCGGCAATTCGGATCTGGAACAGCGTTACGCCCAGATCAACATAGGCCTGCAATTGCGCCGCCACTTGGTCCGGTGTGCCTACGAGGGCGCCTCTGCCCCCCAGCGCGTAGGGTGACGCCTCGCCCTGCTGGCGGGCCACGTCCTCCGAAAGATGGACCGCGATCGGGGGCAATGCGCTCGTCTTGCGTATCTCGTCATAATCTCGGCCCACCGCCTCGCAGTGTTCGCGCAACACACGCAACTTGTGTGCATAGATCTCAGGTGTCCCGCCCGGCAAATTCCACCAGTCCGCGTGCTTGGCCACCACCCGCAGCGTCAACTGCTCGCCCCCGCCGCCGACCATCACCGGCGGCAGCGGATTAGGCTGAGGATGGCAGTAGGCAGTGTCGATGCGGTAGTAGCGCCCTTCGTAGCTGGCTGGTGACTCTGTCCACAGAAGCTTGACGATCTCGATCGTCTCTTCCAACTGGCGAATCCGGGCTGCCGGTCTGGGGAAGGGCCAGTTATAGGCGTCGTACTCCTCCTGCAACCAGCCAGCACCGATCCCGAAAATGTGGCGTCCGCCCGTAAGCCACTGGAGCGAGGCAGCCATTTTGGCCATCAACGCCGGGTTGCGATAAGACTGGCAAAAGACCAGACTGCCCCAGTCATAGCTCGGATAGAGGGCAGCGAAATAGGCCAGTGTCGTCGCCACTTCGGTGGCAGGCGTATCTCTCGGCACAAATGTTCCCCATGGATGCACATGATCGTCCACCCAAACCGATGTCAAATGGCCGTCCATCAACTGAAGATGTGTGTGCATCTGCTCCAGAAAAGTGTCGGCATCGGCTCCGTCCGTCGGGAAGGATGGCGCGTGCCAGCCAAATTCCACTGATTGCATATCGTTGGCTCCTTATATCGAGTCGGCCGCTCGTCAGTCGTCCACTGTTTCTGAGGAAATCAACCCAGCGGCAATGATGAGTCCGTTGCAGTCCACTTTTGACAGCGAGGAGTGTCGATGAACTGGATGCTGGTTTGCCGGTAAGTCTGGAGAGAATTGACCATGCAAGTATAGATGTCCCTGACACCGGTCGCAACTGCCTTGCCATTGTGACCTTTGTTGCTCGTCCGCACCATTTTAAGGGAATCACCCCTTTGTTTTCGATTTTTGTGGCGTGTTATACTCCCTACGTAGTGCCGTCTGGTGCGTCTCCTATTTGCTTGTGAACACGACGTGAATACCGCCGACCGTTCTTCTCGCCGCCTTCAGTGGACATTTCTGCGGCTGGCTCCCCTCCTGCTGTACGTCGCGTTGGTCGCCGCTTGCGAACCTTCTCCGACAGTGAATGTGCTCGGCTACTTGCTGGAGCAGCGTCTGGGAGGGCCGGTCGAACCTGCCCCTTCGGTCCCCAGAGGCAGCCTGTCCGGTCAGGTTCTGTATGCAGGTGAGCCAGTGGAGGGCGCCTCCGTAATCGTCGCCACGCGTACCGGCACGCCCTTTACCGCACGCACCGACGAGTCAGGCCACTATCACATTGAAGACATCCCTATAGGCAGGTACGTGCCGGCGGCTGTCGCTCCCGAATTCGAGGAAACCGCCCTCAGCGGCGCATTCGACCTCCCCTATCCAATCACAGTGCAGGCAGCCCAGACGACCCAGGTACCTGCGCTCGTCCTGCGCCGTCACCGGCCTCGCCCATTGCCCGCCCCCTTGCCTGAGGCCGCAGATCTCTGGTCGAGCGAACCGGTCACAAAGACGGCTCCATTTCCCGCGGGGGCAATCGCCTGGGAACGCGCGTACGCTTTCACACGCGCAGGTGCTCGAATTATTTCCCTTCGGCTCTACCGTCCCTTCCCCGACTCCGGCGCGCAGCTGCCTCTGCTATTCGGTCTCTTTCCCGGCTGGGTCGACGATTGGGCGCCGGTAAACGTGGCCTTGGCTGATGCCGGCTATACGGTGCTTGCGTTGTCCCCGACCGGCGCGTGGGGACTGGATGTGGCCGCCCACGCCGAGGACGCCCGCCTCGCACTGGCGCTGGCCCGCGGCGGTCACTTGGGCGTTGACCTGGCCGACGTGCCGGCCGTGGCCCTTGGGGGCAGCTTCAGCAGTGCTATGGTCAACCGGTTACTGCGGGATGAGCGCGATCAGTTCGCCGCCTGGCTGACCTTGGGAGGTGTCAGCAACGCCTTCACCGGCAGCGCAGACTTCTATGCCAAACGCCTGACCTTTCCCGAAAGATTCACGTACCTGATCCCTGCGATGGGCCCGGCAAACCTCTATCCCCTACCCTTCCTTTACTTCTCGCCGGTCTACACCGCCTCCCAACTGCCGCCGACAATGATAATTCACACCGATGTCGACCGCATCATTCCAATTACCCAGGCATACGAGTTGGAAGAGGCGCTGCGGGACGCGGGCGTATATGTCGAGGTCCTGTACTATGAAGACGTGAGCCATTATCTCCAGATTGGCGAGAACATGACCGAGTCCGGCGAAGAGATGTTCTGGCAGGTGCTCGAATTCCTGGAATCCCAGACCGGGAACATTGAGGACTGAGGCGTAAAGAACGCCTTCGGTTCTTCCTCTTCAGCATCACTGCGATCTGTGGAATTTTTCGGGAATGAACTATAGTAGCTCTAGATAATCCAGAATGCCTGACCGATTTTGAATTGGGGACCGCCCGTTCCCTACCGGCGCCGCAAAGGGCAATCCAGAATATGTGCCATCAATGGATTCGCCCCCGATTGCTGTCATCGGCGACCCGCCCATATGGGCGGCCGGCATCAGAGACTGGATCGAATTGGAGGAACCGATGAGCGTTAAGACAGCTGTTTCAATGAGTGACCGCGACCACCAGGCACTGACCTCCGGCGTAGCCCTCCTGCCCCGGCCTGACTTCGGCATCCTGCGCCTGAGAGACCGGGATCGGGTCGACTTTCTCCAGAGAATGACAACCAACGACATCGCCTGCCTCCAGCCGGGCCAGGCCGCGGTGACCATTCTCACTAGCCCAACCGCGCGCATCGAAGCCGTATTCTCCGTCCTCTGCCGTCAGGACGACCTGATGCTACTTCCCTCCCAGGGACAGGCAGATACCCTGCGCCAGCGCCTGCAAAGTCAGATATTCTTCATGGACAACGTAACCGTTACCGACGAAAGTGACGAGATGGGCCGTCTGCGCCTACTTGGTCAGACTGCGGCAGAACTGCTGCGGTCGGTCGGTCTGCCCCAGCCGGAATCCGATGACCAGTTCCTTGAAGACAAAAGTGTTTGCGTCCTCCGGCAAGAACGTTACGACCTCCCCGGTTTTGAGATCATCGGTTCTGTCGACGGAATCGCCGCGCTCCAGGAGCGACTGGGTGACGCGGGCGCTGTTATTCTCGCCGGGAACGACAGCTACGAAGCCCGCCGCGTCGAGCTGGGACGTCCCCGTCCCGGAAAGGAGCTGACTGACGCCTTTACACCGCTGGAGGCTGGCATGGCATGGGTGTGCGCCGAAAATAAGGGGTGTTACACAGGCCAGGAGATCATCGCCCGTCAACTCACCTATGGCAAGGTAACTCGATCACTGGTCCGACTTCGCAGCGAACTGCCTCTGCCGGAGGGCGCGACGGTCAGCGTCAATGGTCGCTCTGCCGGTACAGTCACCAGTTGTGCCCACAGCCCGTCAGCCGGACAGGTCGCGCTGGCAGTACTGAAACGGCCCCACAATGTCGAAGGCGTCGAGGCCGCGGTTGAGGGAATCGCTGCTTACGTCGAACAGATTTCTCCGCCCTCGATGTGAATGGCTGCAGCCATCCATGAGCAGCTCTCTTTCTGGAGAATCCAGGATCTGAGTGAGATGCTGGTCAACTGAAGCCAGCCGATTTCTAACTCGCGTTTCTCTATGCCCTCCCCACCCTGGCGTCTGATAGTTGAGGATTCGCCCCGCTCCGGCGCAGCCAACATGGCTGTTGACGAGTCTATCGCCGAGGCAGCGGCCGCCGGCGATGTTCCGCCCACGTTGCGTTTCTACCGCTGGCAGATTCCCACCGTCAGCTTGGGGCGCTTCCAAAAGATCGCCGACGTAAACGAAGTCCGGATCTCCCAACAAGGCTTCGACCTGGTGCGCCGTTCGACCGGCGGCAGGGCTATCCTTCACGTCGACGAACTGACCTATTCCGTCGCCGGCCCGATCGCCGAGCCGCACATGGCCGGAGGCGTGATGGACGCCTATCTGAGATTCAGCAACGCCCTACTGTCCGGTCTGATGTCGTTAGGGCTAAACGCAGAAAAGGCCGGCGCCTGCGCTCGTGCGCGACGCGAACTGTCAGCCGCCTGTTTCGAAATACCCAGCGCCTACGAGATCACCGCCGCAGGCCGCAAACTGATGGGCAGCGCCCAAAGCCGCCGCAAAGGCTATGTCCTACAGCATGGCAGTTTGCCTCTAAGGGGCGATGTCGCGCGGCTTGTGGATGTGCTCGCGCTACCCTGCGCCGCGCAGGACCATTTACGTCAACAGCTGCGCCAGCAGGCCGTCACCCTTGCAGAGGCTTTGGAACTGTCGCCGGATTCAGATCAACTGGACTTTCCTCGAATAGCCGCGGCGATGGCAGACGGGTTCGCGTCAACGCTCGACCAGGACATCGAACCAGGCACCCTCTCCCCAAACGAACTTCGCCGCAGCGCCGAACTGATCCGCAACCGCTATACTGATCCGGCCTGGACCCGCCAGCGGTAACGTCACATGGCTATAGGGCATCTGACCCTTGAACTCTATCTACCCCTGACGAGTTCGCTGAAAGAGAAGCGAAGCATCGTCAAACCCCTCATTGCCCGGCTGCGCCGTGACTACAACGTTTCAGTCTGCGAAGCCGAAGGGCAGGATACGCTGAGCAGGGCTGTTCTCGAAGTAGCTTGTGTCAGCCAGAACGGTGCGCTGGCATACAGGCAACTCGAAAAGATTGCCATCCGCGTCGAAAACTGGCGACTGGACGCCGAGGTTGTGGATTACTTTATTGAAATGGTTGCGTGAAAGAGGAGGTCGGCGCGCGCCCGTGCTGCTTGCAGGATCCTCTCGTGCCGGCGCGTCAACCGACTCCGACGCGGGGTATGACAGTTGCCAGCACTAACTGCGATTCCATTGTGAACGCGATTTAGCTGGCCTGCGCAGCCAGGGGAACGCCAGGAGAGGTGTTGTGTCTGCTCAGTGATACTATGGACTCTTCCTGGTTTTCTTCCGCCGACCAGCCGTAGTGCCGCACAATGAGAATAGCTACGCTTACGACAACGCTGATTATTGCGATCCACTGAGCGGTCGCCAGTTGGCCCATGACCCACGCATCCGGGCGAAAGTATTCGACCCAGAAGCGGCCCAACGGGTAGGCTATGAAATACATCAGCGCACCGTCGCCCCGGCGTAGCTTGTGCCCGAACTGCCAGTAGATGAAATAAAGCAGACCAAACAGCAGGAGGCTCCAACCGGCTTCATAGAAAAAAGTCGGGTGGAAGCCGTTGCTGGCATACCAGTCCAGCGTAGCTTGTGGGACATCGGCCACGCCGCAAGGAGGCGCCCCCTCTGGGCGCTGGCAGGGATGCACGGGGTTGATGTGGAACGCCCATGGCAGGTCTGTAGCCTGCCCGTACAACTCCTGGTTGGCAAAGTTTCCCAACCGCCCGATTGCCTGGGCGACCAGCACATTGGGCCCAATGTAATCCAAATAGCTCAGAAAGCTCAGGCCGTTGCGCCAGGTGTACAAGACAATGGCGACTACGCCGCCTATCAGCCCGCCGTAGATGCCCAGACCGGTAAACCCAAAACCTTCCTTGCCCCCGCCCCACAGTCTGACGATTTCAAATGGGTTTTCGCGATAGAAGGCCCAGCCTGGCCCGTCAGCCGGTGTGCTGAACACGTGGTACAAGCGGGCGCCGACTATGCCCAGGAGCAGCGTCCAGGCCAGAAGGTTCCAGATGTGGTCCGGGTTTTCGCCGGCTCTCCGGGAAAGCCTCGCAGACAGCCAGGCAGCGACCACAGCCCCGCCGACAATGAATACACCATACCACCCCGGAGCAAAGACTCTGCCAAAGATTTCAAGTTCAAAAATGGTCGGGCCCATACCGTTATCGTAACCTTGTCAGTGAGAACGCGCCGTTACCTTCACTCCAAAGTATAGAAGATCCTCACGCTTTCACGAAAAATCCGCCGTATGGGCGACTCGATTACTCCCGCGTCGAGTACACCCTTTACGGTCCCGGAGCACCGTTCTCCAACCACACCTCCAGCGTGGCGCCTACCCTCTCGAAACTTTCCTCTCCCAGTTTATCGATCGTGTCCTCAACTGTATGCCAGTACGGATAGGTGAAATCGATGATGTCGATGGCGGTGTAGCCGGCCTCAATAAAGGGCGTATGATCGTCAATAATAGGCGTGCCCGGCGCGAGGCGGAACCACTCACCGTATCCCAGCTGGTCAGCAACCGACCAGATCGCTTCGGTCAGACGTCGGTCGGAATTCGGTTCCCACAGAAGCTGCTGATCTGCATCGCCAATCATGTCTACGATGACCGTGTATCGCGGCGACTGGCACTCGCCCAGCGACTCCAGATTCTCCACAAAATAACGGCTGCCCAGAATCCAGTCCCATCCAGGAATGCGTCCATTGTCCTCAGCATCAAAAAATGCCAGACAAATCGTGTGATCTGTGCTATCCACGTCCAGTGTGCGGGCCAACTCCAGCAGCACCGCTACGCCGGAGGCGCCGTCATTCGCCCCGGGTACAGGTTTTTCACGGTTGGCGGGGTCCGGATCCTCGTCAGAAAAGATTCGCGTATCGTAATGCGCGCCTAGAATTATCACCGGACCCGATCCCTTGAAGGCGACGAAATTGCGCGCTTCCACTTGGGGAAGTGGACGGAACGGCTGGATCAGTACATCCCATCCACTTGAAGTTAATTCATGTACCATCCAGTCGCCCATCTCACGATGAGCGTCCGTCCCGGTTATTCTGGGTCCGAATGCCATCTGCTCCTCTACGTAGGCCATAGCCTGTTCAGCCGAAAATGACGCAGGCGACACCGGCAATTCCAGCAATCCATAGCCCAGATATCCGAAAAACCCCGCAGATGCCGCAAGAGCAACCAGTAGCGTGATTTCGGTGCGAAAGGTCTTGGTTGAATTCATTAGGCGCCGCCAGTTTGTTAGGAACACAGGTCTTGGTCCTGGTGCTTCGGCAAGTGTATGTCCAATGAAGATTTGTCAGGATTCAATTCTGCTCACAGTCAAGTAGGTCGATATCACTATGATGTGAGTGTGGCTTACCCCTGGAGCCCTTACGCCTGGAAAGGTCTCAACTTGCTCCCTGCTGCCGCATCCTGCTGTGGCAAATGGGCCGTCAAAGGACGCGAATCAGGAGCGGGCCCGTAGGCGAATGCGGATGGGCGTGCCAACAAATGGGTAGTGCCGCCGCAGTTGGTTTTCCAGATACCGAAGATAACTGAAGTGGGCCAACTCCGGATCGTTGACGAAAAGGATAAAGGTAGGTGGCTCGACGCTGGCCTGGGTTGCGTAATATATGCGCAGAGGCCGCTGCTGCTTCGTTGCCGGTGGTGAACGGTGATAGGCATCCTGAATGACGCCGTTCAATTCCGCCGTTGAAATACGGTGCTTCCGTTCTGCCGCTACTGTCAGCGCCGTCGGCAGCACCTTCTGCACACGCTGCTTCGTTAACGCGCTGATGAAGAGCACCGGCACGTAGTCAAGAAACTGCAGGTCCGCGCGCACCTGTCGCGTATATTCTACCATCGTCTGTGTGTTTTTCTCGACGATGTCCCATTTATTCACCAGGACGACGACGCTCTTGTGCGCCTCCAGTACATGGCCGGCGATGTGCGCATCCTGCGCCGTGACACCCTCGACTCCGTCGACAAGAAGCAGGGCCACGTCGGCTCGATCGATGCTGCGCATGCTGCGAAGGACACTGTATTTTTCGATACCTGGCTCCACCCTCCCCCTTCGCCGGATTCCCGCCGTGTCAATCAGGGAGATCTTCTGACCATGATAAACGATCTCAGTGTCAATGGGATCGCGTGTCGTGCCGGCGATATCACTTACGATTGCCCGTTCCCGCCCGATCAAGGTGTTGAGCAGACTGCTCTTGCCTACATTCGGTCTCCCTACAAGCGCGATGGCAACGACGTCTTCTTCCCTGTCATCCTCAACCAGACTATAGGAGAGCTCAGCCGCAATTGAATCGAGCAGGTCGCCAACGCCTATCCCGTGAAATGCGCTGATCGCAATCGGTTCACCCACCCCCAGCACCCAGAACTCCGCCGCGTCGAGCTGCCTCTGTTCACTCTCCGCCTTGTTTACCGCAAGGTAGACCGGTTTGGTCGTCTGCTGCAAGAATTCGGCAAGGTCCTCGTCAGCTGCTGTAAGGCCATCTTTTCCATCCACCACCAAAACGATTACATCGGCCTCGTCCACTGCGATCCGGGCCTGATTCGTGATTTCGGTTACATAACGGGCCGAGTCACGCGCCAGGGGCGCCACGCCCGGCCGCGTTGCCCTGAATTCTGCCGTCTTCTGCGCTTCCAGGCCCCCTGTGTCGATTACAACAAAGGAAACCCCGCTCCACTCCGCCTCCCCGTAAATCCTGTCCCGGGTCGTGCCAGGCAGGTCTTCTACGATCGCTGTTCTGGCGCCAATGAGTCGGTTGAACAGCGTCGATTTTCCCACGTTGGGCCGACCCACAAGCGCGACCACTGCTTTTCGTTGTGTCATTCCAGATCAATTGGACGTTTCAGGTGTTTCCGTCGGAGGCGGCTCAGTTTGCACTGGCGCCGGAACGGGCGAAGGTTGAACAGTTTCACTTGCCAACGGCGGCGGCGTCTCGGTCGATTCCACTTCCGTCTCGGCCGTCGGTTCCACTGGTTCCGGAACAGGAGTAGCCGGCGTTTCAATTGGTTCAGGCGTCGCTGTGGCAGTCGGTGTGATCAGAGATTCAATCAACACTTCGATCGCTTCAGGGATCACCCCCTGTTCAACGATTCCTTCGGGCACAACTACTGTCGGTTCGACCAGGTGGCTGCCGGGCAACAGTCCCGCCAGGTCCAGGAGCACACGCACTTCTTCAGAGCCCAGCAGTTCCAACCGCGGCAGTGGGCCGCTTACGATCACCTCAACCTCCTCCAGTGAAACGGTGATACGCATGTCATCACCCGCGCCCTGGATGACAGGATGACGAGTGACTGTCAGGCTGCTTTCCAGCGGCGCGACGCCTACCGTCACCAGGACGCTGTCCTGAAGTGAGGAGACATTCTCTGGCAATATCAAAGCAAGACGTTCCCGAACGTCGTCAATCGCGCCCTCAATTAGAAGTGGCGTCGTCTCTACAAATCCGGGAACTTCCCGCAGGGCGCTCGGGCTGCCTGACAGGACAACCGTCTGCGGTTCGACATTTACACCCGTCAAGCGGTAGTTCGGCGAGGGCAGGCCCTTCACGTCAGCGCGCACGACCACCTCTTTGCGTCCCGGAGGCTGCACAACAGGCACGACGATCCGGGCCGTGCCCGGTTCAATGTCTACCCTTCCCACCTCCAGATTCTGCGCATTGCGGGCGATAAGGGGTCGAACCTGCTCCACCTGGCTCTTGGCATTGCGCAGGTAGACCGTTGCAATCACTGACCGCACCTGCGTGACAAGAGTCCGCGGGCCGGATATCTCTACTTCCGCTGGCTCCGACAGCGGCTCCTGCCAGTCGTACCCGAATGCCGGGCTGTCCATTACCTCCACCTCTATCGGAACAAAACGGGAAATCACCGGCTCCAGCTGTACACGCAGCTGCCGCGGTTCAAGCGCAATGACTTCCACGTCGGGGTTCAGTGCCGTGACCTCTACCTCTACCTCGTAGCTGCCCGCTGTCAGATTCGCCAAGTCTATGACCGCGCTGAAATCGTCCACCTGAAGGGCATCCAGTGTGCGCTGGGGCGCCCGCAGTGTCAGCACCGCCGTGCGATTCGTCAGGTCTTGCACACTCTGCAGACCTGGCCCCATGTTTCTAAGTTCGATCAGAATCGGTTCTTCATACTCCTCCCGAATCATCGGGTTTTCCTGATCGATCGCGATAAACCAAACGACAAACGCCAAAAGAACCGACAGAAGCAGCGTCGTCGTCGGTTTCATGGAACGACCGTATCGCCGAATCTCATCAAACCTCTGCAAGAAATTCTCCGGTCTCTGCATTTCCCATTATTGGTCGTGGATCATAAAACTCGGTCAGCCTGCGCCGCAACTCGTTTGCTTCCAAACGCCGGGCCATGCGGCCGCTCGTTGCAATCGAAATCGCGCCCGTTTCCTCGGAAACGACCACACTCATGGCATCCGTCAATTCCGTTATCCCAATTGCTGCCCGGTGTCGTGTGCCCAGTTGGTGGTCGGCAATATTGCGGTTTGTAAGAGGCAAAATGCAAGACGCTGCTGCAATTCTGCCGTTCTGGACGATCACCGCCCCGTCGTGGAGTGCTGTTCCAGGGAAAAATATCGTGAGCAGAATCTCGTCTGTCAGTTCGCCGTCGATTTTGACCCCGCGGTCGATATACTCCATCAACCCGCCGCTTCCTTCCAGCACCAGCAGAGTGCCATGGCGCCGCGCCGACAGCTGCTCGCACGCACGGACGATCTCATTGATCAGTGGTTCGGCTCCCCCACTGGTGCGGCGCAAGAAGAACGGCGTCCTGCGCCCTACCTGTTCAAGGACGCGACGGATCTCCGGTTGAAAAATAACAGGGATCGACACAAAAACAACCAGAGAGCTATTGCGTAACAACCAGCTGAATGCAGTCAACTCGACCGTACGAACAAGAACAAATACCAGGATACCGATTATCAAAATGCCAAGTACAAGCTGCGCAGCCTGCGTTCCTCGCAGCAAATGTAACAGTGCGTAGAAGATCAGCATGAGCAGGAAAAGATCTACGATGTTTTGCCAGTCGGTTAGGCGACTGAGAATTGCCACAAAGTCAGTCATGTTGACCTCTTTTCAGAGGAGGTATCCTCATCGGAGCCTTCCCTCTGCCCGTATAGCCTGTTCGCTTCTTTCCCAGTCATGAATCCAAGTTGACACCACTAGCTGAACCGCTGTCGAGGACAGCTACTGACAATTGAACTGCTTTCTGCCCTCACAGTCTGTTAGACCGCGCCCCCTTATGAAGGCAACTCTACGCCCCCCAGCAGATGCGCAAGAACCGCCTTCTGCGCGTGAAGTCGGTTGTGGGCCTGCGGAAAAACCCGGCTGTGGTCTCCGTCCATCACGGCATCGGATATTTCTTCGCCGCGGTGGGCGGGCAGGCAGTGCATGGCCAGCACCTCCTCATTCTCCGACCGCTTTACCAACTCCGTGTTTACCTGGTATGGCGGTAAGACAGCCATCCTCTCTTCCCGCTCCTCTTCATCTCCCATGCTGACCCAGACATCCGTATACAGCACGTCCGCTCCTCTGACGCCGTCCAAGTCATCTGTAACTTCGACCTCCGCCTCCGCCGCGTCCAGCACACTTCCGGATGGAACGTACCCCCGCGGCGCCACGATGCGCACGTTGATGCCGACCTTTCCCGCGGCCATGAGCAGGCTGGTCGCAACATTGTTGGCGCCGTCTCCCACATACACCAGCGTCCTGTCCTCTACCGAACCGAACTGCTCCCAGATGGTGAACACATCGGCCAGTGCCTGACATGGATGGCTGAAGTCGCTCAACCCATTGATTATGGGCACGGTCCCCCACTCCACCATCTCCTCGATATGGCGGTGCGCGAAGACGCGTGCCATCACACCGTCTACGTAGCCACCCAACACTCGAATTACATCCGCCGGGCTTTCACGCGTACCCAGGCCGACCTCCGCCGGACTGAGATAGAAGGCATAGCCTCCCAGATGTTGCATGCCCATTTCAAAGCTGACACGAGTGCGCAGCGACGGCTTCTCAAAAAGCATCGCCAGCGACTTTCCCGCCAGGATCGGGCTGTTGCATTCCCGCTCCGTCAACTCATCTTTCAACTGTCTTGCCAGCTTCAGAAGACCCCAGAACTGCTCACTCGTAAGGCTATCAATGCCAGTAAAATGGTTTAGAGGAGTAACGCTCACAATCTTCTCCTGCATATGGACCTGGAGACAGGTCTCCCGGCCAAGGTGGATGTATCCGAGAATTTAGACGAACGATTCACTCGCGAAGTTCCAAGATTGGCGGACCTATCCTGTACGGGGCCTGTCAGAACTGTCCCTCTGTCAGAAAACCGCCTGTGACATCGCTGCCGCGCTGACCAGCAAAGCCGCCGTCCAGGAGGCTTGGATGTTGACAAGCGGCTGGCCGCGGTAGGCCGCCACCCAGGTCGCCATCCACAATACGACTAGCACTGCCAAAGGTAGGGGTACCCGACCGAATATCAGCAACAGAGCGATTCCGGCTTGAGCCGCCGCCATGCCCGCGAGTCCACCCAGCGTGCCAGGGTTGTCCAAACTGCTGTTCGCGCCCCAAACATGCAATGTCCACAACAGAATCAACGCCCAATGGCGTCCACTCCAAGGGTCAAGGCCGAACAGCGTCAGTCCCATGAACCAGGGCGCCGCCACGACGGCAAGACTGTGAAGAACGGAGGCGGGAATCAGCGCCACGTGTCGCTGAAGCCAGGCGCTCACAGCCAGACCGAGCACAACCAGTGTTGCCCAGACCGCTGACATGCTGATTGCAAATGCGGCCACAAAGGCTAGCGCCACACCCGGCAGCCAAACGCGCGCCATTATGGAGAGAATGCCTGGACCGTGCATTCCCAAAACGCGCGCAGCTGGCGACCCCAAGGCCAGATAAGGCAGCCCCGGGCGTTTCCGCGCTACAGTTGACCTTATTCGGGGCAATGCCTCTGGCGTAGCAAGACCGCCCCATATGTTGCCCCACAAGGGATCGACCAGCAGGAAGAGGAGTATCAGCGTCTGCAAAGAGACTGTCCGGCCCACGTCGCCGATTCCAGCAGCCAATGCCGCCGCTGCCAGCGACCAGGCGGCAGAGACGCGCCACGGAGAGAGTTCCGGCCAGAAGCGAGCATCCAACAACGCACTGCTTGATGTCGCTGAAATGGGCGCAGGACCCAACTCCAGTTCGGCGTTCGCGCCTGTCACATCATCTGGCGTGTGCTTGGGTCTCAACTCTGCTGCAGCCGCGCCGAACTCCTCTGATGTTGTCAAAGTCTACCTGTATTCCTTCTCGCTTCTGGCAGGATCAATTTCCTCCAAGATCTCGGAAGCCGGTCGACCTTCGGGAAGTATCCTCTAGGAGGTGGGGTATCAGGTTAATCTGAATAGAGTATTATAACAGAAGGAGTGCCCGCAGAGAACTTTACACGATTACTTGCAAGCGGCCAGGCTGCACTTCAACGCTCAGTCTCTCGATATTTCTCGACAAGATCTCCCCGTCCGTATGCACGGGAACGGGCTGCCGGACCGCGATACGGGCGGAACGCAATCGACCAAAAGACACGCTCTTTTGCCCATGCAGTCCTGTCCTGGTCATTGCTCGTGGAAGGAGGTTAAGGATTCCCAGCTGCGACAGCGCGTCAGCAAAGGCCAGGTCCAGAAGACCGTCGTCCATCTCGGCATCCGGTGTCAGATAGAAGGCCCCCCCAGTCCGTCGCGAGTTGCCGATGCTGACCAGCAACATCTCTTTGGCAACCCTGTGTTCGCTCCCGGCACCGTCGGTCCAACTGACCTCAAAGTGGGGCTGGTCATAGGCCCGCAGCGCTCGCAGCGTCGCCCACAGATAGATGACGAACCCGCGCAAACGTTTTATCTTGCGGCTTTCGACCGTCACCTGTGCCTCAAAACCCATGCCCAGATTGTTGTCGAAGTAACGCCGCAACGTGTTGTGCCCGTCGAAGGCTTCGACCAGCCCCAAATCGACGTCGCGCGTATTGCCTTCGCGAATGGCATGTACGGCTGCATCGATTCCTCGAGCCGACCCTGCCATGTCGGCGAAATCGTTTCCGCTGCCCGCCTGCAAAACTGCCAACCCCTGCACCTTTTCATCTTCAGGGGTAGCCTCCGCCAGCCCGTTCACTACTTCATGTACGGTTCCGTCGCCGCCGGCGGCAGCCACGATCGCGTAACCATCCAACCGCGCGCGCCGGGCCAGAGAGATGCCCTCTCCCGGTACTGAAGTTTCCGCGATCTCGAAGGGAACGTTGCCGCGGCGAAACGCGGCTTCGATCTCGCCGGTCACCTTACCACCGCGTCCCCGTCCCGCGTATGGGTTGAGTATGACCTTAACTGTTTCCACTTCACCCCTCTTCCGAAGCAGCGGACTGCGACGAGCCCGCACCTTCAAGGATTAGCGCTTCCCTGGGCGGAATCGTGAGGTCCCAAAGAGTTCCGTTGCGAGCGCAATAGGACTGGCCCGAGGCTCCCGGAGGCCAGACGACCCGAAAGGTTGGCATAGACAAGGCGGCGCCGGTTTCCCCCTCCCTGCCCTTGCCGGCAAGAGGCACTGCCAACCGCGCCTCTGACTTTGCGCGGTTGAACAGGACGATCAATTGGCTTTCGACCGGGAATCTGTCCTCAGGTGCCTTTTCAGAAGAGATAGGGTCGTCGCATATGGATCGGCTGAATCCAAAGATGTCGCCGGCAGCGACAAGGGTCCTGTATGCGCCGGTACGCAGAGCAGAGTGGCTGTGCCGCAGAGCAATCGCCTGACGGTAGAAACTGAGCATCTCGCCGTCCCAGCTCTCTTTCTCATCCCAAGGGAATGCCCCGCGGCAGCCCGGGTCCGGGCCCCCATTCATGCCGATCTCTTCGCCATAGTAGATGCAGGGCGCACCGGGCAGCGTCATCTGTAGCAGAAGGCAAAGTCGCACACCGCTGGCATCTCCGTCCAGAGCCCACAAATTGCGCGCCGTATCGTGGCTGTTCAACAGGTTGAACTGTGCGGTCACGACTTGCCAGTCATAGCGTTCCAGCATCCGCTCGATCGCGGCCGCGAACGCCAGCGTATCCAGCTTCTCGATCGCATAGCCCCCGGGCCGGTAGTCGCGCGGCACCGTCTCCGCGCCGAAATAGCCGTAGGCAGCGCGGCTCAAAACATAGTTCATGACAGCGTCAAAGCGGTCTCCCTGCAGCCATTCCTCGGCCTCATGCCAGATCTCCCCAACTGTGTAGGCGTCGGCATTGGACTTCTTCACTACACGGCGGAACTCCCGCCAGAAGGGCGGATCGTCGATTTCCTCCGGTACGTCCAACCGCCAACCGTCTGCGCCGAACTCGATCCAGTGTCGAGCAACCTCCAGCAAATAGCGCCTCATGCCGGGATTGACGGTGTTCAGCTTTGGCAAGGCGGGCAGATTCCACCAGGCCGCGTAGTTGTGCGGCTGTTGCTCGTTACTGTGATAGGGGCGCAGCGGCCAGCCCTTCACACGGAACCAGTCAAAATAAGGGGATCTCTTACCGGCTTCCAGGATGTGGTGGAACGGCCAGAAGCCGCGTCCGCAGTGATTAAAAACGCCGTCAATTACGACCCGGATGTCCCGTTCATGCGCTCTGTCCAACAACTCCCGAAACGCGGCATCCCCGCCCAACAGCGGGTCTATCGTCATGTAGTCAAAAGTATGGTAACGGTGATTCGAGGCCGAGCTGAAGATCGGGTTCAGGTAGAGGGCATTGACACCTAAATCCTCCAGATAGTCCAGGCGGTCAACAATTCCCAGAAGATCGCCGCCCTGGAATCCCTGTTCCGATGGCGGTGCACCCCAGGGTTTGAACTGGATTCCAGGAGGGTGCTGCAAACGGGGGCTGCGACTGAACCGGTCCGGAAAAATCTGATAGAAAACTGCGTGCTTAACCCAATCTGGTGTCTTGACGCCCATCATCGTCCCAATGTGATAGGAGAGAAAACCGAGGCCATGCAAGCCTATGACGCCTGCAATCTCAATCTGATTGTTGCATAGGCACAGGCGGTTGTCAATGCATCTCGTCGAGGGGCGTGCATCCCAAAATGGGTGTGAACAGTCGCATACCTCTGGAGGCAACCAAGCCACGGTCAGTTCCCATTCCAGTTTCCGCCAGATTAAGCGCCGTCTCTGACCACTAACCACTGACCACTGACTACTGCTTTTCTGGGCGGTCGGGCCTATTCGGCCCTCCCTTGTGCGGGGGCTCCGCCCCCGCAACGCCCCCTCTCCTACAACATGCCTCATCGACCGGGTGTCGATATTTGTGACAGGTGCCCAATCGAAGGTGTCCAGCCAGACCACGTCCCGCCAGTCCCATCAGATCCCCGTAAGTACCGGCCATGTGCCTGCCCTCGCACCCTCCCCAACTGACGGACTCCACCGTACGGCCAGGCCCAGCGCCTGCACTGCGTCTCGCCCAAAAACAGCAAACAACGCCAGCCACCGCTGGCACTGATTCCCCGCCAGACTGTTCCCACCCCAAAATCTGGGATGCACCCGTTCAGGGGACCAGGACAAACGCATCTAAGTCAGGACTCCAGAATCGCCCACGCAGGGCGACCACAAGGGGTACCTACTCGATTCAAGCACCCTTACGAGGATTTGAACCAATTCGATGCCATTATCCTGGGTCAGGTCGGACTAAGTCGATCCAGGGCAGGGCACGTCTTTTTTTGGGACTCTTGTCATGCCTTCGCAGACGTTTCTCCTATCCGATTCCGGCAGCCTCACAAGGTCGGTCCCGGCTCGTTGCAACTGCCCTGGGTTCGGGCCGGTCAAGTCGAGTCAAGTAGTGGTAAGTAGTGGCAAGTAGTGGTAAGTCGTGGGAATTCCTTTTTTTTGACTCAAAAGCTTGAGTTCGCAGACGTTTCCTCGCCGTCTTTGATGGCATATGGGCCGACTGTTCATGGGCAATTCATCGCCTTGCAGCGGCCGTCGTTCGCTCTCAGCTTCTTTTCTGACGAAAGTCATGGAATCTCAGTTTCAGAGAAAACGATTCCAAGTTTGGGCGCCATTATAGCACACGAATTGTGCCCACACGGGGCACTTCCGTCCGAATCTGGGAACTCAAAGAGGATCATCCCAGTTCGTTGCAACTGCCCTGGGTTATGGCGAATTTCGACGGATTATGACGGATTGAGTCGTACTTTGACGGAGTGTTTCCCCTTCTTTCTTCCCTTACGTTCTTGAGTTCGCAGACGTTTCCTCGCCGTTCTTGATATGTATCGGTAGAAGAAGTATGAGCAATTCACAGACTTTCAGCGGCCCTCCTTCGACTTCAGACTTTCTTTTGCCGAGAGCCAAGGCTCCTAAGGGTCAGAGGAGGCGCATCTGAATTCGGAGGCAATTGTAGCATATGAATGGCGCCCACAAGGGGAGCCCTACCCGAATGAGCCAGGGCATAGGCATCCGATTGTGAGAGTCTTTTCTGTAGATGGTCGTTCTTCAAGCCTGCTCGTCTGCGATTTGCCTCGAAGTCGATTCTCGCGCTCTTCTGGTTACGCAGGAGGTTGAGGGGCATACGGCACAGAATCGCCTTCCCCACAGATCAACTGGCAGTCCTGAGCAATCAGTGCCAAGCGTCTGAACATCCTCACTCTTCAAGCCAGACTCCCCGGATTCCGTGCAATCAGTTCGAAGGCCGCAAAGGTCAGCGCTTAATTGCACCGTCCCTTCCTTGCCATTTCCATTGCACGCACTCTGGCCCTGTGTGATAATCTCTGTGGTTGCGTTTGCCCTTCCCCTTTCACACACATAGGAGGAGCTGCGGCGGATCGGCCCTTTCGTCAGCTTCTACGCCCACTAAACCGTTCGACCATCACTTCATGTACCTGCGCTTTACTCGATTTCTCCTGCCCCTGGTTCTGACAATCCTAATCTTTGAGTTCGGCGCGCAGAGTATCAACGCCGGGATGGCGCGTATGCCCGACGCCATCCGCGTATTGGCCGCCTTTGGACTGGCCTGGGGTCTGGTTACGTCTCTGTCCAGCCCACTGGCGCAACGTCGCTATGCCGGGATGGTATTGGTGGAGGACAAGCGAGACTTCTGGCGAGGCTTGACTTATGTAAGCGGCCTGGCGCTGATCATGGTGGCAGTGCAGTGGCTTCTCGGCGGCACATCTAGCAGCCGCCATCTGCTCGAGGGCCTGCACGCTGTCGATTCGGAGACAGGCGAACGAGTACGCGTCATGATGCTGTCAATGCTGCCGATGCCCCTGCTGCGGGGTATAACACAGCTCGGCATGGGCGTCCTGACGCGCGGCAAGCAGACAGGCAGAATCAGCGTAGCCACCGCCTTGAGCGTTGCTGCAGGACTTCTGGCGGTCGTTGCTCTTCTCCAGGTCGACGCGATTCGAGCCCGGCCCATCTGGCTGCCGATCCTCGTTCTCTACGCGTCAACGCTCACCGAGTCTGTCACTATCGTCTTCTATCTCTGGCGCTTCTTCGGCCGACTCCCGGACGCGCTCGATCGCCTCCCGATCACCTATGCCGCTTTTTTCCGCTTTACATGGCCGATTGCGCTCATGAATTTCATGCAGGAGTCCAGCCGCCCGCTCATCAATCTGTTCGTGGTGCGGAGCGCCCACGGTGCAGAAGCGATGGCGGCGCTGACCGTGGCCTATACGCTTGGACAGTGGACCTACCGCTGGCTGAATGAACTGCGCGCGCTCGTGCCCCCATTCTACGCCGAGCTGCAGTCTTTTCGTCCCTTTCTTCGCTACGCCTACTGGTGTGGACTTGCTGCCTCCGCCATTTGCCTACTGCTCTTCTGGACACCGCTGCGGACCGTCCTTCTGGAGCAGGTCATCGGAATAACGCCCGCCTTGGCTGAGCTCAGTCGAGTGCCCCTCCAGATCTACACATTCTTTCCGTTCGTTGTCGTACACCGAGCCTATTTCCACAGCATCGCCTTTATGGAGCGCGACACACGACCTATGGCAGTTGGCGCGCCGATGCGTACCGGCGCTATTCTCATCGCCCTGCTGGTCCTGCCGCTGTTGGGAGTACAAGGCGCGACACTCGGCGTGGCAGCGCTGCTGGCCGGATTCACCTCCGAGACGGCGACACTCTGGTGGCTTATCCTCGGCAAAAAGCAATTACGGGTCTGGCGCACACGCCCGGCGGTGTGAAACAACTGTAGCCTGGTAGTCCCCGCGATCAGGAATAACGGGCCACCGCATCCATATCCAACTCGATTCCAAGGCCCGGCCCGTCGGGAATCGGCAGCATGCCTTCCTCGTCCAGTTGCCAGCCGCCGGCTACGATCTCATCGATATAGGGCGAACCGGTCTTGTACTCCACCAGGTCGGTATCGGCGAGGGCCGAGGCCAGCTGCAGATCGGCCGCCAGCCCAAGGGCGGTGTTCCAACCGTGCGGAATCATGCGTACGCCATTCTCTTGCGCCATCCAGCCGATGCGGCGCTCCTCACTGATGCCGCCGACTTTGGCGACATCCGGCTGGACGATGTCGAAGGCGCCCTGCTGTAGAAAGGGAATGAAGGACTGGCGCCGCGTCAGGACCTCGCCGCCGGTAATGGGGACCGTCGTGTTACGGCGCAGATGGATAAAGTCTTCCAGGTCATCGGGGCGCAGCGGCTCCTCGAACCAGTCTACGCCGTAGTCGGCCAGCATCCCTGCACAACGCAGCGCCCACGTATAACGGCCCTGCCAGTGGGCGTCGCTGCCGCCGGCGTCCACCATCAACTGGTTGTCGTCCCCCACAACCTCGCGGGCGGTGGCCAC
>DAOUHY010000367.1:0-18008 GCA_034428435.1 Caldilineaceae bacterium | reverse complement strand
CATCTTCTGTGCGATTCGTTCCTATATCTCTACTGCTCGTAAACATGGCCTCAACGCCATCGATGCCATCCACAACGCCTTTCTTGACCAACCCTTCATCCCTGATACCTCTCAGGCTTAGTAGTTACCAATCAGTTAACTCTTAAGCGTGCTCTTCCTTAACTAATTTCAAACCGTGACCTGTTCCAGCCACGCGTCGTCGATTTCGAGACCAAACCCCGGCGCGTTGCTGGGTCGCAAGTAACCGTCTTTTATGACCGCAGTGCCTGGCAGCTTGACCATTTCCTCGAGGGGCACGCCGGGGGAAGAGACACCCTCCGAACGTTCGCCCCATGTCACTGCCGGCATTGCCATGGAAAGATGTTGCCCATAGGGGTAATTCATTCCACCGTGAGCTATCACAGAAATGTTATTCGCCTGCGCAAGATGACAGATCTTTGCGGCCGCCGTGATGCCGCCGCACCAAAGCACGTCCGGCTGAAATATGTCCACGAGCCGCTTGCCCGCAGCGTGGGCAAAGGGCGCCAGATTGTACCAGTGTTCGCCGGTTGCCAGCGTCTGCCAGGGCAAGCGCTGCCGGATCGACTCGTAGCCCAATAGGTCTTCCGGCTGAATATAGTCCTCCAACCATTTGAGGTTGTAGGGCCGCATCCGCTCGGCCACCCGCACGGTGTATTCGGGATCATAGGCCGTCCAACCATCCAACATCAACTCCACTTCGTCGCCGATCGTTTCCCGTGTGCTTGCAACCAGTTCCTCTAGCCTGTTGAGACCCTCCAACCCCTGTTCAGGTCCCCAGGGGCTGAACAGCTTCGTGGCCTTGAAACCCAACTCCATATACCACTCTTGGTCGAAACCGGACGCGTAACAGAAGATCTTCTCCTTCTGCGGTCCTCCCAATAGCTCGTATACCGGCAGCCCCAGCAGCTTCCCCTTGAGAGCCCAAAGGGCCACGTCGAGCGCGCTGATCGCGTAACTGGTCATGCTGGTAGGGCTGAACGCGGTCGACAGCCGCACCATCATATCCCACAGTTTCTCAGTCGCCATCGCGTTCTCGCCGACCAGATTGGGACCGAAATGCTCGTTGATCAAACTCGCTACAACAGGCCCGTAGAGGGAGATACCGAAGCCCTGCGTGCCGTCCTCCGCCGTCACCAGCACGGCCGGCCGTTTCCAGGGGGCCATCGAGACGTGCCCCTCACCGTTGGGAAAACGGGGATAGCGCGCCATAGGACGGTTCATATGAATGGTGTCTGCACGGCTTGGCGTGCGCGGCTTCGTCTGCGGACGCGCTTCGGCCGTGATCTCAAATGCACGGATCTCTTTGATTTTCATATGTGCCTCAGTTCCAGTGAAGGAAGGTCTTGCCGATAGGCGAATGAAAGAAGTGGTCAACTTTAACCCTTAAGATCGGTAACCGTAATCCCCTTCAGAAAGGCGTTCTGAGAAAAGAAAAACAGGATCAGGCAGGGAAGTATAATTATGAGAGCAGCGGCCATAAACAGATGCCAGGGCGTGCCTCGATAGGCAACATTGAAGTTTGCCAGGAACATTGTCAGTGTAAAGTTTTCAGGCGTCGACAGAATGATCAGCGGGCCAAGAAAGTCATTCCAGAAGAATACAAAGGCGAAAACCGCGACCGCCGCCAAGGCTGGCTTCGAAAGAGGCAGAATGATCCGAATGAAAATGTGCCACCGCGACGCGCCGTCTAAATAGGCTGCCTCGTCATACTCTCGCGGTATCGTCATGAAAAACTGGCGCAACAGAAATATGTTCCACGCCGACCCAAACCAGTGCGGAATCATCAGCGGCCACAAAGTGTCCAGCCAATTCAAACGCTGCCAGATGATAAATTGGGGCACCATCACGACCGCAAATGGGATCATGAGCGTACTCAGGATTCCCAGAAAGATGACGTTTTTGCCAGGGAATTCCAACCGGGCAAAGGCATATGCCACGAGCGCACTGGAAAATATCGTCGAGACGACGCCATTTACCGTGACTATTGCAGTGTTAAGCGCATAGTTATAGACAGGCGGATCAGTCTCGTATTGGATGGTGAAGGCAGTCAGGAAATTTGACCACATTACCGGCTTAGGTATCCACGTGGGCGGCAATGTAAAGACCTGGTTCGCAGGCTTTAGCGCTGTGTTTACCATCCAATAAAATGGCACGAGAAAGAGAAAGGCCGAGACAACCAAAATCGCGTAGATTGCAAGCAACCGAATGAGCCCCGTCTGAAAACGGTTGCCAATCAGAATGATTCGTAGTCTGCTGGGCCGCATGTGTGCCTCGCTATGCAGCCTTTCAGTTGTCGGAACCGCCTCGTTTCCAACCACCACGATTGAGTCCTCCAGTGCGTTAGCGCGCGCCGCCCTCGTAATAGACCCATCGGCCGGCGAGACCAAACTGGAAGACTGTCAGCCCGAAGATGAGCAAGAACATTATCCAGGCCATGGCGGAGGCGTAACCCATCTTGAGGTAATGGAAGGCGTTATTGTAGAGATGGAGGCCCAAAAAGAGGGTTGCATTGTCCGGGCCGCCTTTGGTCATCACATAAGGTTCGGCAAAGGTCTGCACCGATGCGATGATGCCCATCACCACGTTGAAGAAGATCGCTGGAGACAGCATTGGCAATGTGATTGCAAAAAACTTTGATACCTCGCCGGAGCCATCAATGTCTGCAGCTTCATACAGCTGCTGCGGCATTCCCTGCAACGCCGCCAGATAGATAACCATGGGAATGCCGATATTCCACAGGCTCTTGACGACAAGCGACCCCAGTACTAGTTCCCTGTCATAAAGCCAGTTTCGCCCCTCTAAACCAACCAGGGCCAAACCATTGTTCACGATTCCCAGCTCTACGTGATACATCCACACCCAAATGACCGATCCTGCCACGCCACTGACTACCGCCGGCAGGTAAAAGGCCGAGCGCCAGAACCCCAGCAACCGTATCCGCTGATTCAAGAGCAACGCCAGTCCCAGGGACAACACCTGGCTAATGGGAACCGAAATCAGAACAAATTTGAAGGTCACCCAGATTGAAGTACGAAACAACTCATCTGTCGTGAACATGTTGATGTAATGAGTCAGCCCGTAGAATCTGGGAGGCGCGATCATCTTCCACCGGAAAAAACTGAGGACGAAAGATGCCACAATTGGGCCGCCCACGAAGAGGATAAAGCCCACAACCCACGGCAAAATGAAGGCATATGCCACCATGGCATCGCGAAAACGCCTGCTTTGCCAAAAGCCGCTTCGTGGTATTAGCCCGGTTGTGGTCACGGTTTACCTTTGCCTCTATGCCCCGTTCAGGCGCCCGACGGCCGGGAAGGTGACGTCATGGCCGGTCCGCGCAGTTGCCGAATGTTGGACCATAGAAGGCCGCGAAGGCATACAGAGTATTGGATGCCTTCGCGTACCTTCGTGAATTCTTGGGATCTTAAGACTAGGTCTAAATGTCAGAAATTACGGCCGTGACCTTTGGCGACACTTCAGGGAAGATGTCAGCGGCTTTGGCAGCACCGGAATATACTTGATCCAGCGCATCGCCAATCAGCTTTAGGGCTTCGCCTTCGTTCGCCGGGCCAGGCAGAATATGCCCGTAAGTAAGCGCGTCCGGGATTACGTCCCAGTCCACCTCAAAAACTACCTCCGCAACCCAGGGGAAGGGTTCAATCTCATTCGATGTGCGGCGCGTACCCGGGAAGTTCGCGTTTGAAGCGTAGTTGTAGATGCCCTGCGTGCTGGTATTGTAGTTGAGCCAGGTCCAGGCCAAATCTTTATGCTCTGAAGTGGTGGCAATGTTGTTGAACGCGCCGTGCGTGATGGTATCGCGGCGAGCCTGGCTCGGTTCGGCGACAACGTTGAAGCGGAAGCCGGCGTCAACAAGACTGCCCGTGATCCAGGAACCCATCCGCTGCATCCCAATCTTACCTGCTGCCAGAAGTTCGGCTGCCGCTCCGGCGCCGCCAATGCCAATAATCTGGGAAGGTGACGGCATCACGTTGCCGTCGAGAAGCATGTCCGCCCAATACTGAATCGCTTGGATCGTCTCCTCTTTATCAAGCCTGGACTCAAGGAAATCCTCGCTGTAGAAGCTGCCGTCGTTCTGCCAAGTCTGCTTGACGCTGAACATGTGCCAGCCAACCGGAATCGTCTCCGAACCCCAAATCTTATTGTCGGGATCGCTGATGGCCCGGGCCTTTTCTTCATAGTCAGTCCAGGTGAAGCTGTCCTTGTTCGGATATTCGACACCCGCTTCGTCAAATAGATCCGCGTTGTAGAAGGTCACGTGCGGAGCAGCCGCATCGGGAACGCCGTAGCGCTTTCCTTCCACGACCGGATAGTTCCACCAGTTCTCATAGAAGTCCTCGGCATTGAAGCCGGGCTCGCCATCCACATATGGCTGGACGTCGATAAACTGATTGTTGCGCCCCATGTCAAGCGCCATCGCCTCCCAGCTGCGAACGACGTCGGGCAGCGTGCCGGCCGCTGCCAGCGCCGGAATCTTGGCGTGAAACTCGCCAATCTGCTCAACGCTGACCACAATGTCGGGATACTCTTCCTGGAATGACTCAAGCGTCAAGGCCACGCCCGCGGCCGGATCATGGCGACCATAGCGAATCGTAACCGGCTCCGCCATTGCTCCTTCTCCCATCGAGCCGTCGTCCGCGGGTGCGGCAACTGGCGCGCAGGCTGCCAGTATAGCCGCGCCGGCAGCTGTCCCACCCACCTTGAGAAAAGTTCGTCTGGACAGGTTTACTCCGTGCTTCATAGTTGGACATCTCCTCTGTGAAATCAATTGTGAATACCTTTGAAAACTGCTTGACGGGGCTTTCGCTAATCCTATGGAATTCAAGCATATTGTCAATTTTTTCACATGCTCAAATTATGTTCGTCTGACATCGCTTCATGGCATCGAAGGTCCGATCCATGGCGTACGGTTGGAGCCTATCAATGATCGCCGTTCCTCTTCCGAATCTCTGCCCGGCACTTCTGCGCCTGTCTCTAAGACTGGCATCAAAGAAGAAGGAATGTTTACGAAGATAGGAGTAGCTCCCCGGACATCTGCCATTGCCGCGTGCCAGCAGTTCTGGGTGTGGGAGGAAGAGAGGCAATCCCCCGTAGACGTCACTTCTTTAGGGCTAGGAGCCTGTTAGGCAGTAAGCCACAGAATGGGCTCTGCAACGTACTCGCGCACAGTGTTGAGGAAACGCGCCGCCGGGGCCCCGTCCACAACGCGATGATCAAATGTCAGGCTGAGCGCAACCATCTGACGGGGCACGACTTCCCCATCGTGTACGGCCGGCTTGCAGACGATGCGCCCGATGCCAAGAATGGCGGCTTGGGGCAAATTGATGATAGGGGTAAAGGCGTCAATGCCGTACATGCCCAGATTCGTAATCGTAAACGTTCCGCCCTGCATCGCTTCATGACTCAATCGTTCCTGTTGCGCGCCCTCGATTAAGCTGGCAGACTCTGCCGCGATCACGCGCAACGACTTCGCCGGCACGTCCCGCAGCACCGGCGCCAGCAGTCCCCGCTCGGTTTCCACCGCAAAACCGATGTGAATCTCTCCGTGAAGAATTAGACCCTCATCATCCCAATTGGAGTTTAGCGTAGGATGCTCCTGCAACGCGGCAGCAGCCAGCTTGATGTAAATGTCGTTGTAACTGGGTACCGCCAGCCCGCGCCGGGCATAGCTCGACTTCAGCTGTTCACGTAAAGCCACCAACTCGGTGGCGTCGGCCTCGGTCGTCAAAGTGACAGGCGCGGTTGTGTGCGCGCTCTCTGCCATCCGCTGGGCCGTTATCTGGCGGATGCGTGTGTGTGGCAAGACTTGCGGCGCTGTCTCATCCGCATGCACCGGTTGACGTCGGGCCGCGATGGCAGCCTCGACATCCTCGCGTTGGATCCGGCCGCCCGGCCTGATCGCCGCCAGGTCTTCCAACGGAATGCCCGCTTCCGCAGCCATGCGGCGCGCCACCGGCGACATGTCCACCTCAACCGGTTCAACCATCGTCTCCGCGGCCGCGCGCACATCCCTTTCGACAATCCTTCCCGTGCGGCCGCTCCCTGTGAGCAGGGTCCAATCCACCCCCAACTCGCCGGCTACTCGCCGCGCACGGGGGCTGATGTTTGGATAGACTTGCCCGTCTGCGGAATCTGTTTGCGCCGCCGATGGCTTCCGGAAAGCAGGCTCTGCCGCAGCTGACGGACTCCCTGTGCTGCCCTGCCCCTCAAGCTCTCCCGACTGGGGGGATTCGCTACCCCCCGCAGGCATCGATTCGCCGACCTGCAAGATATACGCCAGCAGTGCACCAACCGGTATCACATCACCGGAGGCCGGGGCGCCTTGGGGAAGTCGCAGGATTCCGCTCTCGAAAACCTCCACCTCCTGCGTAGCCTTGTCTCCCTCCACCGTAAAGAGCAGGTCGCCGGCCTTTACCTCGTCTCCATCCTGTTTCAGCCATTCGCCAAAAACGCCCTCTTCCATCGTCCATCCTAGGCGCGGCATCGTCACTTCGTAAGCCATCGGTTTCCCTCAATTGAACAGCTGTGGGTTTGGAGGTGCAGATGGACTCGTTCTCTACGATCCTCGATCATCCTGGTTATTCAGCAAGCAGATCGCGTATGCTCTGTTCGATATCGTACGACTCCGGTACAATGGCAAGCTCCAGCGGCGGGCTGTAAGGCGTCGGCACATGTGCGCCGTTCAACCGGCGAATCGGGGCGTCCAGATCGTCAAATCCCTCGTCGATGACCTGCGCCGCAATTTCAGCGCCCACACCGCACGGCTGAAATGTCTCGTCCACAATCAGAAGCCGCCCTGTCTTGCTGATCGACTCCAGAATCGTCGCCATATCGAGCGGAGCGATCGTGCGCGGATCGATCACCTCGGCCGAAATTCCATCCTCTGCCAGCTTGTCGCAAACGGCTACAGATTTGTCTACCATCGAACCAATCGCGACGACTGTGCAGTCCGACCCCTCCCGCGCCATGCGCGCCTGCCCGAATGGAATGGCGTAATCGCCCTCTGGTACATCGCCGCGATTGAACAACAATGACTTGTGTTCAAGAAAAAGCACGGGGTCGTCGCTCTGCAACGCGGTGGTGAATAGTCCTTTGGCGTCACTGGGAATGGCTGGAACCACCACCCGGAATCCGGGAATATGAGCAAAAATCGGGTAGTAACTGCCCGAGTGATGGGTTGCAGCCGAATGGCCGATCCCAATCGCACCGCGTAGCAATATGGGCATCTTGAGCCGGCCGCTGCTCATATACTGCATCTTCGCGATCTGATTCACCAGCTCGCCAAAGGCGTCGAGTATAAAGTCCAAAAACATGAAGTCGACAACGGGACGGGTACCGGTCATGGCCGCGCCCGCGCACATGCCGACAAAGCCGCGTTCGCTGATCGGCGTGTCACAAAGGCGCTCAGGCCCGTACTTGTCGTACAGGCCGACCGTCGTATTGAAGTTGCCCCCCCGTTCGCCAATACCTTCGCCGACGACGAAGATCGAGGGATCGCGCGCCATCGCGCTGTCCAAGGCCTCCAGCGTGGCTTCAACGTAAGTCAACTCTCGCATGGCCTTCACCCCTGATTGAATACGTGTTCACTGACCGTGTCCGGCTCCGGCCATGGGCTGTTGCGGGCGAACTCCTCCGCGTCCGCTACCATCTCCTTCACCTCCGTCTCAATCTCGGCCAGCGTTTCAGTGCCCGCCTCTTCATTCTTCAGGAGCCACTCGTTGTAGCGGGTAATCGGATCGCGCGCCTTCCACTCCTCCACCTCTTCCGGCGTGCGGTACCCGGCGTCTCGCATACCCTCTGCATGGGCACGCGTGCGATAGGTCCGGCATTCGATCAAAGTGGGCCCTTCTCCCCCGCGTGCCCGCTGCACCGCCTCCTCCGCCGCCTCGTAGACGGCCAGTACGTCGTTGCCGTCTACTGTGAGGCTCTCCATCCCGTAAGCTGGTCCTCGGTTGCCCACGTGCGGATTGCCCGCCGAATAAGCAAAGGGCACTTCGGTGGCGTACATGTTGTTTTCGCAGATGAATAGCGTCGGCAGCTTCCAGATGCTGGCCAGGTTCAGCCCCTCATGGAACGCGCCGTTGTTCACCGCCCCATCGCCGAAGAAAGCGACCCCGACCTGGTCCGTTTTGAGCAGCTTGAACGAGTACCCGGCCCCCGTCGCCTGCAGTATACAGGGGCCGACGATCCCGCTCGTTCCCATCATCCCAACCTCCGGCTTGAAGAGGTGCATACTGCCACCCCTGCCCTGCGAACAGCCGGTCGCACGCCCAAAAAGCTCGGCAACGACCTCCCGCGGGCTGACCCCCTTCGCCAGCGCGTGCCCGTGCCCGCGATGCGTGCTGAAGACGGCGTCGTCGGGCCGCAAGTGCGCACACACGCCGGTCGCAATCGCCTCTTCGCCGACGTACGTATGACAGGCTCCGTGAATCAGACCCGTCTGATGCGAACGGGCCAGCTGCTCCTCTGTATAGCGGATGATCAGCATCTGCCTGTAAAGAGAAAGGAGTTGATCGGACTGGGCCATGCCACCCACCTCCATTGTATTGTGTTTGTCGGACATCAGCCTGCCGGGCCAGTCTCAGGCCGGCACAACCGCAGGCATTCCCGGATGGGAACCGCTGACATTCTTGGCCAGATTTCCCCCATCCAGCGGGATCAAGGCGCCTGTCATCCAGGCCGATGCATCGGAGGCGAGAAAGATCGCCGGCCCCTTTATATCGTTGGGATGACCCATCCGCCCAATAGGCAGACCGCGCAAGTAGGAAGCACCCAGCGCGGGATCCGCCGCGATTCGTACTTCCAGGTCCTGGTTCATGATCTGTGCGCAGACGATCGCGTTAACGCGTACACCCAAACTGCTCCATTCCGTACTCAGTTCCCGTGTCATCGCCCCCACAGCGCCCATCGCCATGCTGTATGCAATGTGGCCCCGGCCGAGTGCGCTGATCCCGGCGATCGAAACAATGCTGAATATGCTCCCGCGGCCCCTCGTCATCATCCGTTTGGCCGCCTCTTGCGTGCAAATATAGCGGCCCACAACCAGGTTCTGCATCACCTGCTGTATCTGGTCCTCGGTCAGGTCCAGCGGGTCCGTGCGAATACCTTCTCCCGCAATGTTGCTGAGCACGTCGACCCGACCAAATTCACTGTCAACCCGCTCGAACATCGCCCGAATCTGGTCCGGGTCCGAGATATCACAGTTGACCGGAAGGGCGCGACCGCCCATCCGCTCGATCTCATGCGCGGTCTCTTGGGCGCCAACCTTGTTGATATCCAACAACACCACGTCCGCGCCGACCTCGGCGTAGCCTATTGACGTGATACGTCCCATGCCGCTCGCCGCACCCGATACAATGGCAACGCGTCCGCTCAAATCAAAGAGTGGGTGGGTCATTCCCGCGATCTCCTTTGCAGCTCCTAACCATTTGGGACCTCATTGACAGGCGCTCGCGGCCTCTCGCCGCGCAGAACGCGCACAACCTCTTCCGCCCCCTGCACGCGCACGTCAATTTTGGATTCCTCAGAATACCACCCGGCGTGGGGCGTGAGCAAGATGCGTTCCTCCTTCAAGAAGGGATGGTCCGCCGCCACCGGTTCGACATTCAAAACGTCCAGCGCAGCGCCGGCGATCTGCCCGCTCTGCACCGCCGACAGCAGCGCCTCCTCATCCACCAAGGCACCGCGCGCCGCGTTCACCAGGTATGCGGTCGGCTTCATCATCGCCAGCGTCTCTGCATTGATAAGGTGGCGGGTCTCCTCCGTTAGCGGCGAATGCAACGATATATAGTCTGACTCGCGCAGCACAGTCTCCAGATCGACGAGCTTTGCCCCCAACGCCTCCATCGCCGCCGCATCCACGTACGGGTCGTATACTAAGACCTCAAGTCCCAGCCCGCGGCCCTTGGCCGCCGTCGCCTGGCCTATCCGACCGCAACCAATGACGCCCAGTGTCTGGTCGCTGAACCGGTTGAGAATGCCGCCCGATTCACTGTCCCAGATTCCCTGGCGCGTCGCGCCCAGAAGACCCGGCAGGCCGCGCGCCTGTGCCAGCACAAGCGCAATCGCGTGCGTAGAGACCTCATCAATCGAATAGTCGGGAGCGTAAGTCACCCAAATGCCCCGTTCCGTGGCCGCCCTGATGTCAATGGCATCCAGTCCCGTGCCAACGCGGCAGATTAGCCGGCATCGTTCCAGGCTCTGGATGAGTTCCGCCCGCACCGGCTGGATCGTTACCATCAGAGCATCGCAATGCCGCGCAGCCTGCCTGGCCTCCTCCGTGTCCAGGTTGCCTACATGCTCGATCTCCAGACCCGCGGCGCTCAGGATCTCCTTTTCTATCTCGATGTCCCCGAATCCGGGGTAGGCAATCACGACGTTCTTATTCATGTGACACTCTCAATTTTGGTAGATGGGCAATGAATGAGTGGGCTGGTGAAGAGTGGGCCTATTCAGCCCGGGGCCGCCGGGAGGTCACTTTACAGCGTCAAGCAATGGAAACTCTATGCAAACAGGCACGACTCGGCAGTAACTGCATACATTTGGAGGACATGTTCGCTAACAGCCAACCACAGTCCAAGCGAGAATTCAAAGGAACTAAACTGGATTTGCTCCTGGGCTCATTTCCTCTCTAATTACTCGTCGAAGAAGGGTCTCAATCCCATTACTTCGGATACTCTCCTTTAGCGCCTCATTTACCAACGTCTGATAACCCCGGCCACCGGCCCGCGCTTTGAAATATGCCACCACTTCGGCGTCCAAATAAATGTTTACCCTCACTTTTCGTCTTGAAACAGGCTTACCTCCAACCTGCAAGGTTGCTCGAGCTATCTGATCCGCCGTAATTTCCGGTATCTCACTTAGATCGATATCCTCATCCTTCATGTCTTCCAGTGTTTTCCAGTCCGTCTGCGAACTCTCCAAGGTAGAATCGTCGTTCATTGGTTGTTGCCTTTCTCATTGAAATGATTCGAACTGCTTCTTCGCTGTCTGTATGAGCAATTACCACCACAGTTCCTTTCAACATCCCGATTGAGACATATCTGTCCTCGGTGTAATCAAACCTGTCGTCCTCAAAAGAAATGACAGGCCCTTCAAACACTCTTCTCGCATCAACAAAGTCCAAGTTGTGTTTGCGAAGATTGGACTCCCGCTTTGCCTTGGACCATTCTACTCTCATCAGGAGAATTATTATGTGTAATTATACATATTGCAAACTCAAAACTGGCATCAGTGACCTTTCACCACCACCAATGCGTCGAAATTCAAGTGCCGCAGAATTTCGCTACCATTTTTCGAAAAGAATGCTATCTGAATACTTAAAGCTACGACACCGGCTGAAAACTGGCTCTGAAGGTCCTTCGCCTCTATTCATAGGCAGTTTCACACTATGGGGCTCGAACATGACTGCCTACTTTTGACGCATCTAACGTACGGCTGCGGCCCAACAAGCGTGTTTCAGGTCCATCGGCCCCAGCAAGGGATACGAAATGTGGCGCAGGACATCTTCCAGCAGAAACGAACGTCATCCAGTCGAAACATCCTTAAGACTGGACGCGTCGCTGACCTCAACGTGAACATCACTACGCGCCAGAACCTCCGGCCGCAGCGCCGTTCCGAGCCCGGGCCGGTCAGGAAACTCAATGTAACCCTCGCGAATCACCAGCCGTTCCGTCATCACATCGTTGTACCAGCCCTCCGTATACGCCCGTACAGTCTCCATGATCATGGCATTAGGCGCGTGCGCCGCAAGGTGCGCGGCCGACCACAACGCCACGGGGCCGATCGTGTCATGCGTTGTAAAGGGCAGATAATAGGTATCCGCCAGCGCGACAATCTTGCGCGTCTCGGTCAAACCGCCCGTCCAGGCCATATCAGGCATCACGATGTGCGCCGCGTTCTTCTCTACTACCTGCCGGAAACCGAATCGCGTAAAGAGTCGCTCGCTCACGCATAGAGGTACCTTGGTCGCCGCGGCTAGGCGCGCATAGGAATCGACGTTGTCCGGCGGAATAATCTCTTCCAGCCACATGATGTCGTACTCTTCCAACGCCCTGCCAATATCAATCGCGATTGGCAGGTTCCAGCGCGCATGACCTTCGATCGCAATCTGCATCTTGTCACCCACAACCGCCCTGATCTGTTGGACCGGTTCAAGACCGCGCTTGAGATCATCCGGGTCCAAATAGTGACCGACTGGCCCCACCGCGCCGACCCCGGCGCGCTGTCCTACAGGACCGCCCAGTGAAACGCCGAACTGGTCCCACGGCCAAATCTTCATCGCCCGGATACCCGAAGCCAGCAACGCCTGCGCAAGTTCTCCAGCCCGCCCTTCTGCCCAGGCGTGGTAGTCCATATGAGGGCCATGACTGACACACGTGTTGTAGATAGGTATGCGGTCCCGGTTTCTTCCGCCCAGCAGGTTGTATATCGGCTGGCCGGTGTACTGCCCCAGTAGGTCCCACAAAGCCACGTCAACCGTCGATATGGCCCGCGTCTCCGCGCCCGCAAACCCGAAAAAGTTCACCGTGGCGAACATGTTGTTCCAATGGTTCTCGATGTCGAAAACAGAGCGCCCCACCAACAGGTTGGCAAAAACATCATGGATCACTGCGGCAACAGCGCGCGGCACATAGTACGTTTCGCCCAGCCCGATCAGCCCCTCATCGGTGTGGATCCGCAGCCAGAGCGTATTGAACTGCTCTTCAAACCAGACAGTCTCGAGCTTCTGAATCTTCAACTCTTCCTCCTAAGCCTTCAATCCAGTCATGGTGATGCCTCGGATAAACTGTTTCTGCGCCACTGCATAAAGCAACATGACGGGAGCCACGGTCAGCATAGATCCCGCCGCCCACATGTCGTATCGCTCCCAATAGAGGCTGCGCAGCCCCGCAAGCACCAGTGGCAATGTCTGAGACTGAGGGCTTGTCAGCACAACCAACGGCCACAGGAAATTGTCCCAGTTAAACAAAAAGGTGAAGACTGCCAGTGCCGCCATCGGCGCCGTGGATAGCGGAATTATAATGCGGCTGAAGATCCACCATTCCGACGCGCCGTCAATACGGCCGGCATCGATCAAGTCCGAGGGGATCCCCTCCATGAATTGGCGCATCAGGAAGATGCCGAAGGTGGAGAACAGCACCGGGACAATGACCCCTTCCAGCTTGTTGGACAGCCCAATATCGGCGACCGTAACGTAAAGGGGCACCAGGACAACGGCGAAAGGAACCATCATCGTCGATAAGATAACAACGAAGAGCTGGTCTTTGCCCCAGAAGCGGTACTTGGCAAATACATAGGCCGCCGCCGACGAGGTGAGCAGGACGGACAGAGTGACAATCAGCGCCACCAATGTGCTGTTCCAAAACGCCTGCGGGAAGTTCGCGCGGAAGATGATAGCGCGGTAGTTGTCCACGGTCCAGACTTTCGGCACAAGACTCTCGCCGCCTGTGAGTTCGACGTATGACTTGAAGGAGCCGAAGAACATCCATACAAAGGGCATGACCGATGTGAAGACGATGGCCAGTAATATCGCATGGACGACCGCGACGCGAACTTGCTCGACCAGGGCTGCTCTCCGGTATCTGGAGGTCGTGGCCGCGTCGTTGCTTTGCATAATGTGTTCCTGCTACCCGTCAACCGCTTGAGTTCAATAGCTCCAACTTGGCCGCAGAAGTCGGAGTTGCACAACAGTGATCAGGAATACGAACAGGAATAGGGTAAAAGCGGTCGCTGTGGCAAAGCCGAAGCGAAGATTGGTGAATGCTTCGTTGTACACCAGCAGGTTCAGCACGTAGGTGGCGTTGCCCGGCCCGCCAGGCTGAGAAGGCATAACCACTACCTGCGTGAAGACCTGTAACCCGTGCATCACGATCAGCACACTGACTAGTGTCAGTGTGTGACCTAATAGTGGCAGGGTCACGCGCCAGAAGCGTTGCCAGATGCCGGCCCCGTCCACCTTGGCCGCGTCATACATCTCTTCAGGGATGTTCAACATGCCCGCTGTCAGGATCACCACGTAGAATCCGAGTGCCTTCCAGATGTCCACGCCAATCACAGAGTAGAGTGCTGTCTCGTGGCTGGTGAGAAACTGGCTTGGCGGAATCCCCAGCGCCTTGAGGAACTGATTGATCTGGCCGAGTTGGGGGTTCATTAGCATCTTGAACAGGAGCGAAATCGCCACCAGCGATACGACCACGGGCAGGAAGATCACGAACTGATAGAAACTGCGTCCACGCGCCACCGAGGTCAGACATGCGGAGACGAAAAGGGCAAGGGGGACCATGCCGGCATAGAATACCGCCGCATAGACCAGTGTATTGCGTATCGAAACCCAGAAAAGCTTGTATTCGAACAGCATCCTGAAGTGCTGGAGGCCGACGAAAGGACTCTCTTCAGGCCGAAGTATCTGGTACTCCACCACCGCCATCCAGAAGGCGCGCAAGATCGGCGAAAACGCGAACCAGACGTACCATACGAAGAGCGGTGCCATCACGGCCAGGCCGAACCAGAATTGAGGCTTACGAAAGATCCGGATCGTGGCTGTGAGGCGTTCGCCAGGCTTTCTCGCCATCCCTCATACTCCTACTAAGGCAGTGTCACTGGACAAAGCCTGTCCACTCGATCCTCCAAAAGGGACGAGCAGGTTCCCGACTCTTCGTGGAAACCTGCTCATCGTTGTCAGCTGTTCAATTCGCGTTTATGACTGCGCTTCCAGCCACTGCGCGTGATGTTGCACCATCTCAACCTGCATCTGTTCACATGCCTCGGCGATCTGCAACTCACCCGTACGCACCTGGGTGATCGCTGTCGAAGTGATGCGCTCCATCTCCGAGGGGATGCCGAATCCCCAACCATAGTAGACTGTATTGGGCAGCACTAAGACGTCGCGACGCACGCTGCTCTTGACCGGATCGTCACCCTGGTAGATATCTGAGTACATGACCTCTACAGCCGCCGGCATCGTACCGCCATAAATTCCGGCGAAGATGTACTGTGCGTCGTAAGTACACATGAACTGCAGGAAGGCAGTGCCGATATCCTGGTTTTCCGCCTGTTTGGGCACTTCAAATCCCCAACCGCCTTCGCCGACAAAAAGCGGGTCCTGCCCAGGTGTGGTCGGCGGCCTTGCCACCGATTCGACCTGCACGTCGATCTTGGCGGCTTCACCGGCCATGGCGTTGTTGCCCACGCCGATAGCGACCCGCCCTGCGAGAAGCGCGTTCATGTGATGCATGTCCAGATGTGTCTCGATGCCGCGCTCGAAAATCGGAACGTCGACATAAAGCCGGAGTGCCTCCATGGCCTCTTCGCTGTTGAGGAAAAACTCCTGGTTGTCGGGATCCCACCAGTGCTGGCCCAGGTCGCGCATGATGCCCATCCAGGTGCGGTTGTCCCAACCCTGGCCGTTCATGCCCCATACCGTAACATTGCCGGCGTCGTCCGTTTGCTGCAACATTTCAGCCAGTTGCCACACCGACTCGAAGCTGTCGAACCAGCCCAGCTCCTGGCCTTGGCTCCATATGGCCCCGGCCTCGTCCCCGGCCTCCGCGACCCAATCCGTACGCACGCCGACCGCCTGTCCTACGTTGTTATCCTCGACCGGAATGCCCCAATGGTTCCCATCGTAAAAGAAAGCACCGATTGCGCCTGGGTTGAAGAACTCATCGGGATCGATACCTGCCGGCTCGAAAACGGCCTCCGCCATCGGTATCAGTGCCCCCTGTTCAAGCAAGGGTACAAGCTGCTTGCCCATGATGCAGGTGACGTCGGGCACCGTGCCAGCGGCCATGGCAGAGATCACTTTGGTCTCCAGCGGCCATCCCTGCGGCTCGATTACGGCCTGAGCGCCGGTCTCCTCTTCAAATGCGTCAGCGAGCATGTGGTAACGCTCTACGTGGGGATCATATTGCAGACCCCAGAAAGTGTAAGTCCTCCCCTCAATGCCTGCCGGTTGCTCCGCCGCGGCAGACTCCTCACCCATACTCTCTTGGGCGGGCGCGGAGGGAGCACATGCGGCGAGTGCGCCGCCAGCTATAGCGGCACCGCTGAGCCGCAAGAAAGAGCGTCTGCTGATTCGTCTTTGGTTCATCGTCTTTTCTCCTCGCTTGGTCCTTGAGTGACTCGCTGAATTCACGATGGATACATAAGACAATACAGGCGGCAATCTTGGCGACGGGTTTTCTCAGACCCCCCGCAGAGAAGCGATCGGGCGTTCTGCAAGGATCAGATCAAAGCAAGCAAAAGCTCTTTAAAATGGAATGGTCAACGTTCTGGTCTTTGTGTGTCGTTCCCCCATTCATAGAGATGTAATGCGTACCGAACTGTTCGAGATGAAGGGCAAAAACAGCTACAGGAATTGACAGGCTAAATCTGCCAACAGTATACTGGATATGATCGAAATCGTAGCATAGCCCTGGTGGTAGTGCAAGCAGTTTTTTTCGTTCAGAACGAGGTTGTTTACGGCTGCACAAACGAACTGGAGCGGCTTGCACACAGCAAAACTCCAGGCTTCACAGCAGCAGGGAATTCCGCACTTCTGAGCAGTCAATCGAGAGAGTTGAGCCCATGTCCGACTGGAGTCATCTGGAAGAATTCCGCGTAGTGCGACTAAACGCCGTCCTCTCACAAATGTCCCAGTACGAAGGGGACCGCTTCCGCGAGCACCACCTCCATCCCTTCGAGGTGGAAGCCAATACGCCCTCAACCATCATTCCCCGCGTTTCCGACTGCGATGCTATCTTCGTCGTCTCCACCGCGCTGCCCGAGGGCGTTATCGAAAGCCTGAGCCGCTGCCGCGTGATCTCCCGCCTCGGTACCGGGACCGACAAGATCGACGTCGCCGCAGCCACCCGTAAGGGCATCCTCGTTACCAATGTCCCCACCTTCTGCGTCCAGGAACAGGCCGATCACACGATGGCGCTGCTGCTGGCTCTGCACCGCAAACTGCCGCAGATGTCCGCAGCAATGGCGGCAGGAGCCTGGAATGAAGCGCGCCGCCAGGCCTCTGCCAATCAGCGCCTTGAAGGCCGCGTGCTCGGCCTGATCGGTTTCGGCAACTCAGCCCGCGCCGTGGCCAAAAGGGCGAAGGGCTTCGGATATCGCGTTATTGCCACACGCCGCAACATGGCCGCACCCACGGAGGCCGCAAATGAACTGGGCGTCGAGATGATGGGCCTGGAGGACCTGCTCAAAGAGTCGGACGATGTGTCTCTTCACCTGCCCCTGACCGATGAGACGTACCACTTGCTCGACGAGGCCATGCTGCGCAAAATGAAACAGGGCGCCTATTTTGTCAACACGTCGCGCGGGGCCATCGTCGATGAAAAGGCGCTGGTGGAGCTCTTGCGCGCAGGAACGCTGGCAGGCGCAGGAATCGACACCTTCGAAGGGATCGATGTCTTCGTCGAAGAACAGAGACCGCCGGATCACCCTTTACTCTCGCTCGATAACGTGATTCTCTCTCCACATGTCGGCGCCATTTCAGTACAGGCAATGCAGGACGTCACAAACGGCGGCATTGCCAACGCGGCGGCCGTCCTGAGTGGGCACTGGCCTCCAGCCGAAAACCTCGTCAATCCAGGCGTCGTTCCCAGGTTTCCCCTCGCTGACCGTGAAGAGTAATCCAATCTGCCCGCCCACACTGGCCGGCCGAAAGCTGCTGGGCCATTTGGGCTGTTCGCGCATCACGGCATCGACACTGTTCTGTGCAGAAGGCCCCAACTGTAGGATTTTCGCGCTGGATTGGATACTCGCAGCCTATAATTCAACAGACTACAAAAAGATTTGCACTGGCTATACGAGTTGTTGTATGGTGCTTTTGAATCGTGGGCGATTGTGCTTTTAGGCGCTATCGATTCAAATTCAGCTTTACTTAGCTTGATGGAGGAGTCAATCCATGACCCACGTGATCTTTGATCTGTGCATACGGGACGGTGCCTGCGTAGAGGTTTGCCCCGTGGAATGCATTA
>DAOUHY010000366.1:0-96657 GCA_034428435.1 Caldilineaceae bacterium | reverse complement strand
CTACAACATGCCTCATCGACCGGGTGTCGATATTGGTGAAGGGTGCCTAATCGAAGGTGTCTGGCCAGACCACGTCCCGCCAGTCCCATCAGATCCCCGTAGGTGCCGGCCTTGTGCCTGCCCTCGCACGCCCAACTGACGGACTCCCCCTTAAGGCCAGGCCGGGCCTGCACTGCGTCTTCCCAAAAGACGGTATACTATTTCAGCCACCGCAGCCGTGGATTCCCGCCAGACTATCGCCACCCCAAATCCGGGATGCACACGCAGAGGTTCAAGGCCAGGACGTGCGCAACTGAATGACTACACTCCGCCGCGAATTCCTGGGCGGGCTGCCATCGTCCGTACAGAGTATTCAGATTACTCTTGGAGGTGTTTCCCGCGGCATGGCAAGCCGGATCGGAGAGTTCACTCCAGAATTCTCTGATCACTCAGGTCCTTGCCGCCGATCGTCTGCGTAACTGTTGCACCGCGATAGTCCAGGATCTCCAGGTCTGCCAGACAGTTGACAACGTTGTACTGGGTCGGCATGTCCTCCCACCTGGCCCGATGCCATGCAACCGTCCCTTGGCCTCGCCACATCCCCAGAACACGTCGATTGGGCGTATGTGCAGGGGTGAGCACGGCGTATTCGGCGTCCGCCGTACCCCATTCGCCCGTCCGCGGAACGTATTTGTAGTGAAGCGTTCCGTCGCCCCCCGCCTTTTCAGACAGGGCCGCGATTTCCTGCTCCGACAATTCTGTCATGTCGTGCAGTCGCAAATCCAGGAAGCGAAAACCAAGCCAGCTGCCGACACAGTGGTTCGTGCCGTTGTATACGACTGGCTCAGGCAGTTCGCAGTAGATCTTGGAAAAGCCAAGTTCCTCGCGGCCGGTCAGGATGGGATCCGTCAGGTTCTCCCACAGCACAAGTAGCAGACTGCCGCTTACCTTGTCCTTCCGGCCGCAATAGGAGACCGGCAGAGAAGCCCCGAGCGTATTGTAACCCCGTCCCGCCAGCCAGTCGATCTCCTTCATGTATGTTGCGCTGATCGTAACCACCGCTTCCCCGTTCAATGCGAAGCCGGGGGGCAGAAGCGCTTCTGCCGCCTCAGAATGGGTCAAATAGCTGACCGAGTAGGAAGTGCTCTTGGGGCTCTCTATACACTCGAATCCGCGCCCGTCCGGCCCGCGCCGCGGACCTGTCCTGGGACCAAAGTGGGTCGGCATTCGATACATCGCATCGGGTTGAAAGGAGTAGGGCATCTCTCTTGCTCCTGATGACTTTGTAAGTGACTTTCCTGGACCTGGAATCTGCGCAAACTTCAGGGAGCCGTCGGCGTCGCTTGTGAGCGCTCCGCACTGAATCCGAACTCAAGCACCTTCTAGCGCCCCGTCTTCCTCTTCGGACACCTGGTCGGCTCTGACCAATACGGTCCGCCTCTGGCCGCCCCCCGCCTCTGCCCTGACTAGGCCCTTCGACTCCAGCAAACTGACAAGCCGCGCCGCCCGAGGATAGCCGATCTTCAGCTCCCTCTGCACAAAACCTGCGCTGATCGACTTCTCCCCGCGTATGGCGTCTATGGCCTCTGCCAGGAGTTCCTCCTCATCATCCAACCGGTCGAGAAGGCCGATCCAAGGGGCAACCTTTACGGCAGGACCATCAGGATTCTCGAGGAGGTCGCGCTCCCGCCACCAGTCGACCACGCGCCTGATTTCCGAGTCGGTAACGTAACTGCCCTGCACCCGCTCGATTTTGGCCTTGTCCGGCCGCATGAACAGCATGTCTCCCTGGCCGAGTAGCTTCTCTGCTCCGGGCGAGTCCATGATGACCCGGCTGTCAACCTGGCTCGTGACGGCGAAGGCGATGCGCGACGGAAAATTGGCCTTGATCAGCCCCGTCACCACGTCGGTGCTGGGACGCTGCGTCGCCAGCACAAGATGAATTCCGGTTGCTCGCGCCATTTGGGCCAGACGAACCAGCTGCTTCTCTATCTCCTCCGGCGCCGTCATCATCAGGTCCGCCAGTTCGTCGACGATCAGAACAATGTGGTGTAGCGGTTCCAGCTTCTTCCGCCGGCGGGCGAGACGATTGTAGGCTTCGATGTCCCGCACTCTGTTCTCCCTGAACAGGACGTAGCGATCATCCATCTGCAAGAGTAGCCAGGTCAGCGCGCCGTGAACGTCCTCTAGGTCGGTGATCACTTTTCCGATCATGTGGGGGATGCGGTTGTAGCCTGGCAATTCCACCAGCTTGGGATCGACCATGATGAAGCGCAGCGTCTCAGGACCGTGGTACATCAACAGGCTGACAATAACCCCGTTAATGCATGCCGATTTCCCCGAACCCGTTGCACCGGCGATCAACAGATGGGGGGCCCGCGCCAGGTCTGTGACAACTGGCCTCCCCGAAGTGTCCCTGCCAAGAGCCAGAGGCAGCCTTCCCCCCTGATTTGACATCTGCTTGCTATCGAGGATGCCCTTTAGGCCCACCATCGATTTTTCAGGGTTTGGTACTTCGATGCCGACATAGGGCTGGCCTGGCACGGGCGCCTCTATACGGATAGCCGGTGCCGCGAGCGCCAGCGCCAAATCGTCCGCCACCGCCGCGATTCGGCTCACCCTTACTTTGCGTTTCTGACCGCCCCGCTCCACATAAAGGGGCTGTACGCCGAACTGGGTTACGGTCGGCCCGGTCTCTATATTGACGATCTCGACCGGGATTTCGAAGTCCGCCAATGTCTCCTGAATGATCTCGGCCATACCCTCGATGTCCCACTTCAGCTGGCCTGCATCGTCTTCTAGCAGCTCCGCAGCTGGCAGCTCCCCCTCTTTTCGTAACGGCTTCAGTGGTCGCCCGCCTGCTCCCGCCGGTCTTTGTCTGCGCCTCGTGTCTCCCGCTTCCGGGACAGGCAATTCAGCCTGAATGGGCCGGACCGGATCCGATACCTCGGGCAGCGTCGCCTGATGCAGTTCAGGGAATGCCTCCTCCAAAGAGGGCCCGGCCTCCACAGGCCCGCCGATCACTTGTTCAGACAAAGAGTCCTCTAACTCCGCGCCATCCGCTTGAAAGTTCTCACCCTGTTCCGGATAGGGCGCCTCAGGTGCATCGACCAGAGGTTCGGCCAGCTCCCGGCGCAACTGGCCTATGAATCCGAACAGGTAAATTAGGGGGGTATGCCGAAACAACAGATAGATGCTGGCGAGTGCAAGTAGCCCTGTGGCAAAGGCCGCCGGCAACTGCCCGAGTAGACTGATCAGCAAATTGCCTGCCACCCAGCCCATCAGGCCGGCGCCCTGGCCGGAGGCAGGCAGCGACCAATCCGAAACTCGGTTGCCGCCAATGTGTTCCAACGAGGCCAGAGACAGAAGCAGGAGTTCCGCCCCGACAAGCCCCTCCGGATGCCAGTAACCGGCCTTGCTACCCAGCATCATCACGGCTCCCGTGACGAGCAGGCTGAGCACAAGCGGCCAGGCCATTCTGCCTGCCAGCCAGAGCGTCCACGAATCCTGCCCCGAAGCAGAAAGAGTGACACCAAGGATTGCGCCAAACAGAAATACTGCGAACCCCACTACCCTGCCGGAGTGCCTGGCAAATAGCTTGTTGGTATTCGCCATTACTTCGGCCGCAGGGCCAGTCTTCCTGTACTTTCGCCGCCTACGCCGCCTGGCAGCCATACCACATTACCTCGCAAGAACCATCAGCGACAACAGATTGTCCCACCCGGTTTCCATCAATCTCAGTTTGATTCCTCGACAAACTCCGAACTTTCTTCTTCCTGCAGTTTGAGGAGCGCATCCCAGTCGCCCTGCTCCATCTCTGTCAGCACCTGTGCAACCTGGCCGATCGCGACCCTTTGCTTCCGGTACAGGTCACTCTCGCTGATGGCCAGCCGCCCGGCGATATCTCGAATCCTGCGCCCCTGAATAAAACGCATTTCCAGAATATTGTACAGAAGCCATTCAGGCGTGCTCAGGTCCTGCTTGCCCCCCGGACGCAGGTTCTGAATGGCCCGCCCCAGTACCAGCCGCAACGCCTTGCCGGGGTTCCCGTCCGCCTCTTCGACGACCCTGTCCACCACCCGCAGTTGCATCAGAGGGCTTCGAGTCAGCTTGGGGCCGCCCCAATAGTGGCTGAGCGCATCCTTCACCCAGCTCTCAAACTCAGGGTTGTGAATCGGGCTCGGCTCCAGCAGTTCGGACGGGGGTACCTCCGTATTCTCGGAAACATAGGGCACAATTCCTCGGATCTGCTGGATGCGGTCGATGCCGGGAATGATGCGTCTCAGGACCACCATGACCTGCATCTGCATCTTGCGATCCAGCAATGCCTTGGCAACACTGTCGATCTGCTGCGCCAGCAGCGCCCGCTCCTCCGTACTGAAGTGCGGAGAACTGCTGCGGGCGCGTACGCCCAACATCCCCAGCACGATCTCTCCTTTACGCTCCCCAGCAGGTTCCAGAACGGGCCATAACCAGTATCCTCCGAATTCGGCCGGCTCCGGCGCCATCTGCCGGACCGACATTCGGCCATTTTCCGAGGGCGCCGGACCGCCTTCCACAACTTGTGCCTTTCGCGCCGGGCTGGCTGTGCCGTTCTGGCGGGCATGGCTTAGCGCCTGGGTCATGGCATCGCTCCAATCCTTGTCATCTAGGATCTCCTGCCTTGTTCCCTCCGGTCCGACCATCGCTTCCAGGATCAGGTCGGTGCCGATTGCCGCAGCCACGAAGCCTGATGGGACGCGCAGCAATTCACACAGTACCGTGAGGTGGTTCTCGAGAAATTGGCGCAGATCGGTTGTAGTCAAGAGGCGTCTGTCCAATTCGCGCAGCCAGGCAATCTCTTGCCGGTCCTCACCGTATACCAGCCGGTCGGTCAGCTCTCTGGAGACGCTGAGGATCACCTGAGCCGCCACGATTACACCGGTGATTACGCTGAAAAGCACGATGTTGCGTGGCAGGCCAAGTATGAGTTCGACGGTGGGAATCGTCTGCACCGCCAAAATGACAAGGATCGCCACAATCGGTCCGCGCGCGAAGTAGCGAATCAGACGGTAACGCACGACCCTGTCTGGTGTGTATACGCCGAAAAAAGCCACTGTGTAGCTCAGACCGATCAGCATCGCGCCGACCGCACTGTTTCCAACGATGGCAAGGCTGAGAATCAACTCCGGCGACAGAAGACCGACTGAGGATTTGCCCAACGCAATCAGATAGGGAAAGGTACCGATGCCGGGCGCTGCCGAAGCCAGCAGCAGATAGGTCATCCGCTTGCGGCTCTCAGCGGTAAGGCAGCGCTGCCGCGCCTTCCAAATGTTCAAGTGGGAAAGTATGACGACACCGGCGAAGAACGCGGCAAAAGGCCAGAACAGGACGCCCGGAGAGAGATAGCTGAGGAGCGGGTCAAACTCAACGATGCCCACCAACCCTGTCGTGAAGAAGGCAAGAAGTGCGCTGACCACCGAAAGAATGCCTATCGCGACATTGATCAGTCTGCGGCGATCGGTATGGTAATTCGTCGTACGCAGTACAGCGTAGGAAAAGGCAAAGTAAGCGCCGGGCAGGAGCGCGATTCCCAACCATTCAAATCGCAGCCACTTGGACGCCGAGTCGGCGCTGACCACCTGTGTCAAGGCGACTTCAGAAGCATACGTCACCATAACCAGGCCGAGGAGAAAAGCGAAGCGACGCGCCACTGGATGGCGGAAATTATAGGTTAGTGTGTATGCCAGGAGCGAAAAGGCAAGAATCACTACCACCGACGAGACGAGCGTATTCAGGAAGCCCAGAGCGTCGGCAAGCGTCAACGTTAACTCGTTCATTGGTTGCTGTCTTTTAAACTGCACGAAAGTCGCATGTGAAAGGGGAAACGGGTCGGCCCGCAGGGCGGCCTTTCACTCGCGCCAGGAGACGCCTTGCTGTGACGCCCAGTTGACCTGCTCGCCAACCACGACCCACATCTCATTTCGTTTCTCCATCCGAATACTGAAGTTTCCGCCAACTGTTGGCGTCCTCTGTATGAGAAGACTGACACTTGCTCGATCAACAGTTTCGAATCGCACCGAATCCATCTGTATTATCGGACCTTGGATAGGCATGGTGTCCTCATGGCTCTCCAACCAGACCGTCGGTCCGTCAAAACCCAGTTCCCCAAGTTGCTCGGCGGGATGTCGTACAAGCCGCAGTTGGGCCGCCATGCCGTCGGCGCCGGGTTCAAGGTGCCGGCGCTGGCCTAGCTTGTGAATCAGCGCGGTTCGGCGGATTCGCATGCTGTCCGGCTCCTGCGTGTCTGTGCTCTGGTAGTAGTGGGCTAGGGCGTAAATCGGGCCGAACGCGTGTTGGGAGGAGAGCAGACCCAGTAGCTCTTCACGCACCCTGTTCCACATCGACCGCCACTGTGGGGCAGTGATCTGGTCTCCGTGTTCCAGTAGCAGCAAAGTCGTATCTGCGCCGAGCCGGTTGACAATTGATGCTGGGGTCAGGTAGGTTGGATCCTGCTTCAAACGGGCCAGGAGGATTTCCGGTGTGGCCTCGGCCTCCTGGAAGGCGTGAAAGCGGTACCGTGTGTTCAACGTAAAAAAGACGCCCAGTAAGACTGCTCCTGAAAGAAGCAGTACCAGCGTCCATGACAACGGGTCCATCGATTCAAAGATCTGCTGGTACGTCGGTAAAGAATCAAGACCGAGCCTGCGCAGCAGCTCTTCAAACTGGTTTTCGTTTTCCGACATGCAGAATCAACCCGAAAAGACATATTGCAGAGCGGCTCCAATCCTTGAAAACCGTGAACACTACGATGGACCGCCCGTCGGCGACTCCGCCTGCGCCATTTGCGAAACTGCTCTGCACTCCTGACGAATTTCGACTTCAGAGTATAGTCTTTTCTGTCCTGACCAATTGTATCATATCTCGAATTGCGAACGATGCCCCTGACCTCGCGGTTCCAGCCACGTCAAGAGTCCAAAGAGGCCGCACCTGCCCTCTTCGGCCCGGTGACTGAAGAACTCATCCGTCCTGCGCGCCGTGTCGATTCCGGACAGTTCGATCTGCCCTTCCGGAACACCCGCAGTTGTAAGCTGGTCTATATTGGCCTGCCACAGGTCGAAGCAAAGATTCTTGGAATTGCCATCGCGCCCGTAAAGGTACTTTTCGCCGTCGGGCAAAGTTGAAATCGCCCTATCAATGACCTCTTCTCCGACTTCGTAGCTCTCCGGCCCAATACTGGGACCGATGCCAACATGCACATCGGCCGCGTCTGTTCCAAAGGCAGCATTCATCTCCCTCAGAGCGGCGCTCGCCATCCCGTCGACGGTGCCGCGCCAGCCAGCATGGCAGGCTCCCAACGCATGGTGTGCCGGATCATAGATTACAAGCGGGACGCAGTCGGCGAAAACGAGGAACAGCGGCAGATCAACCGCATCAGTAATGAGGGCATCGCAACTCGCCTTTCGTGTGCCGGCGTCCTCCCAGCCTACCTGGGCAACATTCGTGCTGTGAATCTGGTGCGTGCGTACAGGCTCGGAGGGATCTTTTCTCAGCGCGCCGCAGAAACGGGCGAAGTTTTCGAGCACACGCTCTCGCTCATCGCCTCTGCTGTAGCTGAAATTCAGACTGTGCCAGGGCTCTGGTGAAACGCCCCCGTGACGCGCGCTTACATGGGCCTGGAGAGGAAAAGAGGCAAGACTTTCAAAGGCATAGGCCACTACGCCATTGTTGTAGCAATTGCGCCGCATCTTTCTGACTGTTGGTCCCTATTGCCCTATCCCGAAACTCTCCGCCGCCAGCTCTTCTAGGAGGAAGATTGCCTTCTGTTGGACCGACTTCATTCCAGAGGAATCGGTTCAATCGTGACATTACCCAGGCTGGTTTCGTGTTGTTGGGCCTTTAGCTTCGTCCAGGGCAGCCAGTCCTGGGCCCTCCACGCCCCGCCTTTCGTTGTCTTGATCGGGCGGTTTTCGCTGGCGCCAAAACGAAATGCCCAGTCGTCGTCACACGCCTGGCAGGTGAGGCAGCCAGCCGTGTCGGGCGGGCACGAAAGGCCTGTGCGCTCCTGCGTTGCCAATCGAAACTCGTAATTGAAGTAGCTCTCGCTCACGCCGCTCTGCACGATATCCCACGGAAGAGGGCTGCCCGTTTCCCATTGCCCCAGGTAATGTTCCTTCTCCAGCCCGAGTTTCTCCATGGTTCGGAAGAAAAGTCGCGTGTTCAGCTGGCCCGGTGGAATCGCAAGAAGCACGTCGGCCAGCGCGCGGTCTCCCCGGCTCAACACAGCCTGCACCTCAGCCCATTCCGGCGAGTCTGCACGCACTTCAACACCGTGCCGCGCCAGCGCCTTGTTGATCGTGCGCTGACGCCTTTTCAACTCGGCCGCCGGCATCATTGCTTCCCATTGGAAAGGCGTATGCGCCTTGGGCACGAACGGTGTGGCATTGATCGCCAGCCGCCGCCTGAACATCTGTCGCGCCTTCAGCGTGAAGTCGATTAGCTCCTGTATGTCTTCGTCAGTCTCGGTTGGGTGCCCGGTCATGAAATAGAGCTTGAGTTGGGGAAAATCCAGTTCTGCAGCTAGGCTCACGGCCCGCATCATCTGCTCTTCGGTCTGGGTCTTGTTGATCACGTTTCGCAGACGTTCGCTGCCCGCCTCAGGCGCTACCGTCAGCGTCTGCGTCCCCCCCTCTGCCATCGCCCGGATCAAAGGAACGCTGATCGGATCCATCCGCATCGAGCTGGCGCTGATCGATGCCCCCATGTCCGCAAGTTCGCTCGCAAGTTCATCTATCTGCGTGTGGTCGCTGACCGCGGCGCTGACAAGGCCAATACGGTCGCGCCCCTTGGCCATCGCCGTTTGGGCCCAGCCTAACAGCGTCTCCAGCGGCTGTTCGCGCGGCGGTCGGTAGACGTACCCCGCCAGACAGAAGCGGCACCCGCGCCCGCAGCCGCGCGCGATCTCCATCAGGTGCATGCCGCTGAACTCCGTATCCGGCGTGTAGAGAACCGACTGCGTCTCGTACTCGGGCAGCTCCCGTACCCACAGCCGTTCAACCGGCCGAAAGTCTGCGTGGTCGCGATTCGAAGGACGAAGATGAGGGACGTAGAATCCTGGTTGATGATCGAGCCTCTGCAGGAGCGCCTCCCGGTCCCCGTGCAGCGCATCGCGGCAGATCTCAATGAACTGGGGTACGGCCTCCTCGCCTTCACCGATGAGAACGGCATCGAAGAAGGGCGCCATCGGCTCCGGGTTCATCGTAATTCCGGGCCCGCCGCCTATGATGAGTGGCCAGGGCGACCCGTCCCAGCGGCTGCTCTGGAGGCGTTCCTGTGCCAGGGGCGGGATCCCGGCCTGGCGCAGCAATTCGACTACGTTGAAGTAGTCCATCTCCCAGGAAATTGTAAACGCCCAAATGCCAAATTCGTCTGCCGGACGCCCGCTCTCTAGCGACAGCAATGGCTGGCCCGCCGAGGCCGCACCCTTCTGCCAGAAAATCCGCTCACAGACTACATCCTGTTCCGCGTTTAACCACCTATAGAGCAATTGAAATGCCAAACTGCTCATGCCAACGTAGTAGCTGTTGGGAAAGGTCAATGCGACGGGAAGGCGGCCCCCCCAGTCTTTGACGATCGCGCCTTCCTCCACCGGCTGGCGTCGGCCTTGCCCGCTGGATTCGGTCCTTCTTTGTTGCGCCGAGCGTCGGCGGTTCTTAACCATTTCGGAATTTGACGCTTTCACTGATACTGGAGGCCATAAAAGGGATCAATCCTCCCCTGCAAACACTTTCTTCGACCCTACGCTTTTCCGCCATCAATAGCTATCTCAGCACTGTTCCTTGACAGGCTGGCCCCATTCTAACACCTGGTGGTCACCCTTGAGAAAGCAGAGCACGAGCCTCTTTCCATTCAGCCGGTGTGTTTACGTTGGTGAACGTAAGTAGGTCGGGATCGAAGGCACGTAGCTGTTCGGCTGGAATCACGCGTACACGTACCTCGTTCCAGAAGCTGTCCATGCGGCGCTTACCCGCCGCTATCGCCTTTTCGATTGAAGGCAGGCAGCGCCGGCTGTACACCGCATGCAGCGGCTGGGACTGCCCATCAACTACCGGTACAACCACATCGCAGTCCATGCCTGTTCTGTCAATCAGAAACCGGCAACATGCCGCCGAAATAAACGGCATGTCACCGGCCACCGTCAACGCCCAACCGTCGATCCGCCGCAGACCGGTCGCAAGCCCGCCAAGGGGGCCCTCTCCCGGCGTATCGTCTTGCAGGCAGCTGACGACAGTGCGAGAATGCATCCCATCCTGGCCGTGGCGGCCCGTCTCCTGAGCCAGACCTTTTACAGCAGCACAGACTCCCGGGTCATTTGCAATGACAATCACGTTTGCCGCGAGCGGCAGGAGCCGCTCGGCCACGTGCCGGACCAGAGGTATCTCCTTTGGAGGTGTCGGCAGCAAGAGTTTGTCTGTGCCCATACGACGACTGCTCCCACCGGCCAAGATCAGTAATGTCGCATTTTCCCTTTGACTTGAAGAGTACGCCGCCACAGATTACCCCTTGTGTACCCATCTCTGCCAATAGAAAAAGCGAGTTGCATACACAACTCGCTTTGAAAAACAGACTGTGTTCCGGCAGGCAATTTAGACTGCTTGGGCCTCGAGATGCCTTACTACATCGCCGACCGTCTCGATCTCCTGGGCTTGTTCGTCGCTGATTTCGCCGCCAAACTCCTCTTCGAAAGACATTATCAACTCAACCAGGTCCAAACTGTCGGCATCCAAATCCTCTTTGAACTTGGCATTTTCAGTAACTTCATCGGGATCAACATCTAACTGATCCACTATAATGTCGCGCACCTGCTCAAAAGTTGTTGACATTCTCGTACCCCCTTTGGTCGATATACGTGTTCAGAATTTAATGCGAATGTCTTGCATTATAAATCATATAACACTAGAATCGAAAGAGAGTTACGATTTTCGCGGCGAATTCAGAAAGTAGCTGCCAGACCCGATTCCGAGACGGCAAATTCAGACCTTCACTCGTCCCGAATGCGGGCCCAAAGACGCCCCCTTGCCCTGGGCCGCAGACAAATGCATCTCACCTTGCAGAACTATCTACGCGTAGACCTGGGGGCAACTTGGTTGCCCTCTCTCATTCACGCAGCAGTCAGTGGGAGGGCTTGATTGTCAACAGCCGGCAGAAAAGACGACCACATACGCATAAACCTGGATGAAGATGTCGGCTTCCGGCAGTTGACAACAGGTTTCGAGCGCTACCACTTCATACACCAGGCCTTGCCTGAGATCGATCTCGCAGCGGTCGACCCCAGAGTCGTTCTGTTTCGCAAACGACTCTGTGCACCGATCCTGGTCAGTTCAATGACCGGCGGCACACCGCAGGCGGGACTTGTCAACCGGCGCCTTGCGGAAGCTGTACAGGCGAAAGGTCTGGCTATGGGCGTCGGAAGCCAGCGCGCCGCGCTGGAGGAAAGCAAGGCCGAGGACTCATTTTCCGTGCGCAAGTATGCGCCTGACGCACTGGTCTTTGCCAACTTGGGCGCAGTTCAACTCAACTATGGCTACACGGTCGAACACTGCCGGCGCGCCGTAGACATGATCGAGGCGGACGCCCTGATCCTGCATCTGAACCCCTTGCAAGAGGTCCTGCAACCTGAAGGCGATATCCGCTGGGGCGACCTGCTGTCAAGAATCGAAGAGGTCTGCAATCAGATCGGGGTCCCTGTCATTGCCAAGGAAGTCGGCTGGGGAATCAGCAGGCAGGCCGCACGACGTCTCATCGGCGCCGGCATAAGCGCCATTGACGTGGCAGGCGTCGGCGGTACCTCTTGGAGCGAGGTCGAAAAGCACCGCGCACCGACCGAACGCCATCGACGGCTGGCTGCAGCCTATCGTGAGTGGGGCATCCCCACTGTCACCAGTCTTTCCTATGTCTGCGCAGCCCGAACAGAAGCCGGCCGGCCCGACCTGCCTGTCTTTGCCAGCGGAGGCATTCGCAGCGGCCAGGACATCGCCAAGGCTGTAGCACTTGGCGCAGATCTTGTAGGCTTGGCTGCTCCGTTTCTCAAACGAGCCGTAGAATCATCCGCAGCGGTTGAAGAAGAGATCGACATCCTTGTCGAGGAGCTGCGCATCGCCATGTTCGCCAGCGGCTCCCGCAACAACCAAGAGCTGCGGAAGCCCGGCGTCCTTGTGAGCACGAACGATCTGACTCCAGGGCCGACACACTCTGCAACACGAACGCGACAGGATTCTCGATTGCAAGACGGGAAAGAGGACAAAAAGCACGAACGATTCTTCGCCGGGAAAGACCTCGGTTCAGACGACCCTGCCGCGGTCACCCAACCTGACGAATCGGAGGCTGGGTTGGAAACGGATTCGTCCGGCGGCAGAAAACTCGGTTCCCCTTCGGCGATCTCCACTGAGTCGAAGAAGGGGTCACTGGAGGACTTCGCCTCTCGGTGGCTGCCGCGCCTTGAAGAAGAAATGCGGTCCGTTCTTGCCAGCACGCATCCTATGCAGGCGAACCACTATGCCATGATGCACTACCACATGGGGTGGGCCGATGAACTGCTTCGCCCCGACTCCTTTGCCGCAGGAAAGCGAGTCCGACCGCTACTCTGCCTGTTGGCTTGTCAGTCAGTCGGAGGCAATCCTGCCGAGGCCCTGCCAGCGGCCGCGGCAATCGAAATCCTGCATAACTTTTCGCTTGTCCATGATGACATTGAGGATGGCGACGAGACCCGCCGGCACCGACCCACCCTGTGGGCGCTGTGGGGCGTGCCCCAGGCCATAAATGTTGGCGACGGCATGTTCGCCCTCGCCTTTTCCGCCCTGTTACCGTCGGCTACGACCGGTTCTGCTGTCGGAATCCCGGTATCATCAGGAGCGAACGGTCGCTCACTCGCAGCTGTCGGCCAGTTTACCGAGATCTGCATAAAACTGACGGAAGGCCAGCATCTTGACCTCAGCTTTGAGGAGCGCGAAGATGTTTCCGTCGCCGAATATCTGCACATGATCGGGGGCAAAACAGCGGCCTTGATCGCAGGGTCGACCGCGCTAGGGGCACTGTTCGGCGGCGCCGAAAATGCTGTGATCAGATGTATGTACCGATTTGGCTATAGCATGGGACTGGCGTTTCAGATTCAAGATGACATTCTGGGAATCTGGGGCGATCCGAAAGTAACGGGCAAGCCGGCAGGCAATGACATCCTCCGACGCAAAAAAAGTCTTCCGTTACTTTATGCATTGGAGCAATCAAACGAAGGGAAAGGTCTTGGATTCCTTTGGCGCCGGGGCATAACCGAGGAGAACCTGCAGGAGGCGATCGAGCTGCTGGATGAAACTGGCGCAAAGCGCTGGTCGCAAGCTCAAGTACTCAAGTACCACAACGATGGTATGCAGGCCCTTCGTCAGGCCCTGGGTGAACCAACCGGTCGTTCCCTGCTCTTGGAACTTGCCGATCAACTCCTGCTGCGTCAGAACTGATTCGGCATTAGCTTCGTTTACCTCCACTCTTCTTCCCGATAGACCAACCTTCACCGCAGCTGTGCGCTGTGCGAGTTGTACAAGGACTACTCAGAGCGAATTCGAATCCGCCCACCCCTCCAGTTCACGTTTTACAGCCCCGCAAAAGGCATCAGCGCTCGCCCCGTCCAGGACGCGATGGTCGTAACTCAAGGCCAGGTCCATCATCGGTCGAAATGCCAGGTAGTCCTCCACACTGGCTTCATAAGGCTTGCCGGTACTGACGACCACCGGCCGCTTCTCTATCACTCCCGTCCCCAGTATGGCAACCTGTGGTTGCAGGATCACCGGTGTCTGGAAAAGACTCCCCGAAGTTCCATAGTTCGTCAGCGTAAATGTGCCTCCTTGTGTGTCGGCGGGCTTGAGGTTATTCTCCCGCGCACGCGTCGCTAGGTCGGCTACCTGGCGCGCAATTCCCATCAGATTCATGTCACCGGCATCGTGAATGACGGGAACAATCAGCCCGCCAACCCCGGTGGCGTCAGCCGGAAGAGCGACAGCCATGCCGATGTTGTAAAAATGCTTGAGTTTCAGCCCCTCTTCCGTCCACTCCGCATTGGCTGCCGGCACCGTCCGCAAACCCTCCACGACGGCCGCCACGATGTATGCAGTCAAAGTCAGCCGTACCCCCTCTTGGGCGAAAGCCGCCTTATGCGCCTGGTAGTGGCCGGTCACACTACCCATATCCACACTATGTACAGTGGTTACGTGGGGTGCAGTAAACGCGCTCCGCACCATGTTTCTGGCGATGATCTGGCGCATACGGCTGTGGGGTATCAGCGTTTCACCCTTGTCCTTCTGCTCGCCTGCCGCACTGTCCACCGCCGCTGGCTTCGAATCAGTATTTTGCCCCTCTCTGGACGCGCCGGCTTTTGCGGGAACATGGTCGATTGCCGCCGCGGTCAGATGAGTTAACCCCATTTGCTCGCGCGCGAATTCGATCAGCTTCTGCCGAGTCAGTGTGCCGAGCGGCCGACCACCTGATGCCTCTCGCATGTCGATGTCATAGGTCGCGGCCAGACGCCGAACCGCAAGCGGGACGACCGAATCGTCGAGAGATGTTTCCTCGCCTGGAGTTTCTGCCCCTTCTCCCCGCCCAACATCCTGCCCCGGGCTGCCTGCCCTTCTCATCTCCTCCAAATATGCCTCAACGTCCCCCTTTGTCAGCTGCTCTCCATCACGTCCGGGAACCACAGAAAGGGCAATGCCCGCCTCGGCTGCGATCCTTCTGGCTACGGGAGTGGCTCTTACTTCCCTGCTTTGGGCATCTTCGATGTCCTCCTTAATCGAAACTGAAGGTTCCCCTGCCTTGACTATAGGGAACGGTTGGTCTGATTCGTCATCAGTGGTTGCGGTGCCAGCCGGCGACGGGGCAATCTCCTCCGTCGCCTCTCCAATCACTGCAATCACCGCGTCCACGTCGACGATCTCTCCCTCACCGAAGCGAATTGAAAGCAGCGTCCCGCTCGCAGGAGCCGGTACTTCAGTGTCCACTTTGTCGGTTGCTATCTCCAGAAGTGGGTCGCCCGCATTGATCTGCTGACCTTCCTTCACGAGCCAGCGGCTAATCGTAACGTCCTCGACTTCCTCTCCCAACTCGGGAAGTGTTACTTCCGTTGCCATGAATCTACCTTTCTACCGCCCCTTCATATCCAGCACAGTGGCGACGATCTCTTCCTTCCAGGGCAGGACCTCCGCCTCAAGCACGCGTGAGACCGGTATCGAAACCGGTGCCATTCCCAGCCTGCGGGCCGGCGCCTGCAGCAGGTAGGGGGCCTCCTCGTAGGCACGTGCAACAAGCTCTGCCCCCACACCGCAATTCGCATAGGACTCGTGAACTGCCAGCAAGCGTCCCGTCTTAGCTACCGACTCCCAGACCGTTTCTGTGTCCAGCGGTTCGACGGTGCGCAAGTCCACAACCTCGCAACTGACCCCGTGCTGTTCCGCAAGTGTCTCCGCCGCCTCAAGGGCTTGGTGCAGGCAGTAGCTGAAAGTCGCTATCGTCACGTCGGTGCCAACGCGCTTAACGTCCGCTTTACCTATGGGAAGCAGGTACTCCTCGTCTGGCGGCGGTGCCTCTCCACGAGTGAAGTAGAGCATTTTGTGCTCGAGGAAGGCAACTGGATTGTCGTCGCGAATGGCAGTCTTGAGAAGGCCCTTGGCATCGTAAGGCGTTGCCGGCGCGACAACCCTGATGCCGGGAAAGTGGGCGTAAAGGCTGTCAACTGACTGGCTGTGCTGGGAACCGTAGTGTTTGCCGCCGCCTTGCTGGCCCCGTATCACCACGGGAACTTTCAGCAGACCTCCCGTCATGTAGCGGTATTTTGCAATCTGGTTGAAGATCTGGTCGGCGGCTACCAGCGTGAAATCCATATACATCAGCTCGACGACAGGCCGCATACCCACTGTTGCCGCGCCAAATGCCATGCCCATGAAAGCCTGCTCGCTGATGGGCGTGTCGAGTACCCTCCTGTCGCCAAATTCGTCAAGCAGGTTGCGAGTGACACGGAACAACCCGCCGTAGTGGCCGATGTCCTCGCCAATAAGGAAGACATTCTCGTCACGCTGCATCTCTTCTCTCAGCGCTTCGTTTATCGCCTGAATATAGGTGGTTCTTCGTATAGACATTGGTCTCTCGTTCCCGTCGCGCTTGCCCGTATCACCGGCGTTCAGAACGACTCAGTCATCAAGCGTCTCTGAAGGCGGCGTCAACATAAACATCTCGATACGCCTCGGCGGCGTCTGGCCACGGGCTCTCTTCTGCAAAAGCTACAGCCTCGTCAATCATGTTTTCGACTTCCTCATCAATGCTGGCAATGGTTGCTTCGTCTACGCCTTTATTCAAGAGCTTACTCCGCAATACAACCAGCGGTTCGTATGCCTTCTGCTTCTCCACCTCCTCCGGCGGGCGGTAGGTCTCCAGGTCCCCGGCCATGTGTCCGGCCAGGCGGTACGTGATGCCCTCGATGAAAGTGGGGCCCAAGCCGGACCTGGCCCGCTCTGCAGCCCGAGTCACTGCCGCGTGGACCGCCTCCACGTCATTGCCGTCGATCTGCATCGTCGCCATGCCGTAGGCACGGGGAAACAGAAAGATATCTTCGATCGAAGAGGTGCGCCAGATCGGCGTCATCTCCGAGTATCGGTTGTTCTCACAGTAGAAGATGAGCGGCAGTTTCCATTTGGCTGCAATGTTGAACGTCTCGTGCATCACCCCTTGGAACAGCGCGCCGTCACCGAAAAACGTAATCGCAACCCTTTCTTCGCCGCGCAGTTGGCTCGCCAGGGCCAGGCCCGCGGCGTGGGGAACCTGCGCGGCGACGATGCCGTTAGCTCCCATCATGCCGCTTTCAGGCGATACAAAGTGCATCGAGCCGCCCTTGCCCTTGGCAAAGCCGTCGCTGCGGCCCATAACTTCTGCAATGGCCCGCCCCGGATCCATGCCCCACGCCAGTCCATGATGGTGGCCGCGATAGGTGCACGTAACATAGTCTCCTTGCTGCAACGCATAGGCGGCGCCAACGGCATTGGCCTCATGGCCGATCGCCGTGTGCATCGCGCCCCCGATCTGCCCCTCTTCGGCAGCAGCCAGAAGCGCCTCTTCCATTAGCCGGATCGCCAATGCCTTGCGATACATCTCAAGGAGCAACTCCGTCGGCAGGGCCGGCACCTCCAGGTCGGTGGCCGAGTCCGCAGGCAAGACGTCCGTCGTGATCGACGCAGGGGGCGCTAGTCCGCCTGATGCCTCCGCCGCTTCTGAATTCGGCTGGATTGCAGGATCTTCAGCAGTTCCCATTATGGTGGCGTTGTCGGCCAGCTTCATTCCGCACTTTCCTTGTCTACCGCAAAATGGTCCAGGTTCGTCTCCGTCCATCTCGTGGACCTACCCGGAGTCACTCTGCCCAAAACAAACGGAGTGCGTTGCCGCACCCCGTTACGTAGCACTCTTCGTCTGGAAACGCGATTCTCGGCAAGGAAACCCTAATTTGGTCTCCCTCTCCTCAATCGCTTATTGAAAAAACCGGCTGCGGACTGTACAACCATCGTTTAGCGAATCCCAGCCATCTCCTGCAACAGGTGCCAGTTCGCAAGCCGGTCGGCCTGGGCTGCCATCAACACCTCTGACGGGTTGCCTTCTTTGTCAAACTGCTTGGAGAAACGGCCTTCCGATCGGGCGAATGTGATGAAATCTATCGTTTCACCCGTCTTCTTGATCGTATACCAGTCTTCCTTAACCGCTGGATTCCCCTGAAGGCTCAGGCGCTCCCGAATCGTGTCGCCCTTGCGAGGATCATAGACAAACATCGGGAAGGCACGGCTGTCTACCGCTAGCTTGGCCTGGTGGCGGGCCATGTTGTCGGCAACGCCATGCTCAGGCTGGCAGGTCGTAAACACGTTTATAATCGCCGGCCCCTCGAACTCGGCAGCTTCCAGAATCGACTTGTAGAAATGATTGGGCACGGCCTGGACCGTCTGCGACACGTACGTATGGGGATGCATCATCGCAATGCGACCCAACTCCTTGCGCATCTCCTGCTTGCCCGCAAGGACCTTGCCATGCGAGTACATCTTGGAGTCCTGACCTGTGAATGATGCCGTGCTTGTCTGACCGCCGGTGTTGGAATAAACCTGAGTGTCAAGCACGAGCACTTTGATGTTCATGCCGCTTGCCAGCATCCGGCTCAACGCCTGAAAACCGATGTCGAGCATCGCGCCGTCGCCGCCCATAACCCATAGCTGCTTGTCCTCCCAGCCCAACTGGTCCCAGCGCATGCGCAGACCCATGGCGAACGTGGGGCCGTCTTCAAAAAGCGAATTGCTCCAGGGAACAATATATGGATTGTAAGGATAGGTGCTGCCGTAAACCGTATTGCAACCCGTGCTTGCGGCAATACCGATATTCTCGGATCCGTACTTGTAGCCCAGCGCTGCCAGCCACATGCGGATTGCCGTCGCCTCGCCGCAACCTGCGCAGGAACCTGCCCCGCCAACGTACAACATGCTCTGCTCGGCCAGCATCATGTCGACGGCAACGCGCTCGTTGATGAACTCCTGCGGCGTCGGCGGCAGCTTGCGGAAGAAGTCGATGCTCTTCTGATAAATGGGAACGGTCGTGTCTTCCTTCTCGATCATCTTCAGGGCATGGTAGCCCAGGTCGTCGCAAGCCTCGACACATTCAGCGCAACCCTTGCACTTGGTTGGGTCAATGAAGATGCCGAACTTTCCGGGAGTCTTCTTCCTTCTGGCCGGTACTTTGTAGAACTTACTGGTTTCGGCGAACTGCTTCGACATGAAACTGCGTTCGGCTTCGTCGTCGATGTCATCCAGCGCGATAGTCAGCTCGTCTTCGGTCACAACCTTGCCCAGTATAGCGGTATCCGGGCACTGCGTGACGCAACTCATGCAGCCGGTGCAGTTTTCCTGAATGTACTCGGGAATCTCTGGCGCAATGTAGCTGAAATCGCGATACGCGCCGGTTCCGGCTGGGATGACCGATCGCGCCACGCCTATATCGGCCTCTAGCGATTCGGGTCCCGGCCCCTCGTTGTACTCCTGAACGACCCTCTCGAAAAAGTCGTGGGCATCGATGATCGACGCCTCATAGCCATTGTCATGGCCATTGGTGCCTTCGACCGTCGATCCGGCCAGTACCTCAGTTCCATCACTTGTGTCGTGGCCGTTCGCCGTCCGCGTCAGATTTCGAATGTCGAACGTATTTACCGTAACACCCATACGAGTTACCGCCTTTCAAGTAGGTTAAGCACCGTTACCTCTGATGCCGTCGAATGACTAAGCAAACAGTGTAATCTCTGCACCCTCAACCAGCACGGGCGAGGTAATGTCTTGCGCGATGATCTCCGACGGAATCTCGAAGGCCTCTTCGTAGCCGCGCCTTACGCAGCGCATATTAGCCTGGACGACCGCCTCGCCTCGCTTGCCAAAGTATTTGCGCAACGCCTGCTCGGAGCGCTCCATGACATCTGCATCATCGAGATCTGCGTCGCCTGCAAATGGCGTCACCCGCAGGAAAATCCCTAAAAGGACAATGCCCTGCATACGTACTTCCAGGTCGGCAACCGGGGCCTCTTCACGCGAAATCTTAGCACCGTCCGCGGCCACGACCCGCAGCTGCTTCTCTCGAATCAGGTCCTTTGCCTTTGGCGGTACATTTGCCCACACGTCTTCGGGCGTTGACTTGTTGGTCTGCACAAAGAGCGTACCGCCGGTCTGTATTCCGGCAAGAGGATTGCTGGTGAAGAACGCGTTGATGTCGTTCATGGGAACGAAATCAACGTTGTTAAGTTCACAATGAGTCAAAATCGGTTCGTCCGCCACTGTCAGATAGTACGTGGTGGGTAGACCCTTTTTCTCCGAACCGTACTTGGGATAGGCCTGCACCTTCTTCCCAAAAATGTCGCCGGCGATAGTGGCGATGACTTTGTTAGTCGTTACCGAGCCAAAGCCGCCCACCGAATGACCGCGCATGGAAAATGCGCCTTTGGGGCGAACGTCGGGGTCGCCGTTCATCGGCAGTGCCAGGTCATGCTTGATGCCTACCACGAAGAAGCGGGGACCTTCCTCAACCATGTTGCGTGCAATCGATATAAAGTGCCCTGGCCGGACGTCGCGGCTCCCCAGACCAGCCGCCCCGCTGAAAATCTTGGGAATGTCGTCGATTGCCGCAAATCCCGGGCTGCCGGTATACGCATCGGCAAATGCGGCTTTGATGTCGTTCGTTACAGGATTGTTCGGCGCAATCGGGTCATCCATCCGCTCGAGAACGGTGAATCCGCGCAGATGCTTCAACGCCTCTACAATTTGCTGGCTTGGAAAAGGTCGGTAGCACGTGATATGAACGACTCCAAGCTTAATCCCTTCTTCACGCCGGATGTAATCAACGGTCGCCTTGGCCGTTTCAATCATGCAGCCCATACCGACAATGGCGTATTCGGCATCCTCCATGCGGTAACTGTCGAGCATCTGGTATTGCCGGCCCGTCAGGCGGTAGAACTCATCCATCGCGTTCTGAACAGCGTCGCCTACCTGAGAATAGTAGTCGCGCTGCGCAATCTTGCCCTTCATGTAACTGTCCTGGTTCTGGACAACACCGGTCATCACCGGGTTATAAGGGTTGAACAGATTGACCAGCTTGTCCTCGGGCTTGCCGATGTACTCCTTCATCATCTCCGGTTCGCACAGCAGGACATCTTCAACAGTGTGCGTCGTAAGGAATCCATCCTGGACATTGAAAAAGGGCGTGCGGCTATCTTCAGCAGCGCGCCGTGCGATAAGCGCCAGGTCGCCCGACTCCTGGGCAGTTCGTCCGAACAAAATACCCCACCCGGAATCAGAAACGGACATGACGTCGTCATGTCCGGCGTGAACATTTAAGCTGTGGCTTGTAAGTGCGCGTGCGCCGATGTGAAAAACAACCGGCAGGCGCTTGCCTGAAATCGTGTACAACACTTCGTGCATCAGAATTAGACCCTGGCCGGATGTATAGTTGCTGACCCGGCCGCCGGCCACTGCAAATCCCTCACAAGCGGCCGCGGCGCTGTGTTCGGACTCCGGCTCCAGGAACATCAACCGGTCGCCCCAAAGGTTGCGGGCGCCATTGGCAACAGCCGAGCCGTATCCGCCGCCCATGGTTGTCGATGAAGTAATCGGATAGGCGCAAGCCGCCTGTGTTATGTGTGTCTCGGCCCAAACTACCGAGCCGGCTCCATCTGTCGTCGTTGGGATACCCGGGTACGGCACATGCCCGTTCAGGTTGTCTGAGAGCTTCTCAGATGAACCGGAAAGGTTCTTTGTGTCTGCCATGGTCATCCTCCTGATGCCAAATTGGCGTACGAAATAGGGGCGGATTCAAGAACTGCAGCAGCCTAATCCGTCCATTTCGAGTATTGTACCACAGATCAGCCCTTCGGATCAACCCCCTGACTATGCAATAGTCACAAAAGTCCCGGCTGGAAAGTAAGCTTTCACGCCAAATGGACGCGCCCCATGCAAATGAACGGGTCTGATCCGCCAGGAAGCTGGCAATCTTGGGCAAATGAACAATGAATGCATCGACTATGCCTTATTCATTGCGCGACGCCCGACTAGGCGAAAGGCGTTTCTCTCTCCTCACCCCTCATTACTCTCTCCTCGCTTTTGGGCGGTCGGGCCTATTCGGCCCTCCCTTGTGCGGGGGCTCCGCCCCCGCAACGCCCCCGGTCCTGTCCGCGCCGTAGCAAGTGTGTGGCTAATTTGAAGTTGGCGTCTCGCGGCGGCCGGGCTTAACCCCCCACCACGCGTCTTGCCAGATTTCGAGTATGTGCCGGTGCAGGCAAGACAGGCGAGCCAACGCCCATTTATACCCAACATTCACCACTATGACCGTCTCGAGCTCGCTACCGAAACACTGACGGTACACACCGCCGAGACAGAACACACACAAAACATGGCTCAGTTGCTGCCAATGAATAAAGTGAAGCGAAAATCTGTGCCCCGGACCATAGGTAATCTGCCCGGACATACTGCAGATGAAACTGTAGCGCCTTAAATGTCCTTTGCCTCAGTGTGCCTCGGCAAGCCAGCCAGGGCAGTTACTATTCTGGCCAACGCTTGCATCTTCTGGTTCAAACAAACGTCAACGAATCCTCGACAACAGTCAATACGACCGAAATCAGCCAATCTCGAAGATTGGATGAAAGGATAATGTAGGCTCGAAGTAAGAAGGGTGCATTAAGACAGGCCTACTTGCATTGAGCCTGCCTGTGTTAAGTGAGGATTGGAACGAACCGATCAGTGGGAATGCCGCGGCAAGCCAGAGCAGCCGCAACGACTTGTCTAAACAGCCTGTTCCGCATTGTCAATCCTGGCAAGATACCGGCCCACAGGAAAAAGTAGCAAAGGAACGGATATGTCGATAAATATCCACAGCCATTGGAGACTCATCTCTGGTTCGAGCAAACGCGAACCGATCCAGTTCCACAGCAGTGCGTGAATAAGGATGATCCCCCCATAAAGTGTTAGATTTGCCTCGAAGTACTCCTTTGTTAGGCCACCATCCTGGGCCATGTCGACATCCTGCTTTCTCCTGAACCCAACGTAAATCGTTATAAGTGTGCCCGCAGCGACAAACGGATCAAAGATTGTCCAGACCAGCGCGCCGAATCCTTCGGACGTTGGGTCGTAAAGCTGAATGGCAACAAACTGGATCCAGAACACCACGGCGAACACCTGCATGGCGATTCCCAAAAGTCTCTTCACGACGAAATCCCTCCTCTATCACGGACTCTCTGCTGCGTGTCCGTTTCGCATTTCCAGTTCCCCTCCGGTTCTCGCCGTCTCGTCGCAGTCATCTCCAACCTGAGAGAGCAGAAGCCCCTTCGTTCTGCTTTCACAGCGCTGCCGTCCTGGTGAGACGCCTGCCAGCCGAGAACAAGAGCAGCGGGAGCGTGAGGTCGATTAGGATCCACAACCACTGAAAGCTTACCAATGGGTACGCCCACCGCGATCCGATCCAGTTCCACAGGAGCGCGGCAAGCAATGCCACACCCCCGTAAAGTGCGATGTTCGCTTCGATGTACTCCCTGGACAGACCTTCCTCTGCCAGATTGTCAATCTCTGTCTTTCGCCGGAAAGCAACCCAAATGGTGATGAGTATAGCTAAAACCATCAGCGGGTCGAGTACAGACCAAATCTGAAATCCAACGCCTTCCTGAGCAGGATCGTAGAATAGGATGGCCAGGAATTGGACCCAAACCACGACGGCCAAAACCTTTAAGAAATTTCCCATAATCTGATTCACGACAGAGTTTCTCCTTTTGTAATCTCTAGATCCCGCTCTCACATCTGGCAATGTTCCAACGTTTCGTCACCTGACTCTTAGCACACATTTCTAGACGGATCAGAGTCAAGAACTCATTTGCAGCCCGCCCCATCCTGACAAGAACAGCGATCACAGCAATAACGCAGCACGGTTCACCCGCCGGAAGCTAGGCCGTGAGCTGCAAATCGCGACACGCTATGTCCCGCAGGAGTCTCTGCAAGGGTCTCCAAATCGCGGGTCTTCGTAAAGCGCGTCTGCCAGACGCGCCTCTCCATGGGAATCCCAACATTCCCATCGGGAGATTAGGGGGACCAAGAATCAGGTAGAGCAGTCTGTGTGAGGCGGGGGCTGCCTTTGCTCCTAGGGGACAATCGGGCGGGGGAACGGAAAAAAGAAGGTCAGGCTGTCAGGCGTTGGGACATTCCCTAAATGCGAGTCCAAATATGCTGGCCATTATCGTTCGCGGCGCCGAGACGCTTGCCACCCGTCCAACCGCTGGCAGAAAGCCGGAGAAAGCGCCTGGTCAGGCCAAACAGAACTGCCAAATTGCGCAGAGCCAAAGGTCGGAACTGAGTTATGTCCATTCTTCACTACTCCAGTGTAACGATACCGAGAGGCGTCTCTAGCCTCGCCCGCATCTCCGGTGCATCGCCGGCGGACACTAGAATGTCGATATGAAGCGCTGACAACATCGGCTGCACCTCGGCGGGCCGGGGATGGAACAGAGAAAGTTCAAGTAGCCGCACACCTTGCGCTGAAGTCGTAGATGGGTGCGGAGTTTCCTCTCCCCACTCGATCAGAAACGGCACAATCCCATCGCCTGGCGGTGGCCACCCTTCCTGGGTCTCCGGTCGTTTGGTCGTACGCCAGCTCAACCGCGCACCGTCCGGTCGAACGCGCCCGCCCTCTACCACCACGCCTGGATCATAACCAGCAGCCTGCGAAGCGCTCGCTACATCTTCCAGTGAGGGGGCCAGTACAGCCCATGTCACCAACCTGGGAATCTTAAGCCAGTCCAATCCGAAGGCCAACGGCCCCTCCCCCTGCTGGTGTGACTGCTCCGGGTCTGGCGCAATGACCTCCAGATAACAGGAACCGCTCAAAGCCAGCAGCGCATTGTGCGTTCCATTTGGATGTTTGCCTCCGGCAGAAGGGCGGACACCGAAGCGCTCAGCCAGGTCCCTTACCGCTTCTTCAAGATCTGGCGCGGCATATACGAGATGATCGGGTGAGAGAGCCATAATTGTTTGTTGAACTGCCTCCTGGTATCCTGTCCGCCCACCGTATTGTATAATGCACGGGATTGCCACCCGCAAAGGTAAACTGGCAATTCACAATCCTGGGGCAATGTGCGCTGCATTGTAGCTTACCCAAAGAATCGGCCAAAATGGCCAAATCGTTTAACAGGAGAAATGATGAGCGCTGTACCGCAGAAGCCAAGCGAAATCGATATCTTTCTCTTTGATCTGCGAGGATATCTTCTGGTCAAGAACGCCCTCACCGAACAAGAGATCGCCGACTGCAATGCCGATATCGACGCCGTCCTGCCTTTAGAAGTGGGACAGTGGGCGGGCTACGTCCACGGCCATCAGTACGGAAGCGCCGACGGCCTCAACCTGCAGCAGATCTATGAAGCCGGTCCCGGATTCGAGAACCTGATCGACCATCCCTCCTGGGTCGAAAAGGTCAAGTACTTTGTAGGAGGGGAAGGCTCGTTCGACTTTCACCACGGGCCTCTGTTTATCGATGAAAACTTTGCCAACTTGCGCGGACCGGGCGAGGCCATCGGAATCCACTCAGGGGGACATCACATCAGCAAGCGCAACCAGTTCAGGTTTCACAACGGACACTTCATGAACGGCCAGGTGAATGTTCTCGTTGCCCTCACCGATATCGGTCCTGGCGACGGTGGCACTATGGTGATCCCCGGTAGTCACAAGTCCAACTTTCCACCGCCCGAATACGACGCCCATAGCATCGGGCTGGGCGGCTCAGCCGACGCCATAATCGGCGCTGAAGAAATATACATGGACGCGGGCGACGCCCTCATATTTGTGGACACGGTCTGCCACGGCTCCGCCCGCCGCTCGGTCCAGGGCGACCGCCGCGTCGTCGTCTACCGTTACGGACCGTCCTGGGGCATCTTTAGATTCGGCTACAGGCCCTCACCGGAGCTGCTCGAACGCCTGACTCCCGCACGACGCGAAATCGTCTGGCCCCACGAAGTGATGGAGCGAACGCCGCAGAAGTAGCCGCTGGGGTTCACCTCATGCGCGCAGGGACCTGCCACATATCAAGATTGTCTCCCAGGTATTCCTTTACATGCTCGGTCGCCGCTGACAGCTGATTCAAAACCTCCTCATCCAGTGTCAGTTCAAGCGACGGTAGGTTTCGGCGAACTTCCTCGGCGTTGCGCGCACCTACCAGCAAGGACGTCACCCCTGCCTGCTGCCGCGCCCAGGCCAGACAGACAGCCGCCATCGGTTCCCCCATGCCGTCGGCGATCTTGCGGATTTCCGCCACGGCCTCGAATAGCCCCTCCTCGAGTCCGGGCTCACCGTGCTGCGAAAATCTCCGCTCACTCGAATAGTGGCGCGTCCGTGCCAGTCCTTCGGGCACTTCATCTGCACTCGCATAACGGCCAGTAAGAACCCCCTGCGCAAGCGGACTATAGCAGATGACGCCAATTCCGTTGTCGCGGCACAGTGGCAGCACTGCCCTCTCGATCACGCGCCACACGAGATTGTACGGCATCTGGTCCGATACACATCTGCCTGTTGCGATCATTTCGGTCAGATCCTGTTGGGCAAAATTGCACACACCGTATGACCTGATCTTCCCCGCATCCTGTAGCGCGTCGAGCGCACCGACCGTTTCGGCAAGTGGCATCTCCCAATTCGGCCAGTGAATCTGATATAGATCTATATAGTCTGTCTGAAGTGCCCCCAGGCTGCGTTCACACGCCTCGTTCACCGCCTGCGCCGCCAGATTAACCGCGCTCACCTTTGTCGCAATGACCGCCTCATCCCGCCTTCCCTTTAGCCCGCGCCCCAGCACCTCCTCTGACCGGTAGTATCCCTCTGCAGTGTCGAAGAAATTGATGCCAGAGTCCAGTGCGGCATGTACCGCCGCGATAGAATCGTCATCCTCCTGCTTGCCCCAGAACTCGCCGCCCGAAAACGGCCAGCACCCTAACGCAATCGGCGACACCTGAATGTCATCCCGTCTACCCAACGCTCTGTAATCCATCGAAATCTACCTCCCTTCCACAGATTTATGCTGAGTTTACGCTACCGTAAGGTCGTGGCTTTTGCAAGGTGACATTTCGTGGTAATCTCTAGGACAAATTCACCTTATCAAACCCGGAAAAAACGGCCATACCAGACAATGCAAAGCATCCGCAGCCAGATCTTCAAAATCTATTTTCGCGCTCGCAACAGCCGCCTCCCTCTCGACCGCCCTATCCCTGACCAGCGTGAAACCATGGACCGTCGCGGGCAACAGCTTCTCCCTATGGCAGACAGGATGTTGGCATCACCCGTCGACGCATTCGGCGTGCCCTCCGAATGGATCGATCTACAGAATACGCAGTCCGACAGTGCCTTCCTCTATCTCCACGGAGGCGGCTACTCCCTCGGCTCCTGCCAGTCCCATCGCGGCTTCGTCTCACATATCGCCAAGGCTTGTCGTTGCCGCACGCTATTGCCGGAATACCGCCTCGCACCGGAGTACGTTTTCCCCGCCGGCCTACTGGACGCACGCGCCGCCTACAGGTTCCTGTTGGCACAGGGATACTCGCATGATCGCATTGTAGTCGGAGGAGAATCGTCCGGCGGTGGACTCACGTTGGCGCTTCTACAGACCCTGCGAGATGAAGGGCTGCCGATGCCGGCCGGCGCCGTTCTCCTTTCTCCCTGGACCGACCTGTTGGGCACCGGACACAGCGTACACTCTCTTGCCCGAAGAGATCCATGGCTGCGTCCTGCCGGAATCCCGATTCTGGCAAATAGATACCGAGGAAGTACGCCCACTGATCATCCACTTGTTTCGCCCCTATATGCTGACCTGAAGGGACTCCCGCCTCTCCTGATTCACGCCGGAAACGATGAAATCCTGCGCGACGATTCTACGCGACTGGAGGCCAGAGCAAGAGCAGCCGGTGTTGAAGTGACCGCCAAGATCTGGATGGGTATGTGGCACGCCTTCCACGCATTCTATCCTTGGGCGCCCGAAGCAAAGCAGGCGCACAGAGAGATTGGAGAATGGGTCGCAAAGACAATTAAGACTGAATCGCAGTCTAACTTAGAAAGAGCAAATGATTCGATCAGCCGACGTTCGAACCGACTCCGAAGTGCGCAGCTGGGAAGCGCGCCTCAATCGCGAGCGCCCGCAACGGAGGGAAGTAGCCGCCTGGATTACCAGCCAGATCAGCGCCGCCTCAGCCGGCTCGCCGCGGGTCGTTGAACTGGCCTGCGGAGCAGGCTTTCTGGCCGAGGTCCTCAAAGGGCAGCTGTCAGGCCTTCGCTACTGCGGCTTCGATCTCTCGCCTCACCTGCTCGAATACGCACGTCGCCGGCTCGACGGATCTCCAGGAGAAGAGGGCAACGCCGCGACGATGCACTTTCGCCGCGCCGACCTGGTCAGCGACAACTGGCCCGCACAACTCGTCGAAATGGGCTGGGCCGGAAAAGTCGACGCCGTCGTATCAATCCAGGCCTTACATGACCTCGGCGATCTTGCGCAACAGAAACTGGTCTTGGAACAGGCGCGCAGTCTCCTGCGCGAAGGCGGACTCTTGGCATACGGCGACCTGCTCTTGGACGCCGAGAATCCACATCCCAGCCGCTACAGCCTCGAAGAGCACGAAGAAATGCTTCACTCGTGCGGTTTTTCAGTTCCAGGCACTTCTCCTACTGACTGTGGCCGCCAGAACTCCGGTTCCCGCGGTTTCGCCGCCGCCCGCTACGGCGAATTCGGCACCTTTGCTTGCTGCAGATGAGTCCTGTCACCGGCGTATCCTGCAATTGCCAGCAGAATGAAGCCGCCTGTTTTGCGCCCGGCACCCTGTCTCCCTATTATGGCCGCGGCGAACATCTCAAGGCCAAACACGTCGGGACGACCATGGTATCCGGGAGGAGGCTGGAGTCCTGGGCACTCGGACTCGTCCCGGTTGAGGCCAGCGCGACTATCTTGGACGCCGGGTGTGGCTGGGGGAGATTCACCTGGCCTCTCATCGAAGAGTTCGGTGTGGCTTCGACCGGAATAACCTGTGCCGATAGCTCGCTGGGAATGCTGGAAACCGCTGCCGCCGAAGCGAAACAACGGCGGCACCGTCCCAAATTCGTTACTGCCGAAATTCAGGCCTTGCCTTTCCCCTCCGCACACTTCACAGGCGTGATGGCCAATCACGTGCTCTACCATCTACCGCACATTTCTGAAGGCGTACTTGAACTGGCACGAGTCGTGAAAGAAGATGGCTGGCTGCTGGCAACAACCAACAGCGACAATGTCAACGTGCCCGTACTTGAATTCCACTATTCGGCGCTCGATAAACTCGGTATCGCCTACGAAACCGAGGCCCAGTCTCCCTTTTCCATGGAGAACGGAGGCAAAATTCTTGGCCAAGGTTTCGCCGACGTTGATCAGGTCTACTTTGAGGATGAAGTACGCTACGCCACTGCGAAAGATTTCCTGACGAGCTACAAAAGAATTGGCCGCTACCGCAACCTGCTCGCACGGGCGGATATCGAGTCCGACAAGAAACGGCAACTGCCGGTCCTCGTGCAACAACAGGCCAGCGAAGTTATTCTCAAGAGTGGAGAACTGCGCTCACCGGTTCGCATGGGTGCATTTGTCTGCAGAGGGCCGAAACGGTGAGAAAATGGGCCGACTGCCCGGTCTGTTCCAAAGAACGGGGAAGCCTCCCAAAGGCGGCGACCCAATAGCTGGAGAATCCTAGATGACAACGCTCAATCCGGAAAGTGATGTAGCCAAACTGATGGCGAAGCCTTCGAAGGCCGGTACGGTGGAATGGATAGGTCTGCGTGCCGAGCGGCGCGGTCCCCTGCAATCCGTGGCTGAGGCCGAAGCCGTACCTGGCACCGGGCTGGAAGGCGACCATTTCCACGGCCAGGGTAGCGGCGTCCGGCAGGTCACATTGATCCAGGGGGAGCACCTCGACGCCGTCGGGGCGTTCCTTCAAAGACCCTCTGCCGACCCCGCGCTGGCACGGCGCAATATCGTCGTCCGCGGCATCAACCTGTTCAGCCTGCAGGATCGCAAATTCAGAATTGGCGATGCAGTTCTGGAGCATTCTGGACCCTGCCACCCTTGCAGCCGCATGGAGGAAAACTTCGGACCGGGCGGTTACGGCGCCATGCGAGGCCACGGTGGCATCACCGCCCGGGTCATTGACGGCGGCACAATCCGTGTCGGCGACGAAGTCAAAAAGCTCCTCCTGGGCGAGGAGTTGGAGGAAGGCGCCTAACTGGAGGTTGGAACGATAGGGGAAAACACCGCTCGCAGACTGTCGGCCTCGTCCTTCGGGTTCTGATACGTTTTCGCGGTCTCAAGCCCGTTTTCCGTGATTCCCGAGAACGCCCCAGGCTGGGCCGCCAGCTCTCGCAGAACAGTTTCAAGCTTTCGGCCGAGGGCAGGTACATTGCCATTTTCGACGAGAATGCAGTTTTGCCCCGGCCCTTCAGGCCTCATGAATGCGCCGCCGCCAATTCCGCTGAAGCCGACTACCAGGCAGCCGCAGGCCATCGCTTCCAGGACCGAACTGTTCATGCCCTCCTGCATATTTGTCGTGACGTATACTGTTGCCTCCCGCAGATGCCGGGCGTACTCGTCTTCGCTCAACTCTCGCAGAGGCATCCACTCGAAACTGGTGAAAGGTGCCCCCTTCGCCTGCAAGACCTGTTGTAGCCAGGCAGCCGAGCGATCTTTGCGAGTGAGGTAGCAAATCTTGGGCCGCTTCGTTTCTTGCTTGTAGTAGTAGCGCTCTGGCGTAACGTATTCACTGATCAGTGTCGCCTCGAGACCCATGCACCAGCGAAGGTATTCCTGAATCACCGGCGACTTGGTCATGACACGGCGAATCCCGAAACCGGCCCACGTCTGCCCGGCCGGCAGATTCCAGTATGTTGGCGACCAGCTCAGAGCAATGACGACTCGCTCACCCGAAAAACTCGCCGTCTGTTGCATGACCTGGTGCATGACTTCAGGTATGACGAGCACGTCCTCCGGCGCAAAGCTTGGACGCTCAGACAGCCAGAGTGTTGGCGCCTCGTAGCCATGCCAGGTCGCACGAAACGGGTGCTTCTGGTGGACGATCCAGGCGTCAAAGCCCATCTCTACCAGCCTCGTTACATGACGGTATAGCGTCTTGATGCCCCCTGACGGCTGAGGGAAGTCAGGACTGAAATAAATGATGCGTGCCATTGATAGAGTTGCCTTAGCGTAACCCTTACAAACAGTGCGGCCGCCCGTCCAACAGCGTGCGGCTGCAAGATCGAAAAGGAGGTCCCAGTGCCCTATCAGATATTAACCGACTCTGAGTTGCCCCCGGAAATGGCGGAAATGGTGGCAGACACGTGCGACGTGTACATCTGGGACCTGACCGAGGATGACCCGAACCTGCCCATCATTGAAGGATTCATCGTCTACGGCCATCCCATAGTGCCCGGCACTCTGATGGACAAGATGCCCAACCTTCGCTGCCTTAGCAACTTCGGTGTCGGCGTAGACCACATCGTCCTCGAGGACGCGCAGGCACGCGGCCTGCCGGTGGGCTACACGCCCGGCTTTGTCGACGGCGCCACCGCCGACATGGCCTTTACCCTCCTGATGGCTCTCGCCCGCAATCTCGTACCCGGCTGGCTCCACGCACGCGGCCCTGACTACCTCGTATACGACGGCAACATCCTCCACGGACACGAGATCTATGGCTCGACCCTCGGTATCATCGGCATGGGGCGCGTAGGCCGCGTAATCGCACGCCGCGCCAGCGGCTTCGACATGAAGGTCCTCTACCATAACCGCAATCCGAGCCCCCATGCCGAAGAGCTGAACGCCTCCTACCGAACGCTCGAGGCGCTGCTCGAAGAGGCCGACTTTGTCGTGCTCAGCGTGCCCATGTCACCCGAAACGCGCCATCTGATCAGCACGGCCCAACTTGCCCAGATGAAAAAGACAGCCTACCTCATCAATGTGGCCCGCGGCGGCGTGGTAGATCACGAAGCCCTGCTTGATGCCCTGCAGCGAAACCTGATCGCCGGCGCCGCCATGGACGTAACCGAGCCGGAGCCCCTCCCGCGCGATCATCCCCTCTTGCGCCTCGAAAACTGTCTCATACTCCCGCATCTGGGCAGCGCTACCTTCCAGACCCGCTACCAGATGTCCCGTCGCACGGTGGACAATCTGCTGGCCGGACTGCGCGGCGAAGAAATGTTAAGCCGTGTCGTCTGATCGGTCTCCTGCCCGCGCCGGTCCCCGCCGCGATGCTGCTACTCCGAGCCCTCGGGCGGAAGCAGTAGTTCGGGCGGCGCGTCCGCAGGCGCACTGAGAGTCAACAGAAATGCAATCAACGCCGCGCTCTGCTCCTCTGTAAACGCAAGCGGCACCAGGTCGGAATGGCCCGGAAACGCCGGCGGCGCGTGATTGTAATGGCGAATCACGGCGTCCAGGTCGGGAAAGATGCCGTTGTGCATGTATGGAGCCGTTTCGGCCACGTTGCGCAGGCCGGGCACCTTGAACGCGCCGATCAGCTCATCACCTTCCAACTTGATGAAGCGCAGCTCCACGCAAGCCTCCTCATTCGCGTCGCTGTACTCGCCCAGACAGTTGAAAACGTCCTCGACCACCTGCAAAGTCCCCCGTGATCTGCCCTGATCGAACTTGCTTCCCTCCGGCAAAGGCAGGCCGATATTGTGAAACGATCCATTGGTAAACAGCGGACCATTGTGACAGTCGGTACACTGACCGTCACCAAAAAAGAGCCTTAACCCCTCTGCTTCCTGCGGACTGAAAAGCTCCGACATCCGCATCCCGTCCCTGGCGAGCGCAGCCGCGGCATAGTCGTCAAAACGGCTGCGGCCGGGCAGTATCCTGCGGGAGTAGGCTGCGATGCTCTTTCCGATGTTGGCGAAAACGCGATTGATCGCCCCGCGATCCGCCTCACTCATTGCCTCCCAGGCTGCTAGCGCTGTCTCGTCCTCCACGGGGGCGGCCTCGGCGGGAAAACGCGACGTGTCGCTGAGATCGGGCGCCGGCCCGAACACCGTCCCGTATTCGCTTGGGTATCTGCTCAGCACATAAAGGGCGTGAGCCGTCCGCGTTCCGCCGTGCTCGATCGCCGCCTCCTGCGGAGCCAGCGCCTGCGCCCACTGGCTGTCCTTGCGCCCATCCCAGTAGAACCAGTCGCTGTACGCGATGCCGACAATGGTCGGCGTATGGCGCGGCGTATCGACGTCGCGCACGTTTGCCAATGCCTTTCCGTCGGTGAAGTACCTGTCGGGCTGATGGCAGGTTGAACAGGCGACCGACCCGTCTGGGCTGAGCCCGCTGTCAAAGAAAAGTGCATGGCCGAGAGCAACCGCTTCGGGATTGTCTCCGACCGCGTTAGATGGGTCTGGAGGCAAGGGGCGCAGGCGGTCTATGCTGAGTGAGGCGATGAGCCCGCGTTCAGCATCGGTCCAACTGTGAGCCGAAGCGCCGCCCGGCCGCGTTGCCGCTCCTCCTCTTTCTGCTGACCCGGGGAAGACTTCGCGAAGGGTGGCCCCGACTGCTCCACCGCCAACTAGGCCGGTAGAGATCAGGGCCACCGCAATGAGGAGTATAAGAGCCAGCGCGGCACCGGCAACGAGAAGGCGGCGCACGCTCTATTTCAGTTCGAACTCAAAAGTAACCGTATCGCTCTGACCGCCGGAGCTGATCGCGAGCGTCAATACCCACACGCCCCCCATGTTGAACCGCATCCCTTCCAGCAGATACTCTCCCTCTCCGAGGTTCTCCGTTACCCGCGGCGCGGTCGGAAAGCCGTGGTCATGTTCAGGCATTCCGCCTTCAACTGCGATCTCGGCATCGGTCACTGGGCTGCCGTCCGCGGTCTCGACCTGCAACGTCCAGGCATGGGTCTCGTTTATGACGACAGGGTCCAGTTGACTTACTGCGCTGACCCTGAATAGGCCGTTCTCGGTGTCCTGCGTCCCGAGCGTTTCGGCCGCCATCGAACCGCCCGACATGTCCATAGCCATGCCGTCATCCATCGCCATGCCTTCTCCGCCACCCTCACGTGCCGCAATTTGATTGCACGCGCTGAGCGCCAACGCCATCGCCAATAACCAAACAACGCCCCAGTTTCTCACTTCCCCCAACTTCCTTGCATTCGCAGCATCTCTGTTTTCCGTTCTCATTCACTCTCGCTTCAAAGTAACCGTCCCAACCAAAAGTCTGTCGTCAACAACGACGGCGCAATCATCCCGAACTATAGCACGACGAACTATGCCCTGCTGTTTTCGGGATTACATTTGGGGCTTATATACGAAAGTAACATCGTATACCTTTCTGGCAGCACGGCACGACTTCACTACGCCCACCGTTAGGCTGTCGGCGCGAATACCCCACGCGCCATGATGTTGCGGGCTGCGTTCACGTCTCTGTCGTCCGTGTGACCGCATTTCCCGCACTCAAACACCCGATACACCTTGGCCTTGGGATTCACCGCCCCACACTCCGCACACGTGCGTGATGTGTACGCAGGGTTGACTTCGATGAGTTTGCGCCCGGCCCATTCTGCCTTGTACGCCAACTGGCTACGAATCATCCCCCACGTCTGAGTCAAAATCTCTCGGTTTAGTCCTTTCTTGCGCGCGCCTCCCGATCTGGTCATGCCGGAGATGCGCAAATCCTCCATCACGATTGTTCCGTAACGCCGCACGAGTTCGGTGGTGACGACGTGACATTCATTGCGATTCCGAACCTGATTGCGCCGCTTCTCTCTGGCGAACGCCGCCACAGCCTTACCGCGCCCCGCACTTCCCTTTTTTCTGCGGCTGATGGCTCTTTGCAAAACCCGCTCTTTGTCTCTGTTGATGACACGCTTTGCAATCCTATCACCACTGCTCAGAGTGATGCGTTCGTTGACCCCTGAGTCAATGCCCACAACATGATCATTTCGGGGTAGTGGCGTGACTTCTTCCGCATACACCATATCCGCCCACAGGTGCCGTCCCCGCATAACGAAACGCAGCGACTTGAGTTGCTGACTGTCCGGCAATTCACGATTTGGGCGAATTCGCATCCGCGGCAAACCCTTGATGCGGATGTTATTGCCTTTCACCATTCCGGTCCTTGCTTCCGCCAATTCCAAACACTGGAATCGCCCCGCACCTTGAAACCGCGGGTATCCGGGCGTTTCTCCATTTCGGATTCGGCGAAAAAAGGCTTGGAACGCACGATCCGCCCGAACCAACACTCCACGCGCCACCTGCAAATCCAATTCCCCCCACCATTGCTGCGTAGAACGCAAGACAGTCAGGTGCTTCATTTGGGCGAACTTCGACATACCTTTGCCGCACGCCCTGTACGTGTTGCGCCTCTGTTCCAGAGACCGATTGTACAGCCACCGACACGCACCCACTACCTCTCGGATTCTGCCGTATCCGGCAGCCGACAGGTACACGCGCTCCTGATATGCGCGGTAAACAACGATGGCCTCAGTCATGTCGTGTCACTTTGGTATATAAACCCCTTACATTTCTACTCTTGTGAAGCAGTCTGGAGGTGTGTGGCCTGAAAAGGTCGGAGACCGGAGAAGGCGGATGAGGACGCGACGCCCCGCCAGGACGAGGGCCTGTTGACATTTCAACCAGCTACCCCTACCGTAGGGGCGCCCCTTGTAGGTGCCCTGGTACTTGCCCCTCCTCCTGGCCCTTCGCGTGACTTCGCGGTTCTGAAGAAAGGTGTTCTTCGCGACCCTTCGCGTCCCTTCGCGGATCAATCGATTCTGTTTCTCACAACCCCAAAATATCAACGGAGCCTGACTCTTCAGACGCAACAGCTTCGGCTTGTGTACCGGGATGTGACTCAGGTTGAGAATCCAATCAAGGTGTAAATTGGGCTCTGCCTGCCTGCTCCTCCGGATCTCTCACCCGCCAAACTCGCGCCACCGCGCCGCCAAACTGTCCAGCTTCTTCAGAAAACCCGGCTGCTCAACCACCTCATGGTTGACCGGAAACGCCGGCAACTCGCCCCGGAACACCGCCAACAGGCTTTCGCAGGCAATCGTGCCATTCATCTCATAGAGGTCATCGGTCCACGCCAGCGCATGCGGCGACAAAATCACATTTTCCATCCCAATCAGCGGATGATCGAGAGGCAACGGCTCCGGTTCGACTACGTCCAGACCTGCACCCGCAATCGTGCCTGCTTGCAGCGCGTCCACCAAATCCTCCTGGTTGACGATCGGGCCGCGTGCGGTATTGATGAAATAGGCGCTCGGCTTCATCATTTCGAACAGACGGCCGTCTATGAATCCACGCGTCTCCTCGGTCAAAGGACAGTTGGTAATGACGAAATCAGATTCCCTGAAAATGGTCTCCAGGCTCACGAGTTCCACGTTCAGCGCAACCGCCCGTTGCGGGTCCAGGTACGGGTCGTGGGCAAGGCGCCGCCCCAGGTCGAAAGGACCGAGAAGCCGGAACATCTCGCCCCCGATATTGCCCATCCCCACCGAGCCTACCGTCTTGCCGCTAAGTCCGAGCCCGGAAGTCTGCGCCTTAAGGTCCCATCTGCCGGTCCGCACCAGTTTGTCCTTCGCCCACAGCTTTTTGGCCAGAGCCAGGATCAGCGTCAGGATCGCCTCCGCCACCGGCTTCCGTACCGCGTCCACCGCAATCGCCAGCAAAATGTCATTGGCCGTCATTGCCTCCGTGTCGACGAGGTCATAGCCAACCCCCCAGCGCGCAAGACAGGCAAGCTCCCCATTCCCTGCGACCGTTGAAGCGTCGTAAGGGCTTCCCAGTGCGATCACGCCTTCGAAGCCTGCGATGGCTTCGGCTTCCACCGGCTCACCAGCCCCCGCGTCAAAAAAAGCCCACTCAACGTGGGGCAACGGGTCGATCAGCCGCGCCAGGACCGGTTCGATTGTGCCGGGAGCGGCTGTCTTGAATCCGGATGATACGCCGATGCGGAAGGGCTTAGGCATGTGCTTACTCCTTTACTGGACTCCAAAAGGGTTGAAACTGACGTCTGAATGGCCGGCCTTACGCCGCGCGCAGCAGCCGGCATTTCCACGGCCCGACCTGCCCATTGCGAATCTACTTTTCCCCCTCGAAAAGAGAAGGCCGCGAGTTGAAATAGGGCTTCTCAAACAGAAGCTTCTGGCGCGCCGTCAGTTTGACGGTCCGCGGCGCCTCCGAATATTTCGCGCTCCACGACTGCTGACCTGGACTGTACTTGTAGAGCAGAGAACGTCTGTGAAACTCCGCAGCCCATTCCACCGTGCCGTGGGTCAGCGCCTCGGTGAAGATGACCACCGAACCCGCCGGCGCCTCCGGGACGACCACGGCCTCATGCGCGTCGTGCGCAACCCGGATGCCGTCGGGGCAAGGAAAGTTGGCCTTATGGCTGCCCGGAACCCCACAGAATCCGCCCAATCCGGGCCCGGATGCCGATAAATTCCAGGAAACGACCGTCAGGCCGTTGAACATCTGACCGTTGTTGTAGTGGTAGAATTCCGGTGGGTCGTAAGGCGTCGCTCCACCGTGCAGGCGCAGCCGTTCTGTGCCCGCGCGCATGTATATGCCGTAGTAATGGTCCAGTCGAAAGCCGTCGCCCAAAATCGTTTTGAGATAAGGCATGATGCGCTCATGGTCCAGCAGAGTACAAAAAGCCTCGTCCCACTCCAGGTAGCCGCCAAACCTGGCCCCCATCGTGTCCAGCTCCGGCCCCGGCAGTCCCTGGCTGTCTATCAACGCGTTCAGCTCATCTACTTCCCCTGCAGACAGCACGTCCTCAACCACAAGATAGCCTCGCACATCGAATAGATACCGTTCTACCTCGTCCATCCGGCCCCCCTTCCTTTGCCCAAACGGCAGCGCCAGCTCCCCGACCTGTTCTCAGTATTCCGCGCCCTACTCTACAAGATTGGCCTCAATGTACTCCCAGTTGATGTCCTGACCCAGACCCGGCAGCTGCGAAATGTGCACGAACCCCTCTTCGTCCATCGGGTCGTCCAGGCGGTTGAGCCATGGGGCCGGCTGCTCGTAGTCGATGAACGGGTGCAGCAGGCCGCGCTCGTAGTACTGGCCGGGAATGCCCATCGCGCACAGGGCGTGAAAATTGCCCGGCCCGCCGCCGTGCACCTCCATCCTCATCCCGAACGACTCGGCAAGATGCGCGACCTTCATCAGCGGCGTCAACCCGCCCAGGTCGCCGACGCCACCGCGTACCAGGTCGCATGCCCCCGCCTTGATCCACTCGGCCCGCGTGTACATCTTACCCTCCGCCGTCTCCGGACCGCAGATCGGCAGTGACGTTTGTTCGCATAGCCACACGTAGGACGACATGCTGTGCTCGTCCATCGGCTCTTCCATCCAGTAGTAGTCCAGCTTCTCCAGGCCCTTCGCCAGGTAGAGCGCCTCCAGCCGCGAGTAATAGTGATACGGGTCCAGCATCAGGTGCGCATCCGGGCCGTAGACCTCCCGCACCGCCGCGCACGCCGCGATGTCCCGCTTGACGTCCGGCGCCCCCTCGTAGGGCGGTTGCCACGTGTGCAGCTTGAAGGCAGAGTACCCGCGCTCGATGCACCACTCGGCGAAGTTCGCGTAGTCCTCCGGAGTGCCCAGTCCCCCCTCGATGTCGTCTCCGCACATCGTGCTCGCATAGGCCGGCACCTTGTCGCGCGTCGCCCCCAGCAGCTTGTGCACCGGCAGATTCAACGCACGGCCCGCCAGGTCCCACAGAGCCAGGTCCACCGCGTTCAGCAGCCTGTCCGACATCGTAGCCATATTCAGGCGCTGCCGTTCCTTGAGATTGTGCCAGATGCGCTCGCGATAGAACGGGTCCTCGCCGGTGATGTAAGGTTTCACAAGGCTGTTGATCAGCGCCTGCGGCGGGCTGCCGAAGTAGTACCCCTCGATCCCCTCATCTGTATGAATCGTCAGCACCGACTGCACCGCCTCGTGGTCTGGGCCCGGATGCCCGTGCCCTTCAGAGTCGCGCACGGTATTCGAAATATAGCGAAATCGGCGAACGGACAGATCCGTAATCTTCATCAGTTTCTCCTGCCTGAAAATTAAGTGATGAGGCGAAGGAGTCCTGAACTTCCGTTTCCCGGCTTCCCTTGTCAGCGCCTCCTTCCCCCGCAGTGTAGCACACGCCTCCATAGGCGAAAAGCAAAGTCACGCGACCGGGTGCATCCCAAAGAGAAGGTGAGCCCCCGCAATGCACTGGCAACGCCTGAACTACTATCAGCCCCGCGTCCCAACCCGCGGCAGACGAAACAGCAACTCTCACTCTTCACTCTCTCCTCTTCACACCAGTCGCCCACCAGTCGAACTATTCACTGACCACTAACCACTGACCACTGACCACTGCAGTTCTGGGCGGTCGGGCCTAGTCGGCCCTCCCTTGTGCGGGGGCTCCGCCCCCGCAACGCCCCCCCTAAACCATGCCGTGCCTCATCGACCGGGTCTCGATATTCGTAGCAGGTCCCTAATCGACCGTGTCTGGCCCGACCGCGTCCCGCCAGTTCCATCAGATCCCCTTACGTGCCGGCCTTGTGCCTGCCCCCGTACGCGCGACACCGTCCCCATCCACACGTCCCAGCCCTGTAGGGGCCGGCCTTGTGCCTGCCCCCGTACGCGCGACACCGTCCCCATCCACGCGCCCCAGCCCTGTAGGGGCCGGCCTTGTGCCTGCCCCCGTACGCGCGACACCCTCTCCATCCACGCCCCCCAGCCTTGTAGGGGCAGGCCTTGTGCCTGCCCACGTACGCGCGACACCGTCCCTTTCCACGCGCCCCAGCCCTGTAGGTGCCGGCCTTGTGCCTGCCCACGTACGCGCGACACCGTCCTTTTCCACGCGCCCCAGCCCTGTAGGAGCAGGCCTTGTGCCTGCCCACGTACGCGCGACACCGTCCTTTTCCACGCGCCCCAGCCCTCTAGGTGCCGGCCTTGTGCCTGCCCACGTACGCGCGACACCGTCCCTATCCACGCGCACCAGCCCTGTAGGTGCCGGCCTTGTGCCTGCCCTACGCCTTCCTCAAAGTTCGAAAAGAAATTCAGCCACCGTTGCCATGTATCCCCTTGCCTGACTGTCATCACCCCAAGAATGAACCGCACTCTGAAATTCCGGGGCATTTGCATCAAAAACAGTGTTATAATATCCCTGCTTCAAAATGCGAAAAGGCATTACTGAGAGCGTACTCTCATCAAGCCGCGACGCCCGCTGGCAGGGATTCTGACAGCGAGGGACAACCCTTCCAAGACTGGCAACTGCCCAGTACCCAACCAGGACAGCGAGGAAACGTGTGCGAAATCAAGCGCAAAGTCCGGGATAAGGAATACTGCCCGCTATTGCCCGACCTTACCCGATCCTGATGGTCCAAACACGACGCCACGCCCACCACCCAGCCGCCAGCTGATAGGCATGAGTCTGTTGAAATCTACAGTCGTAGAAAGGTGGCCAGAACCAGGATCTGACGCCAAAACCGGAGAAACTGATGCAAAAGCGTAGAGAAAAAAAACAGCCGAAAAAAAAATTCGCCCGCTATTGCCCGACTTTTCCGCTATTCCCGCCATTCCCGCCAAAACACGTCCCGCCAAATGTACATTCGCACAACTCTCGTACAACGCACGCAAACAGTTGAACGGTCCTGCCAGCACCGGCGAGAGCTCCCAACACAGCCCATCACCCAAATCACAAGAACTGCAGTTCAGGCAACACCCAAACTCTCGTCCAACGCTCGTAAACTCTCATGAACGCTCGTAAACGCTCGTCCAACACACAGATGAGAATGCCTGTGCAACAAAATCAAGACAAACGATCCACAATGAATGAAATGCTCGCATCGGCCCCCAAGGCATCTGCACCGAATCTGAATTCCGTCTCTTCCTCCAATGCTGGACTGCGCCTGCCTTCCGCTCTCGGTCACGAGAGCATCAAGAACGCAATCCACTTTGTCTGGGACGTGGACGACTGTCGCCCATGTCGTGGCTATCCACAGCACAACCGGGCCGTCTTGCACCGCTCGGCTCCCAACGCCTACCTAGAAGGGAAAGTACCCGATTCAGTGTCTCTGCCGATCGTAGGCGAGCCGGCTGGAAGACTGCCGATCTCCTGAAAGCTCACTCCCGGTCAGATGCCAATGCCCTGGCCAAAAGGTAGCTTCCCCACTTTAGATTCAGCGTTTCTGTGGTACAATTCTCCTGTTGTTCGCGTCCAGATCCCTGCAGGAGTCTGGCCGTAATGTCGCGGCAATCTGTAGAAAATCGCCAACTATTGCTTGCCTTGTCAGCATCCAGAGGGCGTCAGCGGGAGTCAAAACCCGCAACGTATGGGATAACACCCGATGGACTTACCTGGAGCCGGAGCAACGTGCCGCCACTCCGGCCATTAAGGTAGCCCGAGTTCCTTTCAGACGCGTTGAGAAAACTATGAGTTCGGAACCGAAAGAGAAAGAAGAAAAGCAGACTGTGGAAGAACCGGCCGTCGAAGACCCGGCGGCAGACTCCGAGAGCGAGCCCACATCTGACGAGACGGAAGTCGAGACCGAGCCCGTTGTGGCCGAAAACAATGACGCGCCCGGAGACGACGCTGAGGCCAAGGACACAAAAGAGCCATCGCTGAGCGATGTCGCCGATGACCTGCCCGTCCTGCCGTTACGCGGCATCGTCGTCTATCCCATGATGTGGCTTCCTCTCACCATCGGCCAGGAGCGCAGCATCAAACTGGTTGAGGAATCGCTGCCCCAAAACCGCATCATTGCCCTCGTGACCAGCCGCGATGAATCGGTCGAGGAGCCCGCCCCCGATCAGCTCTATGAGATCGGCACCGCCGCGCAGGTCCACCGCGTACTGAAAGCCCCCGACGGCACAATCCGTCTGGCCGTCCAGGGCCTTGAGCGCATCCGCCTCAAGGAGTACATCCAGGAAAAACCCTATCTGCGTGCCCGCGTCGAGGTGCTGCCCGAAACCTTGGAAGAGGGACTGGAACTCGACGGCACGGCCCGCGCCGTCCAGGACCTCTTCCGGCGCCTGGTCGAGCTCGACGGTCAGATGCCCGATGAACTGGCCGTCATGGCAGCCAACGTCGAAAACGCCCGCCAGCTCGCCTACCTCGTCGCCAGCAGCATGCGCCTCGAAATGAACGACGCCCAGGAACTCCTGGAGATCGACAGCGTCCAGGAGAAGCTGCTCCGCCTGACGCACCTGCTGCACAACGAAGTCGACGTCACCGAGCTGGGAAACAAAATTCAGTCCCAGGCCCAGGGCGAGATGGAAAAAATGCAGAAGGACTTTTTCCTGCGCGAGCAGATGAAGGCTATCCAGAAGGAACTGGGCGAAGAGGACGAGCAGGAAGCCGACATTCGCGAACTCGAGGAGCGCATTGAAGCCGCCGGCATGCCCGAGGAAGCACACAAAGAGTCGCTGCGAGAACTGAACCGGATGCGCCGCATGCCGATTCAAGCCGCCGAATACAGTGTCATCAAGACCTATCTCGACCTCATGGTCTCTCTGCCTTGGCAGAAGACCACCGAGGACAACCTCGACATTACCCACGCCCGCGAAGTTCTTGAAGAGGACCACTACGGCCTCGAAGAAATCAAAGACCGCATCGTCGAGTATCTGGCCGTGCGCAAACTGCGCGCAGCCCGCAAGGCCCAGCGTGAGGACGACGAGGAAGAGGACGCTCGCGACAAAATTCGTCGCGAGCGCGAGGGCGTTTTGCTCTGCTTTGTCGGCCCGCCTGGCGTCGGCAAGACCAGTCTGGGCATCAGCATCGCACGCGCCATGGGCCGCAAATTCATGCGCCTCGCACTGGGCGGCGTTCGCGACGAAGCCGAAATTCGCGGCTTTCGCCGCACCTACATCGGATCCATGCCCGGCCGCATCATCCAGAGCCTCCGCCGCGTCGAAACCAAGAACCCCGTCTTTATGCTCGACGAAGTCGACAAACTGGGTCGCGACTTTCGCGGCGACCCCACCAGTGCCCTCCTGGAGGTCCTCGACCCCGAACAAAACCGGGAATTCCGCGACCACTACCTGGACGTGCCCTTCGACCTCAGCGAGGTCATGTTCATCACCACTGCCAACGTTCTTGACACAATCCCGGGCCCCCTGCGCGATCGCATGGAGATCATCCAGCTCAGTAGCTACACCGAGCACGAGAAGGTCAAGATCGCTCAGCAATACCTTGTGGCGCGACAGATCAGGGAAAACGGTCTTCGCGAAGGCGAGATCGTCTTTGACGACGACGCCCTACGAAAAATCGTCCATGACTACACGCGCGAGGCCGGCGTCCGCAACCTCGAGCGCGAGATCGGTAAAATCTGCCGCAAAGTCGCCGCCAACATCGCCGCCATGCAACCCTACTGGGTCCAGCCGCCGCTTCCATTGGGTCTTGACGATAGCCAGACGCAGCAAGGCTACCTGGAGGATCAGGCTGTAAACGGAGAGGGCCATTCGGCCAACGGCCAGTCCGGAGTCGCCAAAGACGCCGCCGCCCCGCTTCCCCAGCTTACTGCCGTGGCCGAAGCACCCTTCTCTCCCGTCCACATCAAGCCCGACTCACTCGTCGAGTACCTGGGCAAGCGCCGCTTCCAGCGCGAGGAGATCGCCGACCGCACCAGCATGCCTGGCGTGGCCGTTGGACTTTCCTGGACCATGACCGGTGGCGAAATCCTCTTCTTCGAGGCCACCAAAATGCCCGGCAAGAAGGGTTTTGTACTCACCGGGCAGCTGGGCGAGGTGATGAAGGAGAGCGCGCAGGCTGCTTTGAGCTACGTGCGCAGCCGCGCCCCCGAACTCAACATCCCGCCGGACTTCTTTGAAGAAATCGACCTCCATCTGCACATCCCCGAGGGCGCGCTCCCCAAGGACGGCCCCAGCGCCGGCGTTACCATGGTCACCGCCATCGCCAGCCTCCTCACAGGCAGACCAGTCGATCCCGACGTCGGCATGACCGGAGAAGTCACGCTGCGCGGCAAAGTGCTTCGCATTGGCGGGTTGAAAGAAAAAGTCTTGGCCGCAGCGCGTGCCGGGCTGAGTACCATCATCATGCCTGCCGCCAATGAGGCCGACTTGGAGGATCTTCCTGAAAACGTACGCGACCTCTTGAAATTTATCCCGGTGGACACGGTTGACGAGGTACTGGACACGGCGCTCCTGGATCTGTCGACAGTACCCGAGGCGCCAACTTCCACCAATGCGCCGGACCCGCGCCGGCAACGGCCTGCGGACGAAGAAGCCGAAGACGCGCCGCAACAGATCGAGTACGCATCGCAGGCCGGATGATTAGCTTCGGCAAGTGAAACATTAACGACAGAGAATGACCAATGAGTAGAAGAAGAAGGACAAGAGCCGGCGGCCAGTCGGCCAGACAATCGAAATCCATTGAAGGGAGTAACCAGGCTACAGGCAGACATGACGCACGCGCCCAGACGCAAGGACGGCAGGGCGGAGGCAGATTGCGCTGGTTCAAAGCCGACCTCCACACGCATACACCGGCCTCGAACGACTACGAAGAGCCCGGCATCACATATCTGCAGTGGTTGACGACCGCCCGCGAACGAGGGCTCGATATCGTCGCCATCACAGATCACAACACCGTTGCCGGTGTGGCGGCAATCCGCCGCGAGATTGAGTGGCTCACCCGCCTGAAAGAGGAAAACCGGCTCACGGCTGAAGAACGAAACAATCTCGAGCAGTGGCTTCAACTCGCCAACGAAATCGTCATACTGCCCGGCTTCGAATTTACCGCTACATTTGGCTTCCACATCCTCGCCATCTATCCTCCTGAAACCTCGGTCCGAAAACTGGAACACACGCTCCTGCGCCTGAACGTCCCGGAAGATAGGCTGCTCGTCGGCTCCACCGAGACTGGCGCCAGCACCGACGTCACCTCGGCCTACGAAACAATCGTCGATTCCGGCGGTATCGCCATCGCCGCTCACGCCAATAGCACCAACGGCGTCGCCATGCGCAACTTCCCCTTTGGCGGCCAGACCAAGATCGCCTATACCCAGGATCACAACCTGAGTGCCCTGGAAGTAACCGATCTGGAAAGCCGCAGCCGCAGAGCTACCGCCCGCTTTTTCAATGGCTCCAAGACCGAATACCCTCGTAAGATGCACTGCATCCAGGGCAGCGACGCCCACCGCCTGAACAACGACCCCCGCAACAGCCGGCGCCTAGGCCTCGGCGAGCGCGCTACCGAGCTCCTTCTGCCCGAACCAACCTTCGACGCCATCAGAGAGCTCTTCGCCAGCCGCTTCTTCGACCGCACGCGCCCCTTTCGCGCCCCTGAAAAAGAGGTCGATCATCTGGCCGCCGCCCGTGCCGAAGGTCCCAATCAGACCCAGAGCTTTCACGAATCCGCCAACATAAAAGGCGGAAGGCAGACCGTCGTCCTCGCCGATCTCTGCGCCTTCGCCAACACCGACGGCGGCACCATATTTGTCGGTGCCAGCGCCCGCAAAGGCCGCGTGAAAGGACTCGCAGCCTCTAAGCAGGTGCAGAACGAGCTGCAGCAGGCGATCACGGAGCGGCTGTCGCCCCCTCTTGAGGCCCGCTTCGAGATCCTGACCAATAGCGGCGGTGACGTACTCCGCATCGGCGTTGACGCCGGCGATTCCAAGCCCTACTGTCTCGACGGCTCCAAGTTCTACGTCCGCAACGACGCCGAAACCAGCATGGCCCTGCGCGATGAGATCGTCGCCCTGGTCCTTGAGAGCGTAGGACTCAGTTCCGACCTCGTCGCCAACGGAGACACGGACGAGACCCCCGTCGCGCCCCGACCTGAAGGATCGGGTAGGTCGGACGGCAGTAGGGCGAGGAGCCCCGGGAGCCCGAGCGGTCGCGCAAGGCAGGCATCAGCAGGTTCGGATGACCCCTTCTACCTACCCCAGGATGGCGTTGAAATCGTAGACAGCGAAACACGCGGCGACACGACCTACTACGTTGTGCGCAACATGCGCAACCAGCGCAGCGTAGGCAACGTCACCCGCAAGGGCGCACGTAAGCTCTGGAACTACGCCATTGCCCAGTACGAAGACAGCCCGGTCAAAGCCGGTCAGATCCGTTGGAAAGAGAATGTCGGATACATCCGTTCCGACAAGAGGGCAGGCAAGAAGAGATTCGATCTGGCCCTGCGCGAGGGTTCAGAACTGCGCGTCTTCTACGGCGTCACCAGCGAGGGAATGGAGGGCGCATGGGCCCAGTTCGTCGATGAGACCGACTGAACTCTGTTTCGACGCTCTTCCTGTTTGGTCAAGCACCGCCTGTCACACATAGATGACCGCCACCACAGACAGAACCCACAGGACCACGGCTGCAAACAGCGGACGGTCTGCAAACCGCAGGTCGTCCGGCGCCCCACCGCGTTGCTCAACGTGAATCAGGTAGAGATAGCGAAATACGACGAAGACGATCAGCGGCACCGTCAGCATCATGCGTGATGGGTCCGCCAAGGCGGTCTCGGCCTCAAAACTGTAAAACGTGTAACTGATCAGGCCGCTCGTCGTCACGATGCCGATGATCTGGTCCAGAAAAGGCAGGTTATACTGCTTCAGGCTCGATCGGTGCCCGGAAGCAGCCTCCCTCAGCAGGACGATTTCGTGCCGGCGTTTGCCAAACGCGATCAATAGCGCCAGAAGGCTGACGCAAATGTAAAGCCAGGGGCTGAAGGCGCTTACTTCGACCGCTACCGCACCGGCCGCGACCCGCAGGACAAAAAAGACCGCAATCATCATCACGTCAATGATCACGAGGTTCTTGAGATAAACACAGTAGGCAGCATTCAGGACTACGTAGACCGCCAGCGTCAACCCGACGTTGAAACTCGTCAACACGCCTCCCGCCAGCCCGGCGACAGCCAGTGCCGCCATCGCCGCCTTGGCAAGTCCCGGGTTGAGCTGGCCGCTCGCCAGCGGCCGCAGCCGTTTACGCGGATGTTGTCGGTCCCTCTCGATGTCGATCAGATCATTCAGTATGTAGACGCTGCTCGCGACCAGGCTGAAGCAGACCAGCGTCCAAACCGCCGTCACCGTCAACGGCAGGTCCAGGAGTTTGCCGTCAAAGATCAGTGCAACCAGAACAAATCCGTTCTTCGTCCACTGTTTGGGCCGCATCGTCCGCAACAGGTACAATAGGCGCCGGCCTGTGGTCAAAGTAGATTCTTCCCTGTGGCTGGGCTGTTCTGCCGGCGAGGGCGAAAACGACTCTGTGGCACGTTCCATTGATGACTGCTCCAGGTCACCTAGTCGGTCTGACGTTCTCCAGTTTCCGCCTTCAGCGCATGGCAACGTCGCTTGCATCTGATCTGGGCCGGAATTTACAGTGTCGGCTGAGCGCCAATCATACTTCACGTGCAAAGTCGCAACCAAACCGAACCGGGATTCAGGAAGCGTGCACTGCTACTGCGCAGCACTTGCAGAATCGGTGGCAAGCATATTGCAGTTCGTCAGAATCTACCTGCTTCCGTTCACAGCTCGCTTCGTCAGGCCATTTTCAGTCAGATGAACGTTTTTTTGACGGAATACGTCTAGGTAACCGGGAATAGATGCCCTCGTAGCCAGAATTCAATTTCATTCATGCTCTATGTTCTCGTAGTTGTCACAGTATTCATTCTCATAGCATTGAACGGATTCTTCGTAGCCGCCGAAATTGGCACCGTTGGCGCCCGCCGTGCCCGCATCGCCCAGGAGGCGGCAGCCGGTAGCCGCCCCGCGCAGATTCTGCTCCCTATCCTGGAAAGTCCCGACAGGCTCGACGACTATATCGCCGCCTGCCAGCTGGGCATTACCCTCTCCAGCCTGATGCTGGGTTACTACGGCAAGGCCGTGATCACGCCTTTGGTGGAACCGCTGCTAGTCGGCTCAGGGATAGTTGCCCAGGCCGCTGCCGTTTCCATCGCCGCCACCGGCGTCCTAGTCGTTCTTACCGTGATCCAGGTAGCCTTGAGCGAACTCGCCCCCAAAACGGTCGCGATACAGTTTCCTGAGCCGACCTCCCTGCTCCTTGTTACATCAGTCAATTGGGCGATCATTCTGTTACGCCCCCTGATCTGGTTTTTCAACGGCAGCGGCCGGCTGCTTCTGCGTCTTGTCGGCCTGAGAGCGGTATCGGAGGGCTTTCATATTCACGCCCCCGAAGAAATACTGATGATGGTCCAGGAAAGCGGCGCCGGCGGCGTTCTCAAAGAAGGTGAAACCGAACTGCTGGAGAACACATTGCAATTGCGCAGGCGTTCGCTGAGACACGTGATCGTCCCTCGCACTCAACTGCTGGCAGCGCCTGTAGATCTGTCCACGGCCGAGCTTCTGCAATTGCTGGCGGAGTCAACTCACTCCAGGCTCCCCCTGTACGAGGGAACGGTCGACAACATCGTTGGTGTGGTTCACTTGAAAGACCTGCTCTGTATGCAAGCACGCCCTGACTCCGAAAAAGCCGGCGGCCCGGATAGGCAGAGTGGCCTAAATAACAATGTCCGTGACGTGATGCGCGTTCCTCCCTATGTCCCGGAATCGGCCTCTGTACTCAATGTGTTTCGTCAACTTCAGACCGAGCACTTCCATTTGGCGGTAGTCATAGACGAGTATGGAGGCACCGCCGGAATCGTCACCTTTGAAGACCTCATTGAAGAAATATTCGGCGACATCGCCGACGAATTCGATGCCGACAGCCAGGAGATGGCGCTGGCAAACGACGGCCGGCTCAATCTCGCCGGTGAGATCGACTTGGAAAGCCTGTCTGAGTTTCTCGGTTCCGACCTGGAGTTTGAAGACGTTGATACGCTGGGTGGCGCCATTCTTGCCCAGCTGGGCGCCATTCCCGAACAGGGCCAGGTCGTGCGCCTGCAAGAGTTCGATTTTCAGGTGGAAGAAGTCAGCGGCTACGCCGTCACCCGCGTTAGTGTGGCTCTTCCGCCCGGCGCCGTAGCCAAACTGCCCCGGTCAGGCACTCAGACCGAATAGTGCCCAGTCTGGCCAACGCACGCAATCGCAAGGAATACCGAAACCAGGTGACCTAAAAAAGTGGAATACCTGCTTCCCGTAGTCATCATAGCAGCACTGATATTCTTCAACGGCCTGTTTGTCGCCGTCGAATTCGCCGTCGTCGCTTCCTCAAGGGCGCGCATGTCCCAGCTGGCCAACGAAGGCTCTTCTGCGGCTTCCAGGGTAATGCGCGTCTTGACCGACCCGACCGGGCAGACCCGCTTCATCATCATGGCGCAGCTCGGCATCACTCTTTCCAGCTTGGGCTTGGGCATGTACGGCGAACACACAATCGCCGAATGGATCCTGTCGGGGCTCGAACACTACGGCGTAGAGAGGGGCCTGATCAGCGTCGCAGCAGCCCACAGCGCAGCCTTGGTCCTCGCCATCGGCGTCATGACCTATCTGCACGTAGTACTTGGCGAAGTAATGCCCAAGTCATTGGCGCTGCAGGCGCCCGAAACGACTGCGCTGCGCGTAATCGGGCCTTTCTGGCTGATCGAACGCATCTTCTCTCCCGCCATTTTCATACTGAACAAGATTGCACGTGCCATCACACGCGCCTGCGGCGTGCCCGAGCGCAGCGCCCACGACCACATGGTCTCTCCGCAGGATCTCGAACTCATCGTCGAAGAAAGTTCCGAGGAGGGGCTGATTGCGCCCTCCGAGCAGCTCTACATCGAAAACATCCTCGACATGAGGGAGCGTACCGTTGGCCAGGTGATGACCCCCCGCACCCGCATCGAAGGCATCTCCATCGACGAAAACGAACAGACGATTCTGCAGTTCGTCTGTTCTTCCATTCACTCACGCTATCCCATCTACGATGGAGATTTGGACCAGATCAGGGGCTTCTTGCACGTCAAGGACCTCGCCCGTCACCTGCAAACCGGCCCCGAGCGAGGTCCCCTCGACCTGCGCGCAATGGCGCAGGCCCGCCCCGTGATGGTCGTACCCGAAACACTCTCCCTCGATCAAATGCTGGGTCGCTTCCGTGCCGAAAATGGCGCGCTGGCGGTCGTTATCGACGAGTTCGGCGGCACTGCCGGCATCGTCACCTTCGAGGACCTGCTGGAGGAGGTCGTCGGCGAAATTCAGGACGAATTTGACGCCGAACGCGCCCCCTTCGAGTCAGTCAGCGATAGACGCCTGCGCGTCGACGGCTCGCTCCTTCTCGACGAGCTCAACCAGCACTTCGACATCGACTACACCGAAGAAGAGGTCGACACCGTGGGCGGCCTCATCATGGCCCACCTCGGACGTATCCCCGTCGTCGGCGACGTCGTTGACCGCAACGGCATCCGCTACATCGTCGAGCAAGTCGCCGGCCGCGCCGTCGACTCCGCCCTCGTCGAACTTCCGGAAGATGAATCGGACCCGGAAGACACCGAATCAAACGAAACCTGATCTGCCGCCGCTTCGCCGCAACCCTACCAGATTACTGACCACTGCACTTATGGGCGGCCGGGCCTTCGGCCCATCCACCGCCCCGTCACCGCTCCCCCAATTCCCTCCCCGCCCCCGTAGGGGCAGGCCTTGTGCCTGCCCTCTGTTCGCCCCTAGCACCCCTTCCCCAATCCCCTCCCCGCCCCCGTAGGGGCAGGCCTTGTGTCTGCCCTCTGTTCGCCCCCGTCACCGCTCCCCCAATCCCCTCCCCGCCCCCGTAGGGGCAAACCTTGTGCCTGCCCACTGCTCGCCCCCGTCACCGTTCCCCCAGTCCCCTCCCCGCCCCCGTAGGGGCAAACCTTGTGCCTGCCCTCTGCCTCCCCAAAATCCTACTTCACACATCAACCTCCCTGAATTGACAAACCCGCAACCCCCGGTTACAATTGCCGCGTTCTGTTCAACCGAATGCACCATCGGCAATGACGGAGACGAGTACCTGTCTTCAGTTCCCCAGCGAGCCCGGGACGGTGAAAGCCGGGCGGACCGCTGAGACAGCGAAGATCCCTCCCGAGCCGCGACCCGAATAGGCACCCAGATGCCAGGTAGATGTCGCCGGTGTCGTGAACCGTTACCCTCACGGCCAGAGAACCAGCCAGCCTGTCCTCTGGCACTGAAGCAGCCCGGTCGCAGCACCGGGAAGCAGGGTGGTACCGCGGACCTTTCAGCCCGTCCCTGAACTGGGACGGGCTTTGTTATGCCATTGCCAGGAGACCTCTGTCTGGCCAGAATCCGGAGCCAAGAACCGATGACCGCCGAACTTTTCTACGACGATGCCTACCTTCGCCAGTTCGACGCCGCCATCACAGCCGTTGACAAAAAGGACGGCCGGCTGCGCGTCGCCCTCGACCGCACCGCCTTCTACCCCGGCGGTGGCGGCCAGCCCAACGACACCGGCTGGATCACCGTCGACTATCGCAGGCTTGCCGTCAGCAAGGTAAAGAAAGAAGGCGGCCGCATCTGGCATACGCTCGAGGGCAAAAAAGGAGAATCCGTCCCCATCAGGCCCGGCCAGAACGTCCAGGCCGAACTGGACTGGGAACGGCGCTACCTGCTAATGCGCACGCACACCGCCATGCACATCCTCTGCGGCGTCGTCTGGCGCGACTACGGCGCTTCCGTCACCGGCGGCGACATGAAGCCCGGCAGCGGTCGCATGGACTTCGAATTCGAGGCCATGAGCGGCGATCTCGTCGCCGCCATCGAGCGCAAATGCAACGCTGAAATCGAGGCTGCTCGCCCTGTATCCACCAGAACCCTGCCCCGCGAAGAAGCCTTCCAGATCCCGGACCTGATTCGCACCAAGATCAACCTGTTGCCGAAACAGATCAAGGAAGTGCGAACCGTGGAGCTCAAAGGTCTTGACCTCCAGGCAGACGGCGGCACCCACGCAGCCAACACAAGCGAAGTCGGCGCCATGCGCGTCGTCGACTACCGCAGTAAGGGCGCCATAAACAAGCGAATCTATGTGGAAATCGGTGATGCGCTGGCCTGAATAGGCCTCATTTACACTACCGACGGGGGATGGTGAAATGACACAGACACTCTCAGGACCGGCCGCCGCGACAAACGCACGGTCACCGCGAAATAAGTTCAAGGATGTTCCCACCAGCCTCTCCTTTCCAGATATGGAGGAGGGCATCCTGAAATTATGGAAAGACAAGAACGTCTTCCAGCGCTCCATGCAGGAACGCGAAGGCGGCCCGGAGTACGTCTTCTTCGAAGGGCCGCCAACCGCTAACGGCCGGCCCGGCATCCACCATGTCCTCGCGCGCGCCTTCAAAGACATGTTTCCCCGCTACAAGACGATGCAGGGCTATCACGTGCTGCGCAAGGGCGGCTGGGACACCCACGGCCTCCCCGTGGAGCTCGAAGTCGAAAAGCAGCTCGGACTCACAGGCAAAGAACAGATCGAAGCGTACGGCGTCGCCAAATTCAACCAAATGTGCAGGGAATCGGTCTGGGAATACCTCAGCGATTGGGAGGCCCTCACCGAAAGAATGGCCTTCTGGGTCAGTCTCGAAGACGCCTACGTGACCATGACCAACGAGTACGTCCAGTCCCTCTGGTGGATTCTGAAGCAGCTCTGGGACAAAGGTCTTCTCTTCGAGGGTTACAAAGTCGTTCCCTACTGCCCCCGCTGCGGCACACCCCTCAGCAGCCACGAACTCTCGTTGGGATACCAGGAAGGCACCGTTGACCCCAGCATCTACGCCAAGTTCGCCCTCAAGAGCGAGGAAAACGCCTATCTTCTCGCTTGGACCACAACGCCCTGGACGCTGCCCGGAAACGCGGCTCTCGCCGTTGGCGAGGAAATCGATTATCTCAAAGTCCAGGACGCCTCCGGTGCCATTCTCTATGTGGCCAAAGATTTGGCAGAGGATGTCCTGGAGCCGGGCTATGAATTATTGACAGAGATGAAGGGCGCCGCCCTCGTGGGCAAGGAGTATGAACCACTATTCAGCTTCGGGCCTCCCGTAGAAGAGCGCTACGCCTACGTCATCGCCGCCGACTTTGTCAGCACGTCCGACGGCACAGGCATCGTCCACATCGCACCCGCCTTCGGCGCCGACGACCTCGCAATCGGGCAGACGCACGATCTGCCGGTCTTTCAGACCGTTGACGCCACCGGAAGCTTCAAACCGGAGGTCACCCCCTGGGCCGGCCTCTTCGTCAAGGACGCCGACCCGGGCATCACCTCCGATCTGGAGGAACGGGGTCTCCTGTACAAGGCCGGCACCTACGAACATACCTATCCCTTCTGCTGGCGATGCGAAACGCCTCTGATCTACTGGGCAAAGGAGACTTGGTATCTGCGCACGAGCGAATTCAAAGACCGGCTGGTTGCCCTCAACGACACCATAAACTGGGTGCCCGACCACATCCGCAGCGGACGTTTCGGCCGCTGGCTTGAGAACAACGTCGACTGGGCCCTCGGCCGCGATCGCTACTGGGCTACACCCATTCCTATCTGGAAAAGCGACGCCCCAGGCAGCGACTACATGGAATGCATCGGCAGCGTCGCCGAGCTCGCCCGGAAGAGCGGCCGCGACCTGAGCGGCCTCGACCTCCACCGGCCCTACGTCGACGACATCACCTGGCCTGCCCCCGACGGCGGCACCATGCGCCGCGTCAGCGAGCTCTGCGATGTCTGGTTCGACAGCGGCTCCATGCCCGTTGCCCAATGGCACTATCCCTTCTCCAACCGGGACGAGTGGGAAACCTACAAACAGGCCGACTACATCTGCGAGGCCATCGACCAGACACGCGGCTGGTTCTACACGCTGCACGCCGTCAGCACGCTGCTCTTCGACCGGCCCGCCTTCAAGAACGTCATCTGCCTCGGCCATATCCTGGCGGAAGACGGTTCCAAGATGAGCAAGTCCAGGGGCAACGTCGTCAACCCCTGGCAGGTCTTTGCCGAACACGGCGCCGACGCCACCCGCTGGTACATGTATACCGCCGGACCCCCCGGCAACGCCCGCCGCTTCAGCGGCAACCTCGTGGCCGAGGTGAAGCGCCGTTTTCTGAACACGCTGTGGAACACATACAGCTTCTTCGTGGTCTACGCTAATCTTCAGGAATCTCAGGACGGAAACGGCGCTGGAGGAAACGGCGCAGACGTTTCCGCCGAAGCCGCACTCCAGGATCGCTGGCTCCTGTCCGAGCTCAACCGTCTCGTACGCGACGTAACAGCCGCCTATGAGGCCTACGACGTCACCTCCGCCACACGGCCAATCGCCGACTTCGTCGACGAGCTCAGCAACTGGTATGTGCGCCTCAACCGCCGCCGCTTCTGGGAAGGTGACCCTGCCGCCCTGTCGACCCTGCATCACACGCTCATTACTGTCGCCAAGTTATTGGCCCCGGCCATCCCCTTCATCTCGGAGGAAATCTACCAGAATCTGATCGTAGGCGTTCAGCCGGAGGCGCCCGACTCCGTCCATCTTGCCGTCTGGCCGCAGCCTGACGAGTCTGCAATAGACGACCGCCTCCATGCCGATATGGCCTTGGCCCAAAAGGTGACGACCCTGGGACGAGCCGCAAGAGAATCGGTTGCCCTCAAAGTACGCCAGCCTGTACAACAGGTCATCGTTCGCACCCGTTCACAAGAGGAAGACTCTGGATTGGAGAGGCTGAAAGACCTGCTCCTGACCGAGCTGAACGTCAAAGAGCTTTCTTTCGCCGGCACGACTGGCGACCTGGTCGACGTGACCGTCTTCCCACTGCCCAAACAACTTGGCCAAAAATACGGCCGCGGCTACCCTGTCATCAGGAGCAAGTTCGCAGAGATGGACCAGCGTGAACTCGCCGCTGGCTTTGACGCCGGTGAATCGTTGACTGTGGTGGGCGATGACCTGGAATATGTCGTTGAACCGGAGGACGTGGAGGTTCGCCGCACCCCTCGCGCCGGCCTTGCCGTAGCCGAGGACGGCGGCTATCTGGTGGCAGTCACCACGACTCTCACACCCGAATTGGAGCTGGAAGGCCACGCTCGCGAGCTCGTTCGTCGCATTCAACAACTGCGAAAAGACTCCGAATTGGACATTAGCGACCGCATCGAGCTGACGCTGTCAGACACACCGCTCCTGAGCAGCCTGCTGTCTGCACATCAGGACTACCTAGTGTCTGAAACTTTGACCTTGGACGTTGGATTTGCCTCCGACGTAGACGAACTTGCCGGCAGCGAGACCGTTTCCTTCTCTCTGGGCGAAGAGGAAGTCACTGTTGGCCTGAAAAAAGCATAGGCGATCGGCTGGCGAGACCGGGCCTCCGGAAGACATAACTACGCAGCCTGAGGACACCTGCGTCAAAGGATTTAAGGTATCGCCAGCCGGTCATCCGGAAACCGGTGCCACTTGAATGAAGGGAAGAACACGATGGCAACCTACGTCTACGAACCAAGTCTGAAATATGCCGACACCCACGAATGGGCGCGACAGGAAGATTCCCAGGTCGTCGTCGGAATCAGCGATGCCGCACAGGACATGATGAGCGATATCGTATTTGTCGAGCTACCTGAAGTCGGTACGACTGTATCCGCCGGAGAGGCCGTCGCGGTCGTCGAATCGGTCAAAGCGGCTGAGGACATAATCGCCCCCGTTTCCGGCTCTGTCTCCGCCGTCAACGAAGAACTCAACGACACGCCCGAACTGGTGAACAGCGACCCTTACGGGGCCTGGTTCCTCAAAATCGAAGTCGAAGACGAGGAGGAACTTGAAAAACTGATGGACGCCGATGCCTATTCAGCGTTCGTTGAAAGTCAGCAATGAAGCAAGCCAGGGCAGGTGCACCTTTAGGATAGGCGCAACGCTCCGGCGTATCGCCTCCCTTCGTCTCCCACTGCCCTTCGGGCTCTTGCTACTGACAGCGCTACTCAGCGGATGCGACGCGCTGCCCTTTCGCCCCCGCCTGCCGGAACTGCCTTTCCTCCAGCTGAGGAGTGAACCTGATGCAAGCGATCGCCATCTGCGACTCTTCTTCCCTGAAGAGAGGCAGGTCACCGAGGCCTTGCAGAGCCGCATAATCTCTTGGGCTGAAGGCAAGGAGCTCCAAGTCCGGTTGTCCACCTCGCAAGACTATAACCGGGAACTCGTCGACCGGCTCTCCGGGGAAGAACCCCCTGACCTTGTCGTCGTTACAGGGTTTCTCTTTCCGGACCTCGCCAGTCAGGGACTGCTGGCCTACGCAGACGAGGTCCTCCTCGACCCGACAGGCTACCCGCCCCGACTGGCCGCAGCCTTCACCTGGCCAGGCGAGACGTCGGAATTGCGCTACTGTCTGCCCCGCGAAGTACGTACGCTGGCGCTCGTCTACGACAGTGAAGGCCTGGCTGCCGCCGGCCGCTCTCCCCCACACAGTTGGGAGTCGCTGAGAGAGGTTTCGGTCGGCCAAACCGACTTGGAACGCAACCGCTTCGGGTTTATCGAGGCGCCCGATCTTTCCCGCTGGCTTCCCTTCCTTTACGGGGCCGGTGGTACAATCATAGATGAAACTGGCAGCTTCTCCCTTGAGTCTCCCGCGGCAGCGGCTGCCATGGACTGGTACATCCAGATCTTTCGCGACAACTTCGCCGGCCATGCCGGTGAGTCGAACAACGAATGGGCCGGAGAGGTTCTGGCAAAAGGCAAGGGCGCACTGACCATTGAGGGAAACTGGATTGCACCCTACTTTGAGGTCGAGTTCCCTGACTTTCACTATGGCGTAGCACCTATCCCCTCGGGACCTGCTGGGCGGAACACTTCGGTAGCCTTCACCAGTTGCTACGCCGTATCTGCGGCGTCGACGCGCAAGAGCGATGCCTTTGAGCTGGCTGCCCTACTCAGCGGTCCCGACGTAGTCGGCTCGTTGCCCAACGACGGCGGCTGGATGCCAGCCCTGAACGAGCTGAGAGACGACTGGATAGGAAGTTTTCCCCGCCTCGCTCCGTTTGCCGGCGCAGTTCCCACCGCCGTGGTCTGGCAGTTCCCACCAGGCTTCGATACCCTCCTGAGCAGTTTCAATCGGGGGATGGTGCAACTTTTCGCCGCAAACATCGAGGCCACCGACTTTTTTGCTGAACTCCAGGAGTTGGGCGAAACTCTACTGGAGGCGGCCGCCGAAACCGGGCCAACTCCGAACACAACGCAAACTTCCAGCCCCTGACTGAGAGTGACTAGAATGAACTTCAATGACAATGTTGCATTGGTCACCGGCGCCGCATCGGGAATCGGGCGCGAGACCGCAGTAGCCTTCGCAGAGCTCGGCGCGGCAGTGATCGTCGCCGACGTCGACCCGGACGGCGGCTCCGACGCGGTGGACCAGGTGCAGGAGTGCGGCGTAGACGGGCTGTTCATCCGCTGCGACGTCTCTGATCCCGATGATGTAGAAAGTCTATTTGAGCAGGCATCAAGCCGTTTCGGGCGCCTCGACTTCGCAGTCAACAATGCAGGGATTGGAGGTCCTTGGGAACAGTTGCGCTCCTACCCGCACGAGGGCTGGGACAGGGTCCTGGCGGTGAACCTCACCGGCGTCTTCTACTGCATGCAGGAAGAGATCGGTCGCATGGCAGGGCAGGGCGGGGCAATCGTTAACGTAGCTTCCTTGGCGGGCAAACTCGGACTCCCGAACCAGGCCGCCTACACCGCCTCCAAGCACGCCGTAATCGGTCTCACCCGCGTCGCAGCACAGGAAGTCGCACGCCACAACATTCGCGTAAACGCAGTCTGCCCCGTCTTCACCGAAACGCCCCTGTTCAATCCGCTCATCGCCGGTAACCCCGACAGGACGGAGAAGATGCTCGAACGCATCCCTATGCGCCGCTTTGGCAAGCCGCGAGACATTGCTGATTCCATCGTCTGGCTTTGCTCAGACCAGTCTCGCTTTATCACCGGGCAAGCCATCAACTTGGACGGCGGCATGACCGCCTGACGACCGCCAAAACACGACCATGGAGAATACGATGTCCCGACAAGCGGCATACGAAGACTTGCAATTGAAAATCGGTGCCGAATCCACCTCCGGCGGCTGGTTCACGGTTACCCAGGACATGATCAACGGCTTCGCCGACGCAACGCTGGACCATCAGTGGATTCACGTCGACGAAGAACGGGCCGCCCGCGACTCGCCCTTCGGCGCCACCGTCGCTCACGGCTTCTTTACGCTCGCTCTCATTCCCCACCTTACTGGAATGGTTGAACCCGACAAGCCGAGGTATCCCGGCGTGGCCCTCACCGTTAACTATGGCCTCAATCGCGTGCGCTTCCCCCACCCGCTCCTCGCCGGCTCCAGAATACGCACCTTGACCCAGCTCCAGTCCGTCGAGGAAGTGAGCGGGAACGGCCTGCAGCTGATTCACAACGTAACCGTCCAGATCGAAGGCGTGGAGAAGCCCACCTGCGTCGCCGAAATGGTCTCCCGTCTCTACTTTGAAGACTGAGTGAATGCCAGTTCCGTCCCGAATGGCCACCGGGAATCAGCATGACAAGAGGTGATTCCCTATCACTCCGACCGCCCATCAAATTATACTTTCTCTAACCACTGACCACTGACCATGTTCAACGACCAGACCGTAGTCATAACAGGTGCGGGTCGGGGAATCGGGGCCAGCGCCGCCTTGCAGTTTGCAGAGCACGGCGCCAGCGTCGTAGTCAACGACCTTGACGCAGCCATGGCGGCGGAGACAGCCAATGCCATAATGTCCCAGGGCGGGCAAGCCGTAGCTGTCTCCGGCGATGTCACCGCCGCCGGATTCCCGGAACTGCTCATGCAGACTGCTGTCGACACATTCGGAAAACTGAACGTCGTCGTCAACAACGCCGGCTATACCTGGGACGCCATGGCACACAAGCTTACCGACGAGCAGTGGCAGGCGATCCTCGACGTTCACCTGACTGCACCCTTCAGGATGATCCGCGCCGCCGCGCCCTTTCTGCGCACCGCCGCCGCAGCCGAACTGGAATTCGGCGCGAACCTAAGCAACCGCTGCATCGTCAACGTCTCGTCAACCTCCGGGCTGCACGGCAATATCGGCCAGGCCAACTACGCCGCCGGCAAAATGGGGATTGTGGGACTCACCAAGACGATCGCCAAGGAATGGGGCAGACTGGGAATCCGCTGTAACGCAGTAGCCTTCGGCTTTATCGACACCCGCCTGACCCGCCCTCAAGAGGTCCAGGAAGAGGCGATTGAGATTGACGGGCGTGAGGTCGTCCTGGGTATCCCCCAGAAGGTACGCTCGATGCTCGACAAGGACATTCACCTGCGTATCCCCCTCGGCAGACCCGCCACTGACGAAGAAGCCGCTTCGGGCATCGTCCTCATCGCTTCTCCCTTGGCATCCTACATCACCGGCCATGTGCTCGAAGTCACCGGTGGCATGGGCATCTGAACGCTAACCGTGGGTCACGAACTGCTTGAGCGGAAGCCGGAAAAGGGCAAAACCATGGCCCAGGCTGGCAAGCTGAATAGACCAGGAGCGTATACAGTCCCCCGCGCTTACGGGAATCCATATGGCAGCTGAAAGCGATTCAGAGGACAACAGTAGCCTGCGGCCCAGGTCCGTCATGATTACCGGGGCCTCCAGCGGGATTGGCCGCGCCTGCGCCCTTTGGCTGGATCGCGCCGGCTGGCAGGTCTTCGCCACCGTACGCAAAGAGGCCGACGGCTTCCGTTTGACGAACGACGCTTCCCCCAGGCTGCGCACCATCCTGCTCGATGTAACCGATCCCGACCAAATTGATGCCGCCGCGCGGACGGTACGCGAACACGTCGGCGGTGACGGACTACACGCGCTGGTCAATAACGCAGGAATCGCAGCCGGTGGCCTCGTAGAATACCTTGACCCGGAGGAGCTGCGCCGGGTTTTCGAAACAAACACGATCGCGCCGCTTTCCGTTTCCAGGCGCCTGATTCCTTTGCTTAGAAGGGCCCGCGGCCGCATTGTGATGATCAGCTCGATTGCCGGTTTCAGTTCGACACCGCTTCTCTCCCCCTACTGCGCCTCCAAGTTTGCGCTCGAGGCCCTTACCGACGGCATGCGGCTCGAGCTGAAACCTTGGGGAATCGAAGTGGTGTCGGTTCAGCCGGGCGCCATCAAGACTGAGATTTGGAACAAGGCGCGCGCCTATGTAGACGGTGAACTCCGCAAATACCCGCCCAATGCCTTTGAGAAATACGGCCCCCTGCTCGACAGAATGGCTGAGTCACTGGATAAACCCAAAGGCGTCGGTGCCGACGAAGTCGCGCGCACGGTGGAAACTGCATTGACCGTGGCTAAACCCAAAGCACGCTACCTTGTTGGACGCGACGCTCTCATTCGAAGTTGGATCGAAAATCTACCTACTTCCCTCCGCGACCGGCTGATCTTGAGTCGCATGCCCAAATACGGTAAGCAAATACCAGGTCCCGCCGACGAACTGCAGGAAGCGAGTAAAGAGGAAATTGATCAGTAGGAACTGCTATTCCCCAACAACACGCGATACAGTTCCCTACACACTTGCCATTCAATCCCAAAACCGGAGAATCTAGAGTGATCTTCATCCAAGACAAAGTTTTTCGCGCACTTGCAGTGGCCCTCACAGCGCTCGCCTTCGCAGCATGCGGGCCGGCTTCAGCCCCTCCCGAGGAAGTACAGTCTGAAGCACTGGTTTCGGAATCCAATGATTCGAAGCCGGTAACTGAATCACAGCAGCCCGCAGGAGATCCTATTCGAATCGGGGCGCTGTTCCCCCTATCCGCCCCTGGTTCGGTCGTTGGAGGCGAGGCCATGCGCGACGCCATGATTATAGCCGCCGAAAGGATCAACGCCGCCGGCGGCCTGCTGGGTCGCCCTGTCGAGTTGATCGTCGTTGACAGCGAGGGCCTGCCTGAGCGGGGGGCCGCTGTTACCGAAAGACTCATCAGTCAGGACGGGGTCGTAGCCATCGCCGGCGGCTACCACAGCTCCGTTGGCGTTGTCGCCAAGGAGGTCGCCCACGACAACAACATTCCCATTGTCTTGGCCAATACCTGGAACGACACCATTACCAGCGTGCAGTATCCTCAGGTGTTTCGTATCGCGCCCTTGAGCTCTGAAGTCTCCGCCGTCGACGTAAAGTTCATCCAATGGCTGCGCGACGAGGCCGGCATTCAGTTGGACAAAGTGGTGATACTCACCGAAAACACCGACTACGGCATTCCCGCAGCCGCAGATACCTCAACGCTGCTTGAGGAAGCCGGGATCGAACCCGTCACCTTCGGCGTCGACATCGGCACACAGGACTTCGCAGGTATCATCGAGCGCATTAAGGCCGAAGAACCCGACTTCATCATGTCGCTGGCCACCGGCGAGGCCTCCTACAACTTCGCCCAGCAATGCGCCGACGCCGGCATAGGCCCGCAGGACCTGCCCACACTCTGCGAGCACGTCGCCCTGGAAAGTGAGTCCTTCTGGAGGAACGTTCCCGACGGAAACTACTGCTTCGTGCGCCGAATAGGTCTGCCCCCCCAACTGTACAACGACATTGCCCTCGAGTTTCTCGCCGAATACGAGGCCCGCACCGGCAAAGAGGGCGCAGAGTCCTACGCATTCGCCGCCTACGACGCCGTCCGTATCATCGCTCAGGCCATAAAAGAAGCAGGGACAACCGACCCCAATGACATCATCGCAGCGCTGGAAGAAATCTCCTACGAAGGTGCGCTCGGCACAATCACGTTTCCCATCAACAGCCGCAACACGCCCCAGGACGCAGGCGTCGACCCAAAGTGGTGGCACCAGTTTCCCGACCCCGCCGTCACCGTCGTCCAATATCAGCAGCAAGGCGAAGACTCAGTCGGCGCAACCGTAGTCTTTCCCCATACCTACCAAACAGGCGATCCCATCGTCGTCGGCCAGTAGCCCCACATCGTACCCGCCCTCCGGCCCCTCCGGCGCCGCCTCCGCCATCCCCACACCGCTCCCGTAAGGGCAGGCCTTGTGCTTGCCCTGTACCTCACCATGGATAAAACACTATGTCACCCACCACCGTCGCACCCTCTCAAACTGACGGGTGCATTCCAAAATGGGGGCGACCTCTTCTGCTACGCCGGCAGCAACCAAGCCGCGGTCATTTCACTTTCCAATGTCCGTCATACGGAATGGTGTCACTCTCTCCTCACTCCTCTCTACTCTCTCCTCGCCTTTGGGCGGTCGGGCCTATTCGGCCCTCCCTTGTGCGGGGGCTCCGCCCCCGCAACGCCCCCTCTCCTACAACATGCCTCGTCGACCTGGTGTCGACATTGGTGACAAGTGCCTAATCGAAGGTGTCTAGCCAGACCACGTCCCACCAGTCCCATCAAATCCCCGTAGGTGCCGGACCTGTGCCTGCCTTCGCATCCCCTCCAACTGACGGAACCCACGACAATGTCCGGCCTGGCGCCTCCCCCTCGTCTTTCCAAAAACCGCCAGGCCGTTTCCACCCCAGATTTGGGTGGCGCCAAAACTGACTCTTCCCACCCCAATTCTGTAATTCACCCAAAAAAGCAAGCAAAATCGAAAAAAGTGCATGGTACAATGAGAACCGACATACGCGCATCCGCCTGTCGCTCGGAATCCTGAGTCGAGAGGAAGAACCATACCGCCGAAACTCCAAGCGATGAACCAAATAGCTTCTTTCGCCCGCTTTGTCCGACTTACGCCTATCTGACCTGAAATGACCCGACCTTGTTAGCCACAGTCGGGCGAAAGAGCATCAAATCAGGACAGGTGCTCACCAAGCCCTGCAGAGCACAAAAGGCCGCAAAAGGCGCCCAAAAAAAATGATTTTGGCGCGACTCTTGTATACATATGTATACATATAGCGACTTATGTAGACATTTCACGACCACAAGACGGGCAACTGAATCGAGAAATGACAGAAGCAAACCGAGTATCCGCGAATGGTCGTGCTTCCACGCAAACAGAGCCCTATACACACCTGGTGTTCTTCGCGGCCCTTCGCGTGACTTCGCGGATCGAACTGTTCCTCGCTTGGGGCAGGAACGACCCTTGAGAAAGCCCTCTTGTGACTTCTCAAATCACCAATGAAGGGTGCGAATACACTGGAATTAACTCCTGTGTCCATTGACATGCAATTGGGGCTGTTGCATAATGAACCCGAACACTGTCGCTTGTCCCCGGTGCCTGCGCAATGCATCGAACCTTAGTGTCACCAACCGCAATCTGGCTTCCAATGTCCGAAGCCCACTGCATAGCAAGGAGAACCTTACAATGAACCGATCGCAAACTCTGACCTGGATCGCAATCTCCCTGAGTATCCTCGCCCTCGTGCTTGCCGCCTGCGCGCCCCAAGCGGAGACCGTCGGCGAGGCCGAACCCGCAGCCGAAGAAGCTGCTGCCGCTCCAACTGAGGCTCCCGCTGAGGAGTCCGACGACATGTCGATGGAGCCGATCAAGATCGGCGCACTCGCGCCGCTCTCAGCCCCCGGCGCGGTCGTCGGCGGTGAGGCCATGCGCGAGGCCATGCTGATTGCTGCCGAAGAGCTCAACAACCGCGGCGGCATCATGGGCAGGCCGGTCGAGCTGATCATAGTCGACACCGAAGGCCTCCCGGAACGCGGCACCGCCGTCGTTGAGCGTCTCATCAACCAGGACGGCGTCGTCGGCATCGGTGGCGGCTACCACAGCTCAGTAGGTGTGGCGGCCAAGGAAGTCGCCCGCGACAACGGCGTTCCTATCGTCTTTGCCGAAACCTGGAACGACACCATCACCAGCGTTCAGTACGATGAGATCTTCCGCATCGCCCCGCTGAGCTCCGAAGTCTCCGCAGTCGATGTCAAGTTCATCCAGTGGCTGCGTGACGAAAACGGCATGAAGCTCGACAAAGTCGTAATTCTCACTGAGAACACCGACTACGGTATCCCGGCAGCCGAAAACACGACCGCGCTCCTCGACGAAGCCGGTATCGCCTCCGTCACCTTCAGTGTTGACATCGGCACCCAGGACTTCGCCGGCATCATCGAGCGCGTGAAGGCCGAGAGCCCCGACATGATCGTGACCCTCGCTACCGGTGAAGCCTCCTACAACTTCACCCAGCAGGCCGCCGACGCCGGTATCGGACCGCAGAACGTGCCAACCATGTGCAACCAGGTCTCCCTCGTTAGCGACGCCTTCTGGACCAACGTCCCGGACGGCAACCACTGCTTCGTGCGCCGCATCGGCCTGCCGCAGCAGCTCTACAACGACGTGGCCCAGGCCCTCGTAGCCGAGTACTCGGCCCGCACTGGCAAGGACGACATCGAGTCCTACGCAATGGCCTCCTACGACTCCATCATGCTGATCGCCCAGGCCATCGAGGACTCCGGCTCCACCGACCCGTCGGACATCATCGACGCCCTCGAGAACATCAACCACATGGGCGCGCTCGGTCCAATCACCTTCCCGATCAACCGCAGCAATACCCCCGATCAGGCCGGTGTCGACCCCAAGTGGTGGCATCAGTTCCCTGATCCCGCCATCACGATCGTGCAGTACCAGGTAGAAGGGCAGGACGCCACCGAAACAACTGTCGTCTACCCGGTGATCTACCAGACCGGCGCACCGATCATAGTCGGTCAGGAGTAACAGGCTGACTGTCGGAGCACTTTCTTGGCCGGATAGCCGTGCGAGCCTTCCCCCGGCTTGCAGGCTGTCCGCCTTCATCACCCACTTCTGCCGCAGCAATAGGGTGCCTCCCTTTTCCACTTGACGATTAACCATCCCACTGCCCGCCAGGCTCGGACCTGAACCATGGAAAACGCAGCGATCTTCGGTTGGGCGCTTCTGTGGATACTGTTCTGGGGCGCACTCGGCGGAGTCGTTACACCGCGCATCTACGCCCGCAAAGACCTCGAAATCTCCCAAGCCTCATTCGGCGGCGCCGTTATCGGCGCGGCCCTGGGCCCCCTCAGCCTCGGCCCACTCTGGATCGCCACGCCCAAAATCACCAGCCGCCTGATTGGGATCGCCATCGCAATCGTCGTCGGCATTTTCATTGTCGCCTTTGCCCTCGCCGACCCCGATAATCTCTGCGTCGCAAACGGCGGCTTTGTAATCTCACAACTTGCCAACGGCATCGTAATCGGCGTCATCTACGGACTGATGGCCTTGGGCCTCACCCTCATTTTTTCCATTTTGGGCGTCGTAAGCTTTGCCCACGGCGAGTTCTATATGATCGGCGGCATGGTCACCTACTTCATGACTGCCGAATGGATTCCTGGCGTGTCGCCGATCATAGCCATCCTGGCCAGTTGTATCGTGACCTTCGCCATCGGTTACGTCTTCGAGAGAATCTTCCTGCGCCCCATGGGCAGCGGCGAGATCGAACGCCCCACCGAATACGCCATCCTCGTAACGTTCGGACTGGCCTTCTTCCTGCAATACTTCACCCAGGCCCTTACCTCGGCAGTGCCCGTAAAGGCGCAGCGCTTCTTTCCCTTTCCCCGCCTTGAGCTGCCCGGCGACTCCGGCGCCTTCCTCAGAATGACGCCGGGAAATGTCACAATCTTTGACGCGATCTCGGTCCCCAACCCCCGTTTCACCGCCGCCGTCCTTGCCCTGCTAATGCTGGCGGCCCTGCTCTGGTTCCTCTATCGGACCTGGGTGGGCAAGGCCCTCAGAGCCGTGAGTCAGGATAGACAGGCCGCAGCCGTCACCGGAATCAATCCGGACTCGATGAACACGCTCGCCTTCAGCATGGGCGCCATGCTCGCCGGCCTGTCAGGAGCCTCTCTCGTCCAGGTCTTTTCCTGGCTGCCCCAGGTTGGTATCCCCGCTGCCGCCCGCTCATTCGTTATCATCGTGCTTGGCGGAATGGGGAGTCTGCCCGGCGCCTTCCTGGGCGGTCTGATCGTTGGGCTGGTCGAAGCCGCAGGCACCGGCTGCATCCCGGACGCCACCCGCGCCGCCGCCTATATCCCCGCCTACGGCATGGTGATCCTGACCCTGGTTCTTCTGCTCAAGCCGACCGGACTCTTTGGACGCGAGCTATGAACCCAACAGCTCTCTACCGCGTCTCAGGGACGGTCGCCCTCATCATTCTGTTTCTTATCCCACTGGCCTCTTCCGAGCTGGGCGGCCTCGGCCCCCTTGTCCTCAGCAGCTACTTCATGCACCTTGCCATCACGGCCTTCTTCTACGCTATCCTTGCATCAAGTTGGTCCCTCTTGGCAGGATACGCGGGGCAGTTTTCCTTTGGCCACATGGCCTTCATGGCAATCGGCGGCTACACTTCCGGATTGATTGGAAAGTTCATCCGCTTCACAACCGCCCCCTCCGAGTTATGTACCGATGTTCCCCTTCTTGGCAACTGGTGGCTGGTGATTCTGAACATCCGCCGCGTCGGCACTATCGACGAGTCCTGCCTCGACATGGCCAAAGCCGAGACGTTGCCTGCCGGCACCCTGATTGTATTTCCGCCCGTCTGGGCCAGCATCGCCATGGGCCTGGTAATGGGCGCAATTTTTGGCCTGCTGGTCGGTTGGCTCGTCCTGCGTCTCCGTAGTACCTATCTGGCCCTATTTACCATCGGCTTTTCCGAAATCTTGCGCGCCGCCATCAGCGCCGAGATTCCCATCACCGAGGGCCAGAGCGGCCTGGAGCTTGTCCCGCTCTTCCCCGGCGGCATTGCCGGCTTCACGTCAACGAGCAAAATACCGCCCTACTACGCCATGCTGCTACTGTTCATCTTTGCCATGGCGCTCATGACCTGGCTGGCCGGCTCGAGGTTCGGCCTCTTCATCCGCGCAATTCGAGAAGACGAAGAGGCCGCCGCTGCACTCGGCGTCAACATCGTACGCTACAAGGTCCTGGTCTTTGTCATCACCAGCACCCTCGCCGCTGCAGCCGGCGCCCTGCAGGGACATTACATCGGAATCATCACACCCAATACACTGATTATTTTGCAGATGTCGCTTGTGATCGCGATGGCCGTTATCGGCGGTCTCGAAAACATCTACACCGCCTCTGTCGGCGCCATCATCATCACGTTCCTCTTGGAGCTGCTGCGCACTAGCGTCTCTATCGGTCCGATCCACATCGACATGACCCTGTGGCGGCTGGTTTTCTTCGGAATCCTTCTCATGCTGACGCTGCGCTTCCAGCGCAACGGCCTCCTTTTCCCGATCTTGGAAAAGATCAGTCGTGGCGGTGTCGCCGCAGAGACCGTTTCAATCCGCGCGCAGGATGATGAAGAGCTCGACGAGGCCCCGGAGGAACTGTCCGAAGACGAGGAAGTGAGAGAGGAACTGGAGAAACAGGCTTCCGGCACCGACACCAGCGCAAATTAGAGTCACAGGGCGGTAGGCACAATGTTGAAACTGACCTCAAACAACATCTACAAGAACTTTGGCGGACTGGAGGTCCTCAAGGACGTTTCCTTCTCTGTCGAAGGTCCGGAACTGATCGGCCTGATCGGCCCCAACGGCGCCGGCAAAACAACGCTCACCAACATTCTCGATGGTGCCCTCAAGCCCTCCAGCGGCACCGTTTACATGAATGGCGAGAGAATCGACACCAGGCCGCCCTATGGCGTCGCCAGGGCCGGCCTGGGACGGACCTTCCAGGTCACACGGGCCTTCCGTCGCATGACCGTGCTTGAAAACCTGCTCATCCCCGCAATGGCAATGCGCGCCACCGCCCGCCAGCGTGACTTCGAAGAAAAGGCAAACGAGGTCCTCGAGTTCCTCACGATCGGCCACCTTCGCAACGAGTACGCCCGTGCGCTCTCAGGCGGCCAGCAGAAACTACTCGAACTGGGCCGCCTCCTGATGCTCGACCCCCAGATGATCATTCTGGATGAACCCTTCGCCGGCGTTCACCCTCGCTTGATGGAAGTGATCTACCGCTACATCACCGAAACGAATGCGCAGGGCAAGGCATTCATCATAATCAGCCACGACATGGACACGATCTTTACCTTAAGCCGCCGCCTCCTGGTGCTGAACTACGGCGACCTGATCGCCGACGGCGACCCGGAGATAGTCCGGGAAGATCCCATGGTGAAAGCGGCCTACCTGGGCGAGGATGAGGAGTAATGCTGGCAGTCAATGACCTCTACGTAGGCTACTACCGCGACCTGAATATCCTCCAGGGTGTCGCCATGCAGGCCGAAGGTGGCAAGATCACCACCGTTCTCGGCGCAAATGGTGTGGGTAAGTCGACCCTGCTCAAAGCCATATACGGCTTTCTCCGCCCCAACCAGGGACAGATCCACCTCGACGACGAGGACATCGTCAACGTGCCCACGCACGAACGCATAAACATGGGAATTTCCTACATTCCCCAGCAACCCGGCGTATTCCGCTTCATGTCTGTCGAGGAAAACCTGGAGCTCGGAGCGTGGACATTCAAGAATGACAAGAGCCGCATCAAGCGCAAGCTCGAAGAAAACTACGACCGCTTCCCCGATCTGGCCCCGCGCCGCCGCTCCAACGCCGGCGAGCTCTCTGGCGGCATGCAACGCATGGTCGAAATCGGGCGTACTCTCATGACAGACCCCAAACTCATCCTCGTCGATGAACCGACCGCCGGCCTCGCCAAGCTGCTCTCCGAAGAGGTCTACCAGATGCTCGTCGATCTGCGCGACCACGATGGCCTCACCATCCTGCTCGTGGATCAGGAAATCCGCTCCGCCCTCAAAATCGCCGACTACGTCTACGTTCTGGAACTGGGCCGCAACAAATTCCAGGGGCCGGCCGAAGAGTTTACCGACCTCGAAAAGGCCTTCTGGGTTGGATGAGGCCGTCATCCCCCATGCGCAAAGATCGCAAGTGAACTTCTCTCTCTCCTCCTCTCTGGGCAACAGCCTCACCCCTTCGCCTACCCTGTCAATCAACGAACGCGTTCGCCAGATGTGGGCAAGCGGCCAAACCGTCTACCATCTGGGATTCGGCGAGTCCCGTTTCCCCGCCCATCCCGCCATAGTACGCGCCCTGGTCGAGCACGCCTCTCGCCAGAGCTACCTGCCCAGCGCAGGGATTCCCGAGCTCCGGCAGGCCGTCGCCAGCTTTCACTCGCGCCAGCTAAACCGTGAAATCCGCCCCGACCAGGTAATCGTTGCCCCCGGCAGCAAGTCTCTCCTGTTCGCCTTCCAATTGGCCTTGGCCGGGGCCACCGTGCTCCACACGCCCTCATGGGTGAGCTACGAGCCCCAGTCCCGCCTCTTCCACCGCCCCGTCCTGCGCCTCCCGGCAAGTCCGGAAGAGGGTCATCAGTTACAACCCGCTAGACTGCACCACCTCCTCAGGCACTCCCCATATGATCAGCACCTGCTCATCCTCAACAGCCCGAGCAATCCCACCGGGCAGATGCTCGAACTCCCCCTCCTCGAAGAGATCGCCGATATCTGCAGAAGGGAAGAGGTCCTTGTCCTCTCCGACGAGATATACGGTCTCACCGCATTCGGGCGTGAGCATGTCTCCATCAGCAGCTTCTACCCGGAAGGAACCGTCGTCCTAGGCGGCGTGAGCAAGCACCTCTCACTCGGCGGCTGGCGCTTGGGGACCGCCCTTGTACCGCCCGGCGAAAAGGGACAGCAGCTCCTCCAGGCCGTCGCAAAAATCGGCAGCGAACTCTGGTCTACCGCCTCCGCACCTATCCAATTCGCAGCCGTCACCGCCTACGCCAACGACGCCGACCTGGCCGCCTACGTAGAAATGTGCACAGCCCTGCACGCCGCCCGCACCCGCTACCTCTGGCGTGGCCTCTCAGAACTGGATATCCCTTGCGCTGAACCGACCGGCGGCTTCTACCTGTTCCCCAATTTCGATCACTGGCGCAGACCTCTAACATCTCTCGGCGTAAATACGTCGGTTGACCTCGCACGCTACCTGCTTGATAAATGGCAAATCGCCACGCTGCCCGGATCAGACTTCGGCACACCGGCCGGAGAGCTCTCCCTTCGCCTCTCCTCCAGTTACGTTGACCTTGAGACAGACGAAAAGGCGGCCAATCTGATCGAAACGGCCGCCAGCGTTGCGAGCGCGGAAGAGTTGCTCCGCGACCACCACCCAGGAATGAACGAAGTGCTGGCCCGTCTGCAGAGATTTCTTTCCTCTCTGTGACCTTCTCCGAATCCCGAGGAATGTCCCTAGAGCCTTTTCGCCCGGACCTCCACTGTTTGCGCATAGTCATCCAAAGTCGGCGCTCAGCGCGGTCGGCGTGCCATTATTTAAGGCCTCAGAGAAAAGGGAACCGCAAATGTACCCATATCCTTCTGAAGGGCTCGCCTCAGTGGAAAATATCCACTCTGTCGCTGTCATCGGCGCCGGGACAATCGGGGCAAGCTGGGCAGCCTTCTTTCTGGCCAACGGCCTGCACGTAGTCGCGGTCGACCCGGTCCGCGAGGAAACGGACTTGCGCCGCGCCATCGACGCGATGGCTCCCGCGTTGGACAGCATTGGTCTGGCCGCCGCAGTCGACCAGCGCCGTCTGCAATTCTCTTCCCAAATCGGTGATGAGCTGGCAGAAGTCCAATTCGTTCAGGAAAGCGTCCCCGAACGCCTGGAAACAAAGCGAGGAACGTTGCGACTGCTCGAAAGGGTGATCGGTCCGCAGGCAATCGTCAGCAGCAGCGCCACTGCCCTGATTCCCTCCGACATCCAGGCCCGTGCCAGGCATCCAGAACGCCTGCTGGTAGGCCACCCCTTCAACCCACCCCATCTGATCCCGCTGGTGGAAGTATCAGGCGGCGCGCAGACCGCCCCCGAAGTATTGGATTGGGCAATGGATTTCTACCGGGCAATCGGCAAGGCCCCGGTTCTGATGAAAGGGGAGGCCTACGGCCACATCGCCAACCGGCTCGCCGCCGCTCTATTCCGAGAGGCGGTCTACCTCGTGGCCGAGGGTATCACGACCGTCGAAGACGTCGATGAGGTCATCACACAGGGCCCGGGCCTGCGTTGGGCCTTGCAAGGCCCATTTACTACATACCACCTGGCCGGAGGCGCCGAAGGGTTCGCCCATTACATGCACCATCTGGGGCCGTCACAGGAGGCGCGCTGGCAAACCCTGGGAGAACCAAGCCTGACCGAAGAACTGATCACCAAGTTAGTCAATGAAGTGGAAGAAGCAACTGCGGGAAATTCCCCGGCTCAACTCGCCCGGATACGCGACACCGGCCTAGTAGAACTCCTCCGTCTCAAGAATTCGCTTCCAGAATGACCTGTTGGGCAAAGCTCGGTGACCAGGGCCCGTTGAGAATTTCACCCACCCCGGCCCACCCCCCGTAGGGGCACCCCTGGTGGGTGCCCAGGCCCGCAACCCAAAAACGCGCCAACCTACCGAGCTCCCCCGTATGGGCACCCCTTGTGGGTGCCCACATCCGCCTCCCAAAACGCGACAACTTACCGCAACCCCCCGCAGGGGCGCCCCTTGTGGGTGCCCGAGCCCGCCTCCCCAAAGCGCACCAACCTACCGCAACCCCCCGCAGGGGCACCCCTTGTGGGTGCCCACATCCGCATCCCCATAACGCGCCAACCTACCGAATTCCCCCGCAGAGGCACCCCTTGTGGTTGCCCACATCCGCATCCCCAAAAGGCGCCAACCTACCGAATACCCCCCGTAGGGGCACCCCTTGTGGGTGCCCTCGTGGTCTCGACTCCTGCCGACAGTCCGACAGCGCGGGAGCTACGGACCTCTGTCACACGGCCGGTCACCCAACTCCCTCTGTAACTGCTCAAGTTCCACCTTGAGCGCGCTGACCAGGGCGGCTTTCTCCGGCTCGTGGTAGATGTTCCGCATCTCCCTGGGATCCGCTTCGAGGTCAAAAAGCTCCCACTCCGGCTCTGTAGGCTCGTCAATAGCCCCTGCACTGCCGAGAGCCTCACCGTAATAGTAGATCAGCTTATAGCGCTCGGTACGGATCCCGTAATGGGCCGGAATGTTGAAGTGTGCCAGGTGCATCCAATACCGATAGTACATCGAACCGCGCCAGTCAGAAGGCGTTCTGCCTTCCGCCAACGGGCGAAGACTCCGTCCCTGCATATCTTGCGGTTCCGGAACACCGGCATAGTCCAGAATGGTGGGTGCAAAATCTACGTTCAGCGCAATCCTTTCGCTGGTCAGTCCAGCCTGGACCGCCCGCGGATAGCGCATCAGGAACGGAATGCGAATCGACTCTTCGTACATGAATCGCTTGTCATACCAACCGTGGTCCCCCAGAAAGAAACCGTGGTCCGAACTGTAAATGACGATAGTGTCCTCGGCGATCTGGGATTCGTCCAGATAGTCCAGCAAGCGGCCAACGTTTTCGTCGATCGAAGCGACGCAACGAAGGTAGTTGCGCATGTAGCTCTGGTAGTTCCACGCCTTCTGCTCCTCAGCAGACAGCCCATGAGGGACCGGGTCGGGCACATGGTTCTTTAGATGCATCAGCGCCACCTGTTCGGTCGCCATACCGGCCGCGGCCGCACGATTCTGGTAGTCGTCGTGAAAGGTAGCCGGCTCGGGAATCGTCTCATCCGCGTAGAGCGCTCGGTGCTTCGGATGGGGCTGAAACGGATCGTGTGGCGCCTTGTGCGCGCAAACCAGGAAGAATGGTCGATCCCTGTCCCGCTGCGATAGCCAGCTCAACGCCTTGTCCGTCAGCACGTCGGTCACATATCCCTTCTCAACAACCGGCTCACCCATCTCCGTCATCTCAGGGTCGTAGTACCGCCCTTGCCCAGGCAGAACGCTCCAGAAATCGTAACCCGCCGGGTCGCTGTTCCCACCGTGCCCAAGATGCCACTTGCCTACAAACGCCGTCTGATAGCCGGCGTCGTGTAGAAGCATCCCTAGCGTAGTCTCCTCGTTCTGATCAATGAAGTCGTTGAGCGTCTTGATTCCGGTCGAATGGCTGTACTTCCCGGTATGTACCGACGCCCGCGCCGGCGTACAGATCGCATTTGTACAGAAGCAGCGGTCCAACCGCAGCCCTTCCGCGGCAATCCTGTCCAGGTTCGGCGTGCTGTTCAGCTTGCCGCCGTAGGTGGAAAACGCGGCCGGGGCATGATCATCGGCCATGATCAGAAGGACATTGGGGCGGGTTTCTCGAGTCATGATTGATCCTCATCTTTGGAAGCAACACACCCCCTGGCAGAGGACCCTGCAAGGGGGTGTATCATCTGGACGACCGCGAATTTCAAGACTAAGAGAAGCAGTTGCTTCTTCCGGCGCGTCTAGGAAGTTTACCTTTCAACATTCCAATCCAGCCCGAAGCAGGAATCGTGACTTGGATCAAGCGTCGGCCAGCAGTTCATCTACCTCTGGCTTCACGGCGTTGGCGGCATCTATAACCGTCCGGTCGCCCAGCCAGACCAGTTCGAATGCAGCAGTCAGTGCAGTGTTTATCTGTGCCCGGTTCTTATGTTGCCACACCGGCACGCCGAACTCGTCAATGCGGTCCATGTAGAACTCCACAAAGGTGTCGGGTACATCGAGCTGCTCCAATACATACTTCGACGTGGAACGACGGGCGTTGATAATCCCTGTGTTTGCCCAGATTCGGTGGGCCTCCTCACTGGCGTTGTACTCCAGCCACGCCCATGCCTCCTCTGGGTGCGGGCTCTCGGACGGGATCGAGAACGCCGACCCTCCGACATTGAGAGTATGCGCGCCACTGTCGCCGCCCATCGGGTACGGGGAAATCTCCCACTCGAACGAGCCGTCGAACTGGTCGATAATCCCGGGAAAAGTGGAGATCAGTGCCGAGCTGCCCGAAATGAACAGGTTGCCCAGGCCCTCAATCAGATCGGCAGAGGGATGCACTTCATGGGTCTGTATGGCGTCAAGGTACCAGTTGAGGAACTCAACCGTCGCCTCGGAGTTGACGATACACTCGGTCTCGTCTTCATTGAATATCTCGGTCCCCCAGGCCACAGCCTGTGGGCGGATCTCGTTGACCCAGTTGTCCACCATGTTCGACATGCCCCAGATTGCAACTTCTCGCCTGTTGAAGCCATCGTCCAGAGGATGGTTGCCTTCCCTGTCTGTCGTCAGGGCAAGACTGGCTTCCAGCAGATCTGCATAGGTTGAGCCAACGCCCGGACCGGTCAGGCCGGCCGCCTCATAGAGAGTCCTGTTGAACCAAATCCCCTGCACGCCGACGTCCCAACTGGTCCCGTACTGTCCACCTTCAAAAGTGAACAGCCCCCAAACGGATTCGTACCAGTCATCGGGAAATTCGGGCGAGGCGTCGATACGGGGATTCAGATCTTCGATCGCGCCGAGCACGGCATGAGGACGCACCCAGGCCGTGTGCGTCCAGGCAGAGTCCGGCGGGGACCCGGAGGCATACAGAGTATTCAGCTTGGTCCAGTAGTCGCCCCAGCCCAACGTCTGGTTTTCGACTGCAATCGCCCCTTCATTGCTTTCCATGAAGGCCGCGGCTACGTCCTCCATCATTTCGGCCCGACCCCACGTCATCGAAATGATGGAAACCGATTCCGCTGCCCGCGCGGCCCCGCCTTCATCTCCAGCCGGGTCCGCCGCCATTGGCTGGCATGCCGCCAGCATGACGACTGAGCCGGCGCCAAGACCTGCATTGCGTAGAAACCTGCGGCGCGTCATCTGATTAGTCATCTTCTCATCTCCTTGTGGAAAAACGTAATTGCTCTATCGCAGCACCAAGGCGGTGCGCGACTACCCTTTCACTCCTGTAAACACGACTCCCTGAATGAAGTACCGCTGTCCGAAATAAAAGACCAGGAGCACCGGAACCATACTCACAGTTGCCGCGGCCATCATCAACTCCCACTCCGTCGTATACTGGTCCTGGAACAGTCGCAAGCCCAGCGCCAGCGTGTACTTCTTCTGATCGAACAGATAAATGAGTGGAACCAGGAAGCTCTGCCAGCGATTCTGAACGATGAATATCACGACCGTCATCAAGGCCGCCTTAGAGAGAGGGAGAATAATTCGCCAGTAGACGCCGAAGCGGCTGCAACCGTCGATTATGGCGGCATCATCCAATTCGGGCGAAATTGTCATGAAATATTGGCGAAGCAGGAAAATATTGAACGCGCTGCCCCCGAAGAAAGCCGGCACCACCAGGGGCAAATAGGTGTCCAGCCACTCAAGCTCGCGAAACAAAATGAACTGGGGAATCATGATGACCTGGAACGGCAGCATCAATGTGGACAGGACCAGTACGAACATGAAGTTACGTCCGCGCCAGCGCAGACGTGCGAAGGCAAACGCGGCCAGCGAACCGGAGAACGTGGCGCCCACCACCGCCAGTCCGGTGATCTTCGCTGTGTTCAGAATGAAGCGGCCGAACGGCAGAATCGTCATGGAATTTGGGTAGTTTTCCCAAACGATCGGATTTGGGATCCATACCGTCGGAATCTTGAAAATGTCGGCGGGCGTCTTCAACGAAGTGGATACCATCCACAGGAAAGGCAGGATCACGATGACCATGCCAACCGCTAATGCAAGATAGATCAAAGTCAGCCTGAAGGCTCGGGTGCGGCTTTGGCTCCCGCTGATTGACCGTACGACCATTGCTTAGCTTCCTCTGACTTCCCCTTCATAGTAGACCCAAACTGCGGATGAGCGGATGATGAAAAGCGTCAATAGCATGATGTAAACGAAGAGCACCCAGGCCAGTGCGGAGGCGTATCCCATCTGGAAAAACTCGAAGCCTTGCCTGAAGAGGTAAAGCATCACGAAAAGGCTGGCGTTCCCCGGACCGCCCTGCGTCATGATAAAGGGGCCTGCAAACTCCTGAAGTGCGTCGATCATTCCGATGACGAACTGGAAGAAGAGAACGGGAGAAATCATAGGTATCGTGATCTTCCAGAACTTCACCCAGTCGTCTGCGCCGTCAACCTCTGCTGCCTCGTAGAGTTCATTAGGGACGCCCTGCAAACCGGCAAGGTAGATGATAATGCCGGCGCCCACGCCCCATAGACTCATCAAGATAAATGAGGCCAGAACGGTCCTCGTGTCGGTCAACCAGTAGGGCCCTTCGATTCCAATTAGGCTGAGCGCACGGTTTAGCAGGCCAAAATCACCGTTCAGAATCAAGAGCCAGACCATCGCCACTGCCACGCCGCTGACCGTCGCAGGCAGGTAATAGACGGTGCGAATGAAGGCCAGCCCTCGCACACTGGCGTTCAGCAATAGAGCAACCAGGACGCCCAACGCGATGCGCAATGGCACCGATACAACGGAATATATCGTGGTAACCTTAAACGCTTGAAATACAAGGGGATCGCCGGAAATCATTTCGGCATAGTTCGCCAGTCCAATGAATTGCGGCGGAGTGAACATGCGCCACTCGGTTAACGAGAGCACCAGAGAGGCCAGCATCGGACCCAGCTGGAAGGCAACGAATCCGATGATCCAGGGCAGAACGAGCAGCCACGCCAGCCGCTCCTCACCGTTGAGGTAATACCACTGCCTTTGCTTTTGCATGGAAGTTGCGGCGATCTGATCCTGGAGTGTCGCCATTCGCCTGACCGATTCAGTTCGTGTTTGCAGAGACTAGGCGGAGCCCTGGTGTAGGCTCGGTCCCGAGGCAAATCCGGGGAACATTGCACGAGACGATACTATAGCCGCTACCTATTGTCAATTTAGTTGCTCATCCGGCGTGCATCCCAAAATGGGGGTGAACAGTCGCATACCTAGGGAGGCAACCAAGCCACGGTCAGTTCCCGTTCCAGTTTCCGCCAGAAAAAGCGCCTCCTCTGACCACTGACGACTGACTACTGGCTACTAACTACTGCAGTTCTGGGCGGTCGGGCCTATTCGGCCCTCCCTTGTGCGGGGGCTCCGCCCCCGCAACGCCCCCTCTCCTACAACATGCCTCATCGACTGGGTGTCGATATTCGTAACAGGTGCCTAATCGAAGGTGTCCAGCCAGACCGCGTCCCGCCAGTCCCATCAGATCCCGGTAGGTGCCGGCCATCTGCCTGCCTTCGCACCCGCCCCAACTGACGGACTCCATCGTACGGCCAGGCCTGTCGCCTGCACTGCGTCCCGCCCAAAGACGGTAAACAACGCCAGCCGCCGCTGGCATGGATTCCCCGCCAGACTGCTCCCACCCCAGATCTGGGATGCACTCCCTTTCCCTCTCACCGTTGCCAGTTTAGCCGGATTCGAGTAGAATTTCGGCGTCTCCGTAGTACCTTGAAAAACACAAAATGCGAGGCACGCCTTGTACCCAGCTACGCGCACTACAAACTTCAACCAGTCAATGATCCGGGAGATGACCCGGTTGGCAATGCAGCACGATGCCATAAACCTGAGCCAGGGTTTTCCGGACTTCGACCCGCCTGAGGCCATCGTCTATGCCGCAATTGAGGCAATTCGCGGTGAGGCCAATCAGTACACCGTCACCTGGGGCTTTCCACCCTTGCGCCAGGCCTTGGCTGAACAGTACACCTCGCAGCTGGGCTGGACCGTCGATCCCGATGTTCACATCTGTGTCGTCTGCGGCGTGACTGAAGGCATTACCTCATCCCTCCTTGCCCTACTCGATCCCGGTGACGAACTGATTATTCTGGAGCCGGGGCACGAGAACTTCCGCCCTTCGGCGCTGCTGGCCGGCGCCAACGCCGTTCCCGTCGTCCTGGAGGCGCCCGACTATCGAATCGACGCCGACCGGCTTGAGGCGGCAGTCTCCAACCGCACACGTGCCCTGCTACTGAATTCACCCCACAATCCAACTGGACGGGTTTTCGATAGCGACGAAATGCAAACCCTTGCTGAATTCACCAACAGGCACAATCTCATCCTAATCACCGACGAGATCTACGACCGCATCCTCTACGACGGACGTGAGCACATCTCCCCGGGTAGCTTGGACGGCTTGGTTGAGCGTACGGTTACTGTGGGCGGGCTGGGCAAAAGCTTTGCTGTCACCGGCTGGCGATTGGGCTATGTCATCGCACGCGAGCCGCTGGCTTCAGCCATCCGTGCCGTGCACGACTACTCCACCATCTGCGCCCCGACGCCCTTACAGGCGGCGGCGGCCGCGGCCCTGAATCAGCCGGCCGACTACTGGTTGCAGATGAGAGAGGAATACGGCGAACGCCGCGAGGTGATGTTGGAGATGCTGCAATCTGCAGGCTTTCGCGCAGTCCGGCCTGAGGGCTCCTACTACACCATGGCCGACTACACCGGCATCGACGCACCGCAATCACAGTGGGATTCGCACCGCTTCGCCCGCTGGCTGACGACGGAAGTCGGCGTGGCTTCAGTAGCCGGTATCAACTTTTACACAAAGGACAGAGAAAGGTACGGCGAGGGCATCGTGCGATTTGCCTTCGCCAAGCGCATCGAAACTCTCCACGAAGCGGGCAGGCGGCTGGCCGCGATTGCCAAATAGCAGACACCCGGCGTCCCAGTCCGCGAGTAAACAGCCTTGCCGTGCCTTCTTACTCTCAGTCCAGCCTTATTCGTGCTAAGGTCAGTTCGGGCTCCCACGTACCGTCTTGAACAACAGTCTCTAAACTGTCGGCGTCATACAATAGCAGACGCAAGTCGTATTCGCCGGCAGGGATATCCTGCGGGACTGTCAATCGAACGAGCGAATCGATAGTTGCGTCGGGTGCCCGATTCACATTGGGTGTGCCTTCAGGTTTCCGCAGGTCAGTATCCTCTTGGAAGACCCAGCTTCCCTCCATCTCAGTGGCATAAAGCCGAAGCGAACTCGCATAGGCAGCTTCCGAATCGACGAGATCCCGCCACTGCAGAGCAACCCAAACGGGACGATCCCTGTCAACTTCAATCAACGCCTTGGTCGACAGCTGGACCTCTCCCTGGCCCAGCGCCACCCCGACGAGAGTTATTCCCCTGTCATATCGAACCGCCCTCGGCTCCAGCTGCTCGTAATGTGTCCAGATAACCCGGCTCTCTATTCTGGGCCCTCCCCCTGCCACCGGCAGCAGGCCCTCGCTCTCCAAGGCCGTCGAGGCCGGATCGACGAAGCCAACATACACCCTGGCGAGTTTAGGAGAAGAGCGCTCAAGCGGAATCTGATAACTGTCCTCGTAGATGACGCCCGGTTGCCACAACGTTAGCGGTCGACCTCCCCAGCCAGGATGCGTTGTCACGTTTCCTATCTGTCTGTCCTCGGCATCCAGCAGATGGATGAACAGCTCGTGATCGCTGTCCTGAACCTGGGAAGCACGGAAATATAGCGTCACCGGCACAGTTTCTCCGGCAAAGGAGTCAGGATTCGGCAGACGGGCAGCAACCAGCTCCACGCCTTCGCCATACACCTTCCCAACTGGCATTGCGGCGGCCGGCACCTCCTCTACAACTGCGACAGTCGAATCCAAGCCGTACGCTGACGGCAGCAGAACAACCAGGGCATACAGGGAACAGGACCACAGCCCAATCGGCACAACTGTCCCTAACACAGCGCGCACGCCGCGCGGAAGATGGCCGGCCCAGAATCGAAGACCAACCACCGAGACCACCGCCAGTGCGCTGATGGCCGGGAACAATAGCCTGCCCTGAGAACCTTGTGCCACCGAAATCCAGTAGGCCAGGAGCAAGAGGGAAATGAGGGCCCACACCGATGAGATGCCGAATGTGCCTACATGCTGTTCCCTATGCTCGGTCGACTCGCGGGAAGCCCTCAAAGAACGTATCCAGACAATGACGGCGCCCGTTACGGCCAGCGCGGTCAGCAACTCGAAGAGCGTATAGGTCCACGAAGGAAGGAGAATACTGAACCACCCGAAAACGCCCCAAAAGGACATCTGTAGGCCGCGCAGTTCTCCGTACAATCCCGGCAGCGTTTGAGGCTCAAAACGCTGGCCGGTTACGCTGAGCAGATTCGTCGTGCCGAACGGGTCTCCGTAGAGAAGGATGTTGCGAACATACCACCACCCGGCAACGACTAGGACTACACTTCCGACCAAGAGTCCCCCCCGAAATGAAGTTTCCCAATCCTTCTGGTTCTTGGCAGACACTGTAAAGGCATACACAGCCAGTAAAAGCAGCCCCAGACCCTGCAGTTTACTCAATGCGCCGAGGCCCAGGAGCAACCCCATTCCTACCCATTCCCACCAGTAGATACGCCTTCCTGCCCTGCGGCCAACTAGCGCGGCCAAACAGACCAGCGAGGCCGCGCTCACAACGGTGATCATATTGTCGTTAGTAAAGCTTGCGCTGATAAACGCAAACTGCGGAATCGTCGCCACGAGTGCGGTCGCCAACAGGCGCGACCATCTGTCAGTGGGAAAGGCGAAGCACGCGAGTAGGTAGGTAAAGAAGACGGTAAGAGTACCAAGAGCTAGGGAAATCCAGCGGCCAACGTGCAGCGCAAGATTCACACCAACCAGAGGCCTGCTCTGCGCACTGAAGAGCATGAAATTCTTGTTGCCTGGCTGGTGCGGATCGCCGAGATTGGCTCTGGGATTCTGAACCGCAAAACCTGCGAGGCCGCCCTGATCGATGCCTGCCGTCGCCAGTGCCACCACTCCGTAATACAGTGGAGGCTGACTCCCTTCCTGCTCCCACGGCCCGGTCTTTTCTGGTCCCTGTACGGGAAGGCCGTTCCCCGCCGCCAGATGTCGGGCAAAGGCGTAGTGATAGATTTCATCAGGTGTCTCAAACGCTGGAACGACGAGGCTGTAGGCCAGACCGGTAACGAAAAAAGCAACGAGCAGGATGCCGACCAGCCCAGTCTCCATGTCCAACCTACAAAGAATCGCAGAGATCACGCGAAGACTCTTCTCCTACATCCCTTGGCGCCGATGCTGCCATAGTTCCCAGGAACAGTCCGAGGGCTTGGCTGCGACTGCAATGAAAGATTTCCAGTTGTCCGGCAGAGTCGACGCGCACTGTCGCTCCCGGAAATGAAGCAACAACGCCGGCCGCAAGAGAAACCAAGTTCTTTGCACCTTTTCTGGTCTCGCATCCCCGTCAACGACCACACACGTCACAGTCCGTAAATCTGAAGAAAGCAATCTGCACAACATCCTCACCCGAATCCGTCAGAATCCGCGGAGCGCCTTCTACACTGACGTCGTACAACCCTGCCAGAAGGCGCAGCGAGCCGTCCGGAACCTCTGAAGGAATCGGCATCGCCGCGGCTATCGAATGATCGGCACTTTCCATGCGGAATTCCGGATCCCATTGGGCTATCAGATTACCCGATTCGTCGACCAGGTGCAGAAAGACCTTCTCCCCGCCAGTCAGGGCAGAGGGATCCCCCCGCCATTCCATGTGGACGACCAGTCGCCCGTCGGCCGGAGGCCATTGCGGACTGACCTCGACTCGCTCAAGGACAAGCCCATTGGCAAACTTCTCTTCCAGGAGCAGCCACGCCTCAGGATAGGGCCGCGAGTACAGTTCCACTTGCCAGGGCCCAAAGGTTTCCTGGCCCGCCAGCTGGTACGAACTGGCAAGCGCCTGCCTCGCCAGGTTTGGACCTTCTTGATCATCGTTCAAACTGACCGGAAGAATGATTCTCAATACGTTGCTATCCCGCAACGCGTTCACGGCTTCCTTTGCGCCTTCCAGGTCGTGATCATGACGGGGAAGGACCGAATCCTCGACATCCCCTTGGTAATAGTAGAGGAAGAGAGTGGGATCGGGGAAGCTCTGAAGAATATGAACCTCGTCTAGGTACATCCCCGCGCTCCACCCCTCCAACACGTTGGACACTTCCCTCAATCCTCTCGAACTGCTGAACTCAGGATCAGAATGGTAACTTCGCCAAGTGAACAGATTACCCGCCACCAGTATCAGCACGAGACTGCCTGCGGCGACGCTCCCGGTCGGAATTCGGCTCAAGAAAGTCGGTGAGTCTTCTCCGTCGACGGCTGTCCATGCCCTCCATCTCCACCCCAGCCAGCTCTCAATCCAGTCACCGATGCGCGTCAGTCCGATACCCATCAGGAGAGAGTAGGGTGGCAGCGTTACCGCATACAGGCTTCCATACATGAACCAGTGCCGGCGCAGTGGGTCCCAAAATGCAAACGGGGCCATTACCAGCAGAAGCAGAATAAATACCATCGAGCTCTGACCAGATATCTGGTCCGACGAGTCCGGTGTCGTTGAACTATCGCCGACTTCGATTTCATCTTCACCTTGACCACTCTTGGCATCCGGGGATGTTCTGCGCCGCGCCAGGAGAAACTCTCCTATGATCGCGGCTGCAATGCAGACTAACCCGAATATCCCGGCATCCAACAGCCAGACCCGCCCGGGCACGTAATAGCCGATGGGATAGCCTGCGAATCTCCACCACAACATCGAAACAACCGGGTTGGCTGTACCGCCTCCGATAAAATCGAACGTTCCGTTCCGAGCACTCAAAATCCAAGGAATGCACAGGGCAACTATCGAGAGCTGCGCCCATGCCCAGCGTGTGAGCACAGACCGGTACGTACTTGCCGACAGCGAATTCGAGTTGCTCCTGTCCTCGCGCGCGAGCAGGTAGAGGACATACAGGTTCTGTGCTACGAGAGCGAGAATTGCAAAGACCTGGGTGTAGAAGGTGGCGGCCGTACACAGGACGTACGCTATGAAATCGGCTTTGTTCTTGGACCCGCTGATCAGTCGGACAGCCAGTGCGGCGCTGGCAACAGATAGAGTCAGGCTGAGAGGGTAGAGAAGGACATCCTGGCTGGCCCGTACTGTGTATGAACCTACCGCCATCAGAAGGGTCGCAGTCAGTGCGGCAAAGGCGGGCAGGCGCAGCTCTCTGGCGAGGCAGTAAAAGAGCGGAATGGCTAGGGTGCCTAGGAGAGCCGAAATTGAACGCAAGGCGAATTCGCTGCTACCCGCAAGTTGTAGCCAATAGTGATTCAGCCAGTAGCTGGCCGAAAAAGTCGCGCTCCCTCCTTCGCTGAACATATGAAACAGCCGGGTTAGCGGGAGCTGGCTGTACCAATAGGCAAATGCCTCTCTCACAATAAGTTCCTGGTTGTCCAGCTGGTAAAACCGCAGCGCGAAGCCAGCAAGGGTGGCGAGCAACACTGCTGCGCGATGAAACCGAATGTGTGCAAACAACCCTCGATCAATCGAGCGGAACGCATCCGAACTGATTTCGTGAGTCTCATTGTTGGCCCGCTGGCCCGAATCCGATTGCGCCAACGATCGAAGACCTCTTGTAGAATGTCGAATCTGTCTCCAAACAGCGCCGAGAGCCAGTGTGATGTACCCGCGCAAAACAAACAGCAGAGCCAACCAGGAGAAGGCGCTCAACGCTAAGCCCAATCGCACGCTGGCCGGGCGATAGGCTAGCTCCAATGTCCCTTTACCTGCAGGGACTGGGATGCCTAGGAAGGCTTGGTGCGCTCTTACGACCGGCAGAACAGTCGCCTCAGATGCCGTGTCCGCTTCCGTCCATTCGGCCCGCCACCCTGGCATATGGTTCTCGCTCACAAAGAGAAACCCGGGTTGATCACTGTCCATTCCAATGACTAAGTGAGTTGGACTCTTTTGTTCGACGTCAATCATTGCGCTGCCGGTTCCTCCGTATGACAGTCGATCAGCTTCCCAACCGTCTCCCAGCGATGCTGCGTCCGATTCAGCGACCAAAACCTCAGCCCGTGGGTCAAAGTTGGCATCGGCCAGCAAGGCAAGCGCGCTCCTGTCGTCGACTCGCCTCACACTGTTGGTCCACCAGGCCCTGGGCCAGACCGTTTCAAGCCGGTGCAATCGCGACTCGCTCCCATCGGGGCCATCAAACCTGTCCACCACCCGGCTTCCTACCGGCAGCTCCTCCCGCCAGGTGAGTACGGTTCCAACGCCCGTCAATTCCCACAGCCTCACGAACGAGACATCAGTGAAGAGTGAGTCATATGCGATCGTCCGTAAAGGGCTGCTTCCGCCTACGTCTTCCCATTCTGCCGAGATTCCGCTGCTTCTTGGCAACCTATTCTCATTGTATACGCGCGGCGCTGGACCTTCGGTCTCTCCAGCCAGGCCGCTGGCAGTCCCAAGAGTTGCGGCCACCTCAGGCCGATCAAGCGCCGCCCGGATCGTTGGACCGTCGGCGACGTTGGTTCCAACATTTGCCAGAAAGAGATCGATCAAAAGAACGGGCAGCAGCACTAGGGCGCGACTTCTGGTGAATTTGCGAGCGCTGCATAGGTAGGCAAACACTGCGGCAAAGACAATTGACTTTCCGCAGGAAAGAAACAGGGCGCCCCGCGAGATCTCGATTTTCTCAGGAATAGGCCACAGTGCTATAAAAAGAACGGCGCCTGCCCCTACGACGCCTGCAAAGCCCCAACTCAGATTCCTTCTCAGACTGTAATGTAGAGATGTCAGAAATACCACGCCGTACCCGCCGAGTACACTTAGGCAAAACACGACTAGGTAGATTGCCCGCTCCTGGCCGCGGAACAGGCTGCCTCCTGGTGCGAAGCGAACAAAGGGTTCGTAAAGTGGCCCGTTCTCGCCGTAAGAGAGTAGCCACGACAAGACACCGCAGATTGCGAAAAACAGGGCTGCAGGGACGTAAACTCGGTCGCCTGAAGCGATGGTGAAACGGTTCGAAAATATCCCGGCGCAAGCAAAAAGTACCAGCCCCAAGCCAGCCACCCCGATGTATTGGGGGGAGAAATGAGAAAGTACCCCCGGGAAAAAGAATTGCCATGTGTCCTGCAATGGGAATCCGCCGCTCAGGTAGTCGCTGCCTACGAAGGCCCGGACTGAACGTTGAGCAAACTCAAAGGCCGGCCACAACTGGCCCAGCGTCATCCCGACCAGAGCCGCTACGAATGCCGTGGCAAGCCCGGCGACTCTCAAAGTCGGTCCAAGCGCTGAAGCCCCCAGCGACTCGCGATCCTCAAATCTGTGATTGCGCACTTCGACGAAGGCGAGCATCAGCATCCAGCCCGCCACGGCGTAAGTCAGAAAAAGAAATGTCTGAGGATGGCCGGCGAAGTAGGCGACAGCCTGAACGCAGGCGGCAAGAAGCCAGCGTCTCAGGCAATGACGGCCATCCTTCTGAGGCAACAGGAGAAGTAGAATTAGCGGCAGCCAGACAGCTGTACGAACCACTCCCAATTGGAGGAGCGGATAGCCGGTGATATAACCGGAGAAGGCAAACATACTGCCGGCTGCAAACCCGGAAATTTGCCGTCCTGTCAGCCGCCTGACAAGCATATAGGTGAATATGCCGGCCAGAAATACGTGCAAGGCGGCTTCCAACTGCAGCCAGTAGAGCCTGCCGGCGCCACTCTGAACAAATCCCGTTAGCAGAAGAAGCAAATTACTGATCGGATAGAAGACTGCCGACTGAGCATCTGCAAGAAAGGGGTGTCCGGAGTTGGCGTAAGGAACCCAAACGGGAAGCCGCAAATTCAGGAGCGCATTCTGTTGGAAAAGACTGAACGGAAGGAAATGGTGATCGAAATCGCCGTGGGGGAAGGCAGCCAGCCCCATTATATACGGTGAAAAAAAGAGCGCTACCAGGCCCCCGAAGACGAGTCTGACTGGAAATTCCGGTATGGCAGCGGTGTCGCCTGCGACCTCGCGTCGCTGCGTACCGTTCATCCTTTTGTCGTTGCCGATATGTAAGGTTTCATTGCACATCTGGTGGAGCGACCGGCAGAATCTGAATCAGACTTGTGTTCAATCCTGGTTGAACCTGGTCCAAAGGAGAGGTTCATGCAAGGACTCTTGCTGTTTCACCATATCAGCCAAGAGCACCATTCGGCCAATCGCTCAATGACTCACCGAGTCCCAAAAAACTACCCTGAAAGAAGGACCCTCCTTCGCGGGCGATTCTCATTCTGCCATGTACGCACGCCCTTCAGCTGTTTGCCGACGGTAGTGGCCCGCCTTGAATGCGGAGTTCAGGTCTTGTGAGGTTCGCAGTTGCGCTCAGGCGTCACTGACAATTGCGCTCTTCAGGCCTCTCCAATAGTACACTTAGTGACAGTACAGTCTGGAATCTCTTTAAGGCAGTTTGAGATGAGCAAGTACATTCCAATTCTGACGCCCGCGGCACTGTTCCTGGTCAGTCTGACGTTCTACAGCCTGCATTGGCTTACGGCACCCCCGGGAATAAACGGTGATGCCAGCAGGTTGGGCCTATACGCGCTCGATTTCATCCACGAAAAGCTCCTTCCATTCTACATATATCATCAATTTGGGCCCCACCCTCTTATTGTATATCTGCAGGCCTTGGTTTTTTCGGTTCTCGGATTCACAAACGCCGCCCTGCGAGGAATCACAATTGTCGGCGGGGCGGTGGCAACGCCGGCCATATATCTGGCCGGTTGCTGGCTTTTCGCGCAGCAAGGAAAAGCATTTGCTAGGCGGGCGGCGGTAATTGCGGCACTGGGCCTGGCACTGTCCACTTTCTTCGCCTCATTTTCCCGCCACGGGATCGAGGGCGCTCTCTTGCCCGGTGTTGAAATGTTTGCCGTCCTCTTTCTGTGGCGCGGTTTCGTACGCGGAAACTGGAAGGACTTTGCCCTTGCCGGAGCCGCAGTCGGACTAAGTCAGTATATCTATATCGTTGCGCGCTTCTTTCCTCTGGCCCTTGCAGTTGCGACCTTAGGAGCCATTGCAGCAAATCGGCGGCTGCTAACGCGCTGGAAGGGACTGGTCATCGCGGCTTCCGTCGCCGCCGTTGTCGCATCGCCGCAATGGGTTCTATTTGTCACGCATCCCTATACGTTTCTCGCCCGCACACAGCAGACTTCAGGGCGCTTTGTTTTCGATCTTCCTGAACCTTTTGCCATCATCGCCCGCAAGTTAGCGGGTCAAATGCAAATGATTGCCTGGCACTGGGAGAACGCCTATAGCCCATATTCCCTGAAATCGCTTCTAACTCCGATTCTGGTGGTAGCCCTTGTAACAGGAACCGTCTACACCATTGGCAAACGAAAAGACATATTTGTCTTTGTCCTTCTCATGACGCTGACCATGTTCGTGCCGGACCTGCTTACCTTTGAAGGGTTCAATCCCTCTCCCACTCGGCTGGTTCCAACGCTTCCTTTCATATTCTTGATGGCCGGTCTGGGAGGCGCAGTCCTTTGGGAATGGGCTGAAAAGATCCCTCGTCTGCCAAACTGGGTCGGCTTTCTCGTCCCACTCCTTGTACTGTCCTTTGGACTGTCGCGCCAGCTTGACTATGCCACTCGTGTCAAATCGCAGGTCCTCGCCAGCCAGGGCCTGGAATGGAAGAACAGTCTGGTAGAAATCGCTGTGGCTGAGTACATTGGGAACCATCCGGATGTCCCAATCCTCATTCCTTCCAGCGAGTATCAACGCGCACCGCTCGCCTTCCTGCTGGCCGAGCATTACCCGAGGCGCCTCGGCTGGCAAAACAGCCCTGTCGAGAAAAGCGAGACAGTGAAGGTAATCCAAACCTTGGACCCGCAACGTCCTACAACTGAGTGGATTCCTTCGCAATTCAGGCAAAGTGAGTGGGTACTGCTAAGAGATGATTCCGCACATATTCTCCCCCCTCTTCCGGACGCAACCGAACCCATACCCGGAACGAGCGAGACGATCGTTGCCAGCAACGGAGTCGAAGTAGCCACTGTGAGTTCAGCGCGATGGAATGCAGCCCTCCCGTCGTTTCTTCCTATGCAGGCCAGTTTCACCAATAGCTTGAACCTGATCGGTGCCGACAGCGGCGACCTGAATCCGGGATCTCCTCTCGACCTCACACTGTACTGGCAACCTGCCAGGCGGGTCACGAGAGATGTCGAAATATTCGCACAGCTCTACGACCCGGTTCGCGATGTCCTGGTGGCAAACGTGCACAGGTGGCCGCTGAACGGAGTCTACAGGGTCAGATCATGGAGGCCGGGCGAGCAAGTACCCCTGAGCCTCCGCCTCCCCGTGGCCGGGCAACTGGACCCGGGACCTTATCAGTTGCGCGTGGGCCTGGTTGATCTTATGGGGCGCAACCGGGTCCCATTGACGACGGGCGACGACTTCACTGTTGTGGAGACCTTCAAGGTTCCCCTGCCTGCAGACCACCGGCAGCCGGAGACTGTCACCCAGGCGAACTTTGGCAATGTCATTACTCTTGACGGCTACACTCTTGAATCAGAATCTGGCAATTTGAAGCTGGTCCTCTTCTGGCGGGCGACCGCCTCGCCCCCGTTCGACTTCACCACTTTCGTTCACGTCGTCGATTCGGACGATCGGATCGTTGCGCAGCTGGATGTTCAGCCTCTGAGAGGGCACTATCCCACATCGATCTGGTCACCAGATGAGAAAGTCACTGATGAACTCACGATCACTGCGATTCCGCAAGGCAGGTACCGCCTTTACGTTGGAATGTATCGCCATCTTGAGAATTCCTGGGAGAGGCTACCGATTGTCACCAATGAGGAAGGGCCAGATGCCGATCGCCTGCTTCTGGAATCTATAACAATCGAGTAGACCCGACTTCAATCAGATTACACAGTTATGACGTAAGCTTTCAGGCAATTGAGCCCAATTGGGTTCTTTCTGGTTGTTGCAAGGACTCTTTCGCTATGTAGCAGGGGAGTACGAAAATCGCACTGCCAAGAAGTCAGGGGGCCCGCTCTCACGAAGCCTTGTAGACCGGTAGATATCTACTCTTGGCGGAGGTCCAAACAAGCCAGACGGGCGCGGATCGCACGCGGCGGAGGGCTGAAGATCACCGCCTCTTCATTCACCTGGGCCAACCGGTATCTGTCACCGGGTGCGATTCGCCTCTGTGCAAGAGAGCCTGGACACGTTCTACGAGTCTGTGGAAGGCAATTGGCTCAACCATCTGTATCTCCGAGTCACAGCCGAGAGTGCCCCTACCCATGGGCACTATGCGAGGCAATCCGTGAGTGCACGCGGGCCTGCCAAAGTCTGCGACTTTCAAAAAGAATCGCCGGCCGAATCGCGGCCGGCGACGAGCATGGATTCCTGCTGGTTGCACCCAGCTTCTGGGCATTCAGGTAAGCGGCCTGGAGTCGTCACCAACTGCTTGCAGCTTCAACATCTTCTACTTCAGGGCGCGTATATGCCCTCTTCAACAGATTCCGGATCGGGAAACGGACTGGATTCGGCGAACTCGATCGCGTCTTCTATTTCAACCGCAGCACGTTGGCGAATCTCATTCAACTCTTCTATGTCCGCCACCCCTTCAGCCAGTAGCCTGGCCTGATAGCGGGCAATCGGGTCCTTTTTCTCCCACTTGGCCAGGAGTTCACGCGGCACATATTCGGCGCCGTCATGGATTGCGTGGCCCATCATTCGCATCGTCTTGGCTTCAATGAGTGACGGGCCGCCTCCCTCCCTTGCCCGGTCCACCGCCTCACGCGTCGCAATATGCACCGCCTCGACGTCGTTTCCGTCCACAATTGTCCCGGGCATATTGTAGCCCGCGGCACGGTCGGCAATGTTCTCAATCGGCATCTGGTCCGATACGTGGGTCGAGTAGGCGTACTGGTTGTTCTCGACAATCAGCACATACGGTACCTTGTAAAGAGCTGCCATGTTGAGCGTTTCGTGCCAAAGGCCGGCGTTGCTGCCGCCGTCACCAACATAAGTCATCGCGACCTTGGCCTCGTTCCGCAGTTTGAGGCTCATCGCAACCCCCAGCGTGATCGGCATCGACATGGGAATGTGACTGATGTAGCCAACGATGTTCAGACTCAGATCACCCATGCCGTGAATATTTGCGTCACGCCCCCCGGAAACACCTGTCACTTTTCCCAGCAGGTTGCCAAATACTCGACGCGGGGTCAACCCCCTTAGGAAATAGGCCCCGATATCCCGGTGCATCGGGGCAATGATGTCCTCGGGCGCCAGTGCGTAGGCCGAGCCCACGCTGACCGCCTCATGTCCCCGCTGGCTGAACGTCCCACCTAACCCCCGGCCCTGTTTCCAAAGCGAAACCATGCCCTCATCGAAGGTCCGAGCCAGGACCATCCAGTAAAACATCTCAAGTTTCTGCTCACCTGTCAGCGCGGCCATTTTCCTACCTCTTTGCGCTGAATTTAAATTCCTACAACCCGAAAAAACCCACAAAACTGCCAGCAATCATACCACAATCCGATAACAGCCGCAGCGGATGCAGACCGTCCCGTGTTTAATTGACTATGGAGGAAAAAGCGAGAAACCGATAAGGACCCTGGATGGACGTCAACAGAGCAAAGCCCATACTTAGACCAGAGCGATACCTGAGGAACCTTCTGAAGAAATATCCTCTTTGCCGCAGGAAATCAGTCCGACACCAAGAACCTTCTCGGCGAGCAAAAGAATCTGTTCGACGACCTCCTGAATGGTTGCGCCGTACGTCTGGATCTCATGCGCATCTTGGGCGGGTCGAAGCGGCGCAACCGCTCGTTCACTGTCTATCAGATCCCGAACTCGCATATCCTCCAGGATCCGGGCCAGTTTGACATCTTTCCCTCTTTGGGAAAGCTCAAGAAACCGGCGCCTTGCCCGTTCTTCTATCGGCGCCTCCAAGTATATCTTCAAGGGGGCTTCAGGAAGGACGACCGTGCCAATGTCCCTGCCTACCATCACCACACCCGCCTCTCCCGACCCGTGTTCCAGTCCGATGAGCCGCTGTTTCTGGGTCAATGCTTGCCTGACCTGGCTGTTGGCTGCCACAACGGAGACAATCCTGTCGACCTCGGGGCTGCGAATGGACCAGGTTACGTCCAATTCACCGATCTGGATCGTCGCCTGGCGGCCGTCTGGTTCCTCACTGCTCGGCGCACTGACGCCAATCGGCAACTCTTCCGCCATGCGGCCAACAGCCTCACTGTCGGTGCTGCTGATTCCTCTGTCTTGTATAGCCCAAGCCACTGCACGATACATGACTCCGGTATCGAAGAAGAGAAAGCCCAGGCTCTGGCCAACCAGGAAGCCGACAGTGCTCTTGCCGGATGCTGCCGGCCCATCAATTGCTATCGCATTCACCGCGATCACCTGAATAAGAGGGGAAATTCGCAAATCGGGTGGGCGTGCGGTCCCGTTAGTTGGTTGAGGCATTGAGGTGAGGACGACGCAAGAGGCAACACTGACCAGGCTTGCTTTCAGTCAGTTTTCGGCAACGCCGGGAGGCGCAACTGTTGCGCCATCCGAACATCAACGCCTGTTCCGAGGTGAAAAACGCCGCTTCGCCCGCGACGGGTCGGTTCGCTTTTTGGGCCGGCCTCGCGATGAGCCTCTTTCGGAACCATTGCCTACCATCTGCTTTAGCGCGTATACCTCACCACGCGTCAGCTCCCTGCACACGCCGGGCTCAAGGCCTTCCAGTGTCAGCGGGCCTATGGACCAGCGAATGAGCCGTCTGAGATCGATTCGAACAGCTGCTGCCATGTGCCGAATCTGTCGCTTCTTCCCCTCGCGCAAGACAATCCGCAGCCATACGCCCTTCTCAGGTGGCGAGGTCTTCCATCCGTCAGCCGGAGCCGCCCCGAAACTCTGAGTGCCCTTGTCCAGTGTCAGCCGGGCCGGCAGCTTGTCCGCGATTTCGACGCGGGCCGGCACGGTCCGACCGCTCTCAATTTCAACCCCTTCACGCAGCTGAACTAGCGCGTCGACAGATGGCCGTTGTGCCACCAGTACGTAGTATGTCTTGGGATGCTCAAAGCGGGGGTGGGTCAGTCGGTTGGCCAATGCCCCGTCGTCCGTCAACAGGACAAGGCCCTCGCTGTTCAGGTCCAACCGCCCAACTGGAAACACGCGCCCGGCCCCCTTAGGCAGCAGGTGGCCGACCGTTCTGCGCCCGCGCGTGTCCCCCCCAATGTCACTCAGGATCCCCCGCGGCTTGTAGACTCTGAAGTAAGCCTTGCTATCGGAGAAAAGGACAGGACGACCGTCAACGGTAATAGAAGCAGTGGCCGGATCCACTTTCGTGCCCAGTGTGGTGACAACCCTGCCATCGACACGCACGCGTCCCGCGTTTATCAACTTCTCACTGGCTCTGCGGCTGGCAACGCCGGCTGACGCCAGTACCTTCTGCAGTCGCTCTTCAGCCATCTGACTTGAAGACTTGGTCACTATGCACAGACATGAGTCTCTCTTTGAATGCGTCTGATCAAACAGATCACTGTCACTGCTTAATCTTTACCCAATGGCGCCCATGATTCAGTGAGAGAAGCGTTTGCTCTATTCTCTCTCCTCGCATTTGGGCGGTCGGGCCTATTCGGCCCTCCCTTGTGCGGGGGCTCCGCCCCCGCAACGCCCCCTCTCCTGTCCGCGCCGTAGCAAGTGTGTGGCTAATTTGAAGTTGTCGTCTCGCGGCGGCCGGGCTTCACCCCTCCACCCCGCGTCTTGGCGGATTCCGAGTATGTGCCGGCCCAGGCAAGACAGGCGAGCCGACTCCCATACATACACAACGTTCACCACTATGACCATCGCGAGCCCGCTACAGAAATTCTGCCGGTACATTCCGCCCAGACGGACCGCACACGGTACACACACAGAACATGACTTAGTAGCCTTAATCACTGAACAAAAAGGCGCTGCGTCGCAATCAACGAATCGCCCAAGCGCCATTCTAATATGCCGGCAGGCATGCCTGTGGTCCACACACCGGAAGGCGGGGGATGCAGGCGCCGGAAGACCTGGAGCTCTCCGCGCTCCCAGCCGGCCAGAAGTCTTTCAAAGTATGGAACCGCCTCCATCGCCGCCGGGTCAACATTTATCCCGTCTGCACGCAGAATCCATCGATTGCCTTCGGCATCAAATAGGCGGTCCAGTGCAGTAGGGCGCTTCGGCATGCGTAGAGGGACCCAACTATAGTTTCCCCGGACGGAGTGCAAGACCAATCTCATGTCGTGGTAACGATCCACACTTCCCAGCACCATGGCAAAGAGCTGATGTCCCCCAACGTCAACGCCGGCGATCAAAGATTGGCCGCTCTGCCGCGTAGTACCGGTCTTGACCCCATTTGCTCCCGAATATGAACCCAAAAGGCGGTTTGTCGACTGTAGTTCTCGGTTGGCCACCGTAGTCGAAGAAGTACCAACTATTTCACGGAATAAGGGGTACTCCCAGAGCAGTCTGACGAGAGTCAACAGGTCATGTGCACTGCTGACCTGACCGTCGGCATCGAATCCAGTGGGATTATGGAACAGGGTGTCGCGCATGCCCAAATCCCCTGCCCGCAGATTCATCTGCTCCACGAACGCATCCAACTGCCCTGCGTGGTGGCGTGCCAGCGCCATGGCCGCATCATTGCCGCTTGGTATCAGCAGCCCCCATAGAAGCTCCTCGACACGCAGCTCCTCTCCCGCGCTCAGTCCCATGGTAGCTTCACCGATCAGGTCAGCCTGTTGAATCGTAACCCGTTCCGCAAGGCGGTCCTGTTCAATGACCAGCAGGGCTGTCATCAGTTTGGCCAGGCTCGCAGGCGAAACCGGTAAGTGAGACGCCTTCTCCATGAGTTCCCGCCCGCTTTCAAGATCGTACACCAAGACCGAAACGGCGCTGATTCCGGGCGGCGGAGCATGTGCCTGCTGAATCTGCCGCAATTGTCCGACAGTGTACCTCTGGCGCGAAGCCACGTCTCGGTCCACTATAGTCGGCGGCCCGAATCCGCAGAGAAAGAGAGCAATCAGACAATACACAGTCAGCAAGAACGGGTGAAACCTTGCAACGTGTCCTCGACCTGAGAGTGAATCTGAACGGACACGCTTCAATCTGTCTCGGTTCCTGGCCCTGTCGACTGTCATTCTGGTCATTCGAATGTCCGACTGAAGTCGGTTCGGGGGCAGTGGGCCCTCAACGCAATCCGCTGGAAACGGCGCTGCGGTAGACCCTCAATGTGTCCTGCTTATGTGGAAACTTATGTGGCTGGGTTGGCAGCCGCGGCGAAAGTGGGCTGCTCTCCATTGCACTGTCAACGAGTGGGGAATTCTCCTGGGCGAATGGCCCAGGAAAAGCGCGTTGAATCTCAAGAAGGCTATACCAAACTAAGCAGGCGCGGTCTGTTCCCTGGCCCTGACAGGCTTACTTGTCTTGGGTAAGAAGGAGCCTTCTTCCCAGGCGACAACCAGCGGTGTGGCTGTGAATATGGAACTGTAAGTTCCGGACACGAGGCCGACAATCAACGTCGCCATAAAGATACGCAACGTGCTCCCACCAAAGATTAGGATGGCCGCAAGCACAAGGAGCGCTGTCACCTGGGTAGCGATTGAACGCTGTGCCGTTTCAATGATACTGCGGTTTGCAACCATCGCCAGCGGCTCTCCCCGATGACGGCGAAGATTTTCTCGAACTCTGTCGAAGATTACGATCGTATCGTTGACGCTGAAACCGATGACTGTCAAAGTCGCTGTCAGGAAAAGTGCATCCAACTCCCATCCGAGTATCAGGTTCATTATTGAAAGGAAGGAAACTGTGATCAGGACATCATGCACCAGCGCCGCGATCGCCGCCACCCCATAGCGAAACGGGTGCGAAATCTCTCGAAATGCCAAGGCAATGTAGGCTAGGATCAACAGGGAGGCTGCGATCACCGCGAGCAGCGCCGCCTGGCTTACCTCTGCGCCGATGGCTGGGCCTATGCTGCGGTAGAGCCGCTCATCAAATTCGCCGAACTGTTCGACAATTGCTTGCTCGATCACCTCCTTTTGAGAGATGTCGATATTCTTGAATTTGACCTGAACAGTGCGATCGTCGTCGACATTAAAGGCCTTGGTGTCTGTGAACCCGGCTTCGACAAACACATTGCCCAACGCTGACGGCGCGATCGGTTCGGAAAAACGCATTTCCCACTGTGTCCCGCCGGTGTAGTCAATACTGAGAGGCAAAAGAGTTCCGGCAGAGGAGAGGTTCCAAATGATGAAGAGGATGCCCGGTAGGATTCCAAGCGAGGAAATCAGAAACCAGAGCCTTCTACGTTCAACCAAGCGATACATGAGTTACTCTTTCGTGTTGCGAGCAGCTATCCCACTACCATAATACGCAGCAGTTGCGCGAATCCTTTACAGCGAACTCACTCGGCCTACCCGCCATCACATATCCTGACGACGAATCCAAGTCAGGCGCATCCGCAATCAGTAGCCCAGCAATCCCCGGCTACCCAGAAGCCTTTCCCCCTGGCTCGAGAGAAACCCGCGCATGAATGTGCGCGTGACGAAAACGGCTGTAAACATTGAAAGTAAGACACCAACTGAAAGGGTGATGGCGAAGCCTTTGACAACACTTGCGCCAAAATTGTTGCCAAACCAGTATAGCACGGCACATGAAATCAAAGTCGAGAGGTTTCCGTCACGAATCGCTGGCCATGCGCGACTGAAGCCGGTTTCGACAGCTAGCCGCAACGACCTTCCGTTACGCAGTTCCTCCTTCATCCTTTCAAAGATAAGTATATTGGCATCGACCGCCATGCCTATTGAAAGAATGAATCCGGCTATGCCAGGCAGCGTGAGAGTCACAGGCATCAGTTTGTACATGGCCAGATTCAAGGTCACATAGATCGCCAGCGCCACCGTCGCCAGAAGCCCGGGCAAGCGGTAAAGTAGGACCATAAAGATCAGCACCAGGGCGCCGCCGACAATACCTGCCTGTAAGCTGCGATCGATCGAATCCTGTCCCAGGCTCGCGCCGATTGTCCTCACGTCGACAACCTCAAGCGGAATCGGTAACGCGCCATACCTCATCTGGATGGCCAGGCTTTCCGCTTCATCTTGTGAAAAGTCACCAGTTATTACCCCGTTGTCGTTGATCGCAGCATTGATAACCGGAGTCGACAGAACACGCCCATCGAGAATTATCGCAAGGACTTCACCAATGTTATCACGCGTGTAGGCAAAGAAATCGCCGCTGCTTTCCCCTTTCAGATCGAACTGGATCTGCCAGAACGAAAACTCATCCTGCGTGGCGACCACAGCCTGTAGAATGTCGCCCGTCATAATCGTTTCGAATGTCTCATCCGGGAATGGGATCGATTGAGGTGCGGCTTCTCCTGCGGCGATTGCTTCCTGCAAGGCCGCGACCGCGTCGGGCCGGTTGGTCGTGTTGATGAAGTCATCGGGACGGACCGGAAGCCCGCCCAGATCGACAAACTCCAACTGACCAGTGGAGCGTATCGTCTCGATGGCCTGGTCTGGATTCTTGACGCCCGGCAGTTCGACGATCATGCGCCGCTCGCCCTGCAATTGCACGGTCGGCTCGGCTAGCCCTAGGCCGTTCACCCTCTGCTCAACAATTATCTTGGCCGAATTGAGGGCGTCCTCCGGAAGGGGTTGGTCCTGACTGATTTCCGCCTCCAGCAAGACCTGAGTCCCACCCTTCAGATCCAGCCCAAGCGTCAACTCGCGGATGTCACGCTGGGTATCAACCCCTGGGGCCAGGCCTTCTTCCAGCCAGACGGGGTGGTCAATCGGCAGAGCCACAAACAGAGAAGCGGCAAAAAGGCATAGGATAAGAAAAACGTAGATAAGTTGATTGCGCATAAGAAACCTCTACGACTCGCACATAACAAGCTGCGATACCTGATTCACGACCTGATAATAGTCTTGCGGACTCGTTCGCGACCCCTTTGGGACAAAAGCCACCGGTCCTTGAATTCAATTGTCGGCAGAGCACACGCCACATTTGCCGGAAACGCAGACTGTAGGCAAGACCAAATCTGCTGATATAGGAACGCAGTCCCATTCATTATAAGCTCTGAAGTTAACGACTCCAAAACTGAAGCCCGTTTTCCTCCTCTCCGGCAGTCGACCACAAGCTACCTCACCTTGTGAATCTCAAAACGGGCGCGAACAATACCTATAATCATTAAGCAGCCAGGCCGCGGTAACCCCCCGTTCGATTCTCAGGCAGCGAAAGCTCCACAATTGACCATTGCAGTTCTGGGCGGTCGGGCCTTCGGCCCCCCCCCCTTGTGCGGGGGGATGCCCCCCGCAACGCCCCCCTTTACGCCAGCCTGCGCCGCCTTCGTGCCGCGCCGCCGGCGCCAGTCGCTCACCCACCTCGTGCCGCGCAACCTCCTATTGCGTCGTCACCGTCGGTTTTTCACCCGCGTCATGCCGCGAAATCGGTCCCACTCCCACACGCACCGGTAGGGGCAGGCCGTGTGCCTGCCCTGTGCCCCGCAAAGAGCCAATACACAATATCGCCCACCACCGGCGCGCATTCCCTGCCTGACCCTCTTCGCCCCAAATCTGGGATGCACCCACGTCACCTTCCGGGTTTGACAATGTTCTGGAACTATGAAATACTATCGGCGTATCTTTAACACAAGGAGGTGATGCCCTATGGATAACTGTAGTAGCAGTACTGGTCCGATAGCATCACCTCAAGAGAGAATTCTCTAAGTAATGCTATCGGACCAGACGTCGCAAGGCCCCGT
>DAOUHY010000365.1:0-5214 GCA_034428435.1 Caldilineaceae bacterium | reverse complement strand
GAGTTCGTTTTCGTAGACCCAGAGGACGCTTTCGGCGCGGGAGAGGTCGAGGCGGGCCTGCTCCAGCTGTTCGAGCAGGTCGGGCATGATGAGCTCGGCGAGGATCTGGCCCTCTTCGGCCTGTTCGCCCTCGTTAACGAGGACGGAGCCCAGTTTACCGTCAACGGCGAAGGCGAGCGGCTCCCATCGTAAAGGAGCGACTTCGGCAATGATCTTGAAGCGGTCTTCGATGGTGCCGCGGGTTACGGTATACCTTTTCTGCTCCGAGGGCACCGGCGTGGGCCAGGGCGTCGGCGTGGGGACGGCGCGTACGGGGGTAAGGCAGCCAGTGAGCGCGAATGCGAGAACCGGCAGAAGCAGGAGCAGGCTGTAGGAAGTGCGGAAGCGAGCGCAGGGACTCTTTGAGGTTGAGGCAGACATCACTGGTTTCTGAGTAGAGTTGCGTGACGAGTTGAAAGTGGATCGCGCCGGGCGGGTGGGAACAGGTGAGCGCGATCCACGTTCTGCGAACGGTACGTGCATTGGCTTGTGTGCAATCCGAGACTAGGCTAAACGCAAACTCGGTAGTTGTCAACTCAACTTCAGTGGTGGGTGCATCCCAGATCTGTGGTGGGAACAGTCTGGCGGGGAATCAGTGCCAGCGGTGGATGGCGTTGTTTACCGTTTTTGGGCGAGATGCAGTGCAGGCGCCAGGTCTGGCAGTACGGTGGAGTCCGTCAGTTGGGGAGGGTGCGAGGGCAGGCACAAGGCCGGCACCTACGGGGATCTGATGGGACTGGCGGGACGTGGTCTGGCTGGACACCTTCGATTAGGCACCTGTAACGAATATCGACACCAGGTCGATGAGGCATGGCATGGTTTAGGGGGGGCGTTGCGGGGGCGGAGCCCCCGCACAAGGGAGGGCCGAATAGGCCCGACCGCCCAGAACTGCGGTGGTTGGTGGTCAATGGTTAGTGGTTAGTAACTGCAGCTTGCTGGCCAGGCCTGCCGCCGTTCACTAACCACTGATCACTGACAGCTGGTGTTTGGGTGGGCCTGTGACGGTCGCAGGCGTGCGGCGAATGCCGCCGGCGCTAGCGAGCGTGCTGGGGCGGGTAGTACGGTGGCGCAGGGCGCGGCTGGTATCGCGGCGTGTGGTGGGTGCGCTGCGCGTCGGGCGACGGAGCGGCGGGATTTGGCGTCAACGCGACCGGGCTGCGCGTCGGTATCAAGACCGGCTGGAGTCGCGTTGAGCGGGTGGGTGAGTCGCGCGTGGAACGCGACGCCAGGATCACGGCGCGGCGTCAAGCCGGACAGCCGGGCCGGGCCGGGCTCTGCTATGCCGGGCTAGGCTGTGCGGGGCAGGGCGGGTGGGGCTGGGCTGACGTTACTCCTGGTCCGGGGCTGGATGGGCGGGCGGCACGGGTTGGGCGGTGTGACCTCTCATTTGCGCCTGCGTGAATGCCATGTTGCGGGCGGCATCGGCGAGATGTTGTTCGATGCGGTCCATGCGTTCGTTTGATTGTTTGTAGGAGCGGGCGAGCAGTTCGGCGAGGCGGTCGAGTGTTTGGTTTGTTGCCTGCAGGCGTAGCGCTGCGTCTTCGTTGGCGCGGGTGAGTTTGTCGAGTGTTTGTTCGATGCGATCGAGGCGGTCTGTGTTATGCTGGGGAGCGCTCATGGGGGAGTCTCCTGGTGAGCCGGGCCCGGGGCGTTGCTGGCGCTGCCGGTCTTTTTGATTGGAAACTGCGTTTGAAGTGTACAACAGGGTGGTTGAAAAGTGAACGGCGGCGCGGACCGGTTTGGGGTAGGTTGGCGGATCTCCCGGCGTGGCGGACAGGGATTGCTGGGATTAAAGTGATTTGCAGGGATAAACTGCGCTGGCCTAGCCTGCTTAGCTGGCCGCAGTTAATCCCCGTAATCGCCGTTGAAATCCCCTGAATCCCAGTGGGGTGTGCCGCGCGTCGAACGCGACGGCAGGATCACGGCGCGGCGTCAAGCTGGACAGCCGGGCCGGGCAGGGCTGTGCGGGGCAGGGCGGGAGGGGCTGGGCTGACGTTACTCCTGGTCCGGGGCTGGATGGGCGGGCGGCACGGGTTGGGCGGTGTGACCTCTCATTTGCGCCTGCATGAATGCCATGTTGCGGGCGGCATCGGCGAGATGTTGTTTGATTTCTGTCATGCGTTCGGCGCCGGCGGCGATCAGCTGTTCGGCGCGGTCCATGCGTTCAGCGTTGTCGCCGGTCATTTCCAGCGTTTCGGCGAGCGTCTTCCCGCAATTGGAGATTAACTGTTCGGCGCGGTCCATGCGTTCGGTGTTGTCGGTGGTCATTTTGATTGCTTCGGCGAGCTGATTGGCGTTGTCGGCAACCAGTTTGCCTGTTGCGGCGATGAGTTGGCCGGTTTCGCCGATCGCATGCAATGTCGTGCGGGCGAGGCGTTCCGTGTTTTCCTGCCGTTTGGCGATTTCGGCGAGAAGCTTCTCTACCTGATCGAGGCGGTCTGTGTTATGCTGCGGGGCGCTCATGGGGGGATTCTCCTGGTGAGTCGGGCCCGGGGCGTTGCTGGCGCTGCCGGTCTTTTTTGATTGGAAACTGCGTTTGAAGTGTACAACAGGGTGGTTGAAAAGTGAACGGCGGCGCGGACCGGTTTGGGGTAGGTTGGCGGATCTCCCGGCGTGGCGGACAGGGATTGATGGGATTAAAGTGATTTGCAGGGATTAACTGCGCTGGCCTAGCCAGCTTAGCTGGCCGCAGTTTATCCCCGTAATCGCCGTTGAAATCCCCTGAATCCCAGTGGGGTGTGCCGCGCGTCGAACGCGACGCCAGGATCACGGCGCGGCGTCAAGCCGGACAGCCGGGCCGGGCTCTGCTATGCCGGGCAGTGCTGTGCGGGGCAGGGCGGGTGGGGCTGGGCTGACGTTACTCCTGGTCCGGGGCTGGATGGGCGGGCGGCACGGGTTGGGCGGTGTGACCTCTCATTTGCGCCTGCATGAATGCCATGTTGCGGGCGGCATCGGCGAGATGGTGTTTGATTTCTGTCATGCGTTCGGCGCCAGCGGCGATCAGCTGTTCGGCGCGGTCCATGCGTTCAGCGTTGTCGCCGGTCATTTCCAGCGTTTCGGCGAGCGTCTTCCCGCAATTGGAGATTAACTGTTCGGCGCGGTCCATGCGTTCGGTATTGCCGAAGATCAGCTGTTCGGCGCGGTCAAGGCGTTCAGCGTTGTTGCCGGTCATTTCCAGCGTTTCGGCGAGCGTCTTCCCGCAATTGGAGATTAACCGTTCGGCGCGGTCCATGCGTTCGGTATTGCCGAAGATCAGCTGTTCGGCGCGGTCCATGCGTTCGGTATTGCCGAAGATCAGCTGTTCGGCGGGGTCAAGGCGTTCAGCGTTGTCGCCGGTCATTTCCAGCGTTTGGGCGAGCGTCTTCCCGCAATTGGAGATTAACCGTTCGGCGCGGTCCATGCGCTCGGCGTTGCCGGCAACCAGTTTGCCTGTTTCGGCGATTATCTGGTCGGTTTTTCCGATTGCTTGCAAAGTAGAGCGGGCGAGCCGTTCCGTTTGATTCTGCCTTTTGGCGATCTCGGCGAGAAGTTTCTCTACTTGATCCAGGCGGTCTGTGTTGTGCTGGGGGGCGCTCATGGGGGATCCTCCTGTGAGCCGGGCTCGGGACGTGTTGGCGTCGCCGGGCGTTTCTGATTGGGAACTGCGTCTTCAGTTTATAGCAGATCGACCAGAAATTGAATGTCTGTTGTGACCTGTATCGGCGACTTTCGGACAGGGTTCGGCAGAGCGGGCGGGGCGTGGTTGCGGCTGAGCTCGTTGGCGTCGGCGTGTGGTCGGGCTGCGAGGACGCGGTGGCTGTGCTGGCGTGGTGGGCGGTTGGCATCGCGTAGACGGGTCGGCGTGCCGCGCGTCGGCGTAGAGACCTGTTGGCGTCGCGGCATGTGTTGGACAGCCGGGCCGGGCTGGGCTGGGTGGTGGGGGCGGGGCCGGGCTCTGCTGGCGCCGGCGTGCTGGCCTGTCTGGCGGGCGCGGGACGGCGGTAGGTAGGTTGAGCTCGCTGGCATGGGGACTGGCTGGCGTCGCGCGAACGGGTGGCCAGGCATGTTGTAGGAGAGGGGGCGTTGCGGGGGCGGAGCCCCCGCACAAGGGAGGGCCGAATAGGCCCGACCGCCCAGAGAAGCAGCGGTCAGTGGTTAGTAGAGGCGAGGCGGGAGGGAAGGGTGGGCGGACAGGTGGGAGAATCATTGCTTGTGCTGGGGATTCGTTCGGTTGGCGTCTGTCCGGGACTGTGATACGGTTCGGGTAATGTCCGGTGCTGCCGTGGAGGCGGGCCGGGTTGTTGAGTTTTGGGACGTGTTCGCCCGTTGCATCTTGTTGGACGCTCCGGCCCGAAAGTAGAGTGTTGAGAACAGGTCGCACGCAAGACGCCAGGCATTGGTGCCTGAGGCTGGAGCAAAGATGAATACAAAAGAATTAGTGAGTCGAACCGTCATTTGGGTCGAGACGGCCCTGGCCGGTTCACTTTCGCCCTCTGTGCGCCGGGTCATGCATATCGAACTCTCGATGTCACTGGCTCACGGCGTTTTTTATGCCTTGATCATCCCCTTTACGCAAGTCGTGCTGCGTCGTTTGGGCGCGAGCGTTGATATGCTGGCGCTATATACGGCGCTTCTGTTTGTCGGCTCGGTCTTCACGTCGTTCAGCATCGTGTTGATGCGCCGTCGCCGCACAATCAACATTATTGTTTTCTGCTGGTTGCTTGGGCGTTCTCTCTTTCTGCTCACCGCTTTTGTAACGGGCGCGGTGCAACTGATGGCGATCGGCGTCGTATTCGGGCTGCTGGAAGCGTTTGTAGTCCCCGCCTATACGCGGGTCATCCAGAAGATTTATCCTGAGAGCGGGCGGGGCAAGGTGATGTCGACGGTGCGGATGGGGCGCGTTTCCGTCATTCTTCTGGTCACGCCTCTGGCCGGATGGGCATTGGACAGGGTGGGGTACCAGGTGCTCTTCCCGATTGGCGCGCTCTTCGGCATTCTGGCCACATATCTCTTCACGCGCATTGACCTCGACGAGGGGGAGCTGCCGCCGCGCCAGACTAAGGCGTTGTCCGATCTGTGGCAGATCGTGCGCGGCGACAGGAATTTCGCGATCTATTTGCTCAGCTACTCCTTGTTTGGACTGGGTGGGCTTTTGAGTTGGCCTCTTTTCCCGGTTGTGCAGGTGGACCGTCTGCA
>DAOUHY010000364.1:0-7171 GCA_034428435.1 Caldilineaceae bacterium | reverse complement strand
TGCGGTCTGAGCACGATGACCGCCGCTCTGACAGATTCTGGGAGGGCGCCGACCTCGTCATGGAGATTGTCAGCCCTGATGACCCCGAACGGGACAAAGTGACCAAACGCCGCGAGTACGCCCAGGCCGGGATCCCCGAATACTGGATCGTCGAACCCGCCGATTCGTCCATCACCGTTCTCACTTTACAGGGACAAGAATACGCGCTTCACGGCGAGTTCGGCTCAGGCGAGACCGCGACCTCCGTACTGCTGGATCGATTCACGGTGGAAGTGGCCGCCGTGTTCTCAGAAGTAGGTTGAAAGATAGAAAACAATGGTCCTGTCCACGGCAACACCGGACACAACAGCCGAACTGACCTGGGAGATCGCCCAACTCTTCCCTGCCCAGGGCCACTGGAGCGAGGAAGAATATCTCGCGCTCGATACCAACCACCTCACCGAGTTTTCGCACGGGCGGATGGAGGTTCTCCCCTTGCCTACCTTCTCGCACCAAAGACTCGTTGCACTCCTTTACCGCTTGCTCTCGGGATTTGTCGAAGAGCGCGGCCTGGGTGTCGTCATGTTTGCCCCCTTGCGAATTCAACTCGGGCAAGGGAAGTTCAGAGAGCCGGATCTCGTCTTCATGGCCGCCGAACACGCAGACAGACTGGGTGAACAGTTCTGGCACGGCGCCGATCTCGTCATGGAAGTCGTCAGCCCTGATGACCCCGAACGCGACAAAGTAACCAAACGCCGCGAGTACGCGCAGTCCGGGATCCCTGAATACTGGATCGTCGATCCCACCGAAGCCTCCATCACCGTCCTCACTCTACAGGGACTGGAATACGCGCTTCACGGCGAGTTCGTCGCTGGCGAGACGGCACAGTCTGTACTTCTGGAAGGCTTTAGGGTCGACGTTGCTGACATTTTCGCTGAAGCAAGTGTATAGAGCGCGACAGAGCATCTGACACCACCGATTTTCATCTCCCGCGGAGCGTTCCCTTGTCGAAACAAGAACCGATCATCCAGGTCTCATTGGACGTAACATCAATCGACGAAGCCCTCGACATGGCCGGCGCAGCCGTACGCGCCGGCGTCGACTGGCTTGAAGCCGGCACACCCCTGATCCTCGCCGAAGGCCTCCACAGCGTCCGCGCCATGCGCGAGGCCTTCCCCGACCATCCCATCGTCGCCGACCTCAAAACAATGGACGGCGCCGGACTCGAAGCCGAGATGATGTTCCAGGCCGGCGCCGACTACGTCGTCGTCATGGGTGTGGCCCACGACGCCAGCATCATCGAACAGGTGAAAATGGCGCAGCGCCTCGGCGGCAAAGTAATGTGCGATGTCATGCTCTGCGCCGACAAACCCGGCCGCGCCAGAGAAGCCCAGGACATGGGCGTCGACGTCATCATCGTCCACACCGGCTTCGACGAACGCAACATGATACCCGGCCTCAGTCCCCTCGATGACCTGTCGCCCATCCTCGACGCTGTCGACATCCCCGTGCAGGCCGTCGGCGGCCTGTCCGTCGAACAGGCCATCGAAACCCTCGACATGGGCGCCGAAATCGTCGTCTTCGGCGCGCCCCTCGTCATCGCCTCCGACGCCTTCACCGCCGCCACCGACGACTTTGAAGGCCTGCTTCGAGAAATAGTCACCAAGGTCAAAGGCCCGAATGCGCTAGCTGACTGCTAGCCGCCTTTGACACGACTTGGAGAAGAGCTGACGATGAATGCCAGGGCCCCCCGCAACCGCACGATCACGTTAAGTGACGCCGCCCGCGAACGCTACGGCAGTCGCCTGCTCTCTCTCGAAGGGCCCCCACTGCTTGAAACGATTCTGAACCGCACCATCCATCAGAATACATTGACAGTATTGGACTATCTGCCCAGCCAGTTCGCAGACCTTATCTTCGTTGATCCGCCCTATAACATTTCCAAGCAGTTCAATGGCCGCAACTTCAGCGCCCGCTCACTGGACGCATATGAGGAATGGCTGGCCGGCTGGCTGCCCAAACTGCCCCGTCTGCTGAAACCGAACGGCTCGCTCTATCTGTGCGGCGACTGGCGCTCTTCCTCCGCCATCCACCGGTCGGCTCAACGTTACTTTGTTGTACGAAACCGAATTACGTGGGAGAGGGAAAAAGGACGAGGCGCAAAAACCAACTGGAAGAACGCCTCGGAGGACATCTGGTTCTGTACGCTTTCCGACGACTACGTGTTCAACGTAGACGCAGTAAAGCTCACTCGCCAAGTGCGCGCCCCCTATACTGACGAAAACGGTAAGCCCAAAGACTGGCAGGATGCCCACACCGGTCGCTTCCGCCTTACCCATCCCTCAAATCTGTGGACCGATCTGACCGTCCCCTTCTGGTCGATGCCGGAAAATACCGATCACCCTACCCAAAAACCAGAAAAGCTTCTGGCCAAAATCATTTTGGCAAGCTCCAATCCGGGCGCCGTCGTATTCGATCCGTTTCTTGGCTCTGGCACTACTTCGGTAGTTGCCAAAAAGCTGGGGCGTCGATATGTCGGCATTGAGATCGAACGGGAGTACTGCTGCCTCGCAGAAAAACGCCTCGCAATGACAGGTAAATCTACTACAATTCAGGGCTATGCAGACGGTGTATTTTGGGAGCGCAACACGTTGGCCGAACAAGCTGGCAAGCCCGCAAGACATCAGGCCGCGTCGTCCTCGTCGGCCCAATCTCAACTATTTGGACATCGCGCCGAGTCATGACGAGCAGGATATTCTCCACACAAGCATCGAGTACAATTGAGCGCGACACCCTTGCTCTCCTGAACACGGAATCGGACTTCCTCACGCCCAGCACACTTGAAAGCACTCGCGCAGCCGGCGACGCGATCCAGAGTATTCTGGCTGAGAAATTCAAGAGCATTTTGGGAATCTGGGTTTCCGAATACTCGACCGACTTCGCTCGCCGGGCCATGGCCGATCTGGCCTTTAAAGACATCAGTGGCTACGACTACATCATAGATGTAAAGTCGCACTGAGTAAGTACGAAATTCATTATGCCGAATCTGACTTCGGTGGAGCGTCTGGCCCGACTATACGAGGATGACATGAACTATTTGTCCTCCTTATGGTACAGTACGACCTCCAAGGCGCGCAGGCTGAATTCTCTAGGGTCCATTTCGTGCCAATTGAATTCCTGAGTTGGGACTGCCTGACAGTGGGTGCCTTAGGCTGGGGTCTGATCCAGACTGTGAATTCCAACAACATCATTGTGAACCGCCAGTCCTCTCGCAAACAGTGGATGCTTCAGCTTTGTGAAGTCATGCTCGAATTCTATCCTGAAGAAATCGAAAAGATCGGGGGCCGCGTACGTCGATTCGAGGAAATCAAGGCCTACTGGTTGGACAAATAACGATACTGACGAGAAAATGCAGAATACATCTTTCTGCCTTGCCGGCAACACTTTATTGAAGGAGTGAAAACAATGAACCTGCTTCAAGACATCCAGGACATCCGTTTCCCCGCCAATCTGCCCGACACACTCCTGGCCGTCCACCAAACCTTCGACACACCACAGGTCGATGACATCCACGCCGCCGTCGGCAAAGCCCTGAAAGAGAGCGGCATCATGACGCCCATGCAGCCGGGCGACTCCGTCGCCGTCGGCGCCGGCAGCCGCGGCATCGCCAACCTCGCCGGCATCGTGCGCGCCGCTGTCGATCACCTCAAGGCCGCCGGCATGAGGCCCTACGTCGTCCCCGCCATGGGCAGCCACGGCGGCGCAACCGTCGAAGGGCAAAAAGAGATCCTCGCCGGCATGGGCGTCACCGAGGACGCCATAGGCGCCGAGATCAGGGCAACCATGGAAGTCGCCGAGATCGGCCGTATCCCGGACGGGCCCGCGGTCTGCCAGGGCAAAGACTCCATCGACGCCGACCACGCCATCCTCGTCAGCCGCATCAAGCCGCACACCGACTTCCGCAGCCACCTTGAAAGCGGCCCCTCCAAGATGTGTGTCATCGGCTGGGGCAAACAGCACGGCGCATCCATGATGCACAGCGGCGGCGGCAGGAATTTCCAGATGTATCTGGAACCCGCCGCACGCGTCTACGAGGATAACACCAACTTCCGCGGCGCTATCTGCCCAGTCGAAAACGCCTTTGAAGACACCGCCCTCATCGCCGGCCTCACCGCCGCCGAAGTCGGCACCAAGGTGGAGGCAGACCTGCTCGTCAAGGCCAAAGACTACCTTGCCCAGATCCCCTTTGAAGCCGTCGATATACTCGTCGTACGCGACCTCGGCAAAAACATCTCCGGCACCGGCATGGACACAAACGTCATCAGCCGCCTCAGCATCCCCCGCCAGCCCGAAAACTTCGGCAAAGTCGACGTCGCCATCATCACCGTCCTCGACCTCACCGAAGAGACCCACGGCAACGTCTCAGGCCTCGGCCTCGCCAACGTGACCACCGAGCGCGTCTTCCGCAAAATCGACTGGCAGGCCACCTACATGAACGCCGTCACGTCTGGCATCTTCAGCGCCACCCGCTCCCACCTGCCCCTGACCTTCGCCGACGACGAACGCGCCCTGGAGGTCTCCCTTCGCATCTGCGCCGAACCCCAGGACGCCGCCAAAATGGTCTTCATCCGCGACACCCTGACCCTGGAGGACTTCTACGTCAGCCCCAGCCTGCGCGCAGAAGTCGAAAGCCATCCCCGTCTCACCATCACCGGCGAAACCCCGCTGTCCTTCGCAGACGGCGTCATGCAGACACCATGGCAAATGGAGCCGGTTTTGGAGTACGCCTGATCCGATTGAAAGTAAACACGCCCAATGCTGACATCCCCAAGGTCAGCATTGGGCATTGCCCTAAAGTCCCATCCGTCAACCGCTGCGCCGAACCGGAACATCACCGCACAGCCTTCACATGACACCCAGTCCAGCTACACCAGCGCGCTCCCTCCGCCTGGCCCTCCTTCTTGGCGATCCCAGTGGCATCGGGCCGGAAATCGTCGCCCGCGTCCTGGCCGAAGGGGCGGACCTGCACAAGACTACCACCACTTACGACGGTGTAAACATCATCGTCATCGGCGAACCCTGGATCCTTGACTGGGGTGCCCAGTGCGCTGGCCTCCCGCTTGACTTGCCGCACTTCAACGCACCAGATGAACTGCCCACCGCGGCCTCTGGCCCGGTACTCCTGACCGGCCCATCCTTCCCCCAGGAAGCACACACGCCCGGCCGCATGAGCCCCGCCGCCGGCCGCTACATCCTGCAATCGCTCGACTATGCCGCCAACCTCGCCCGCACCGGCTTCATCGACGGCATTACCTACGCCTCGCTCAACAAACAGGCCATGCACGCCGCCGGCAGCCGCCACGAGGACGAGCTACGCTATTTCGCCGACCGCCTTGGCGTCAGCGGCCACGTCGGCGAAGTCAACACCCTCGACGGACTCTATACCTCCCGCGTAACCTCCCACATCCCCCTTCGCGCCGTCTACCAGCACATTTCCGTCGCTGAAATCCTGCCCGCCATCCGCCTCATCCACAACACCATCCGCCGTAGCGGCCTGCCGTCCCCCCGCCTCGCCGTAGCCGGTCTCAATCCCCATGCCGGCGAAGGCGGGCTCTTCGGCAGCGAAGAAATCAATGTCATCCGTCCCGCCGTCGAAGCCGCCCAGGAAGAGGACATCGCCGCCTCAGGCCCCTACCCGCCCGACACCGTCTTCCTGCGCGCCAGCCGCGGTGAGTTCGACGGCGTCGTCACCATGTACCATGACCAGGGCCAGATCGCCATGAAACTGCTCGGCTTCGAACGCGGCGTCACCATCCACGCCGGCCTGACCACGCCCATCACAACCCCGGCCCACGGCACCGCCTTCGACATCGTCGGCAAGGGCGTAGCCAGTCCACAGGCCCTCAAACAGGCCCTGAAACTATGCGCGCAAATGCTCGCCCCTGGCGCCTTTAACCCGCCTGCGCAGAGGTCAACATGACAAAAACAGAGCTTGCCATTCACGGCGGCCAGCCGGTCCGCACCCAACCCTGGCCCAGCTGGCCCCAGTGGGACGAAACCGAGCGCGACGGCCTGCTGGCCGTGCTCGAAAGAGGAGAATGGGGCGGCTACGACACAGCCGTGACCGAATTCGAATCCGCCTTCGCCGCCCGCCACGCCGCCCAACACTGCGTCACAACCGTCAACGGAACCACTACCATCGAGACCGCCCTGCGCGCCCTCGAAATCGGGCCCGGAGATGAGGTCATCGTACCACCCTACACATTTATCGCCACCGCCGCCTCCGTACGCATCGTCGGCGCCACCCCCGTCTTTGCCGACGTCGATCTGGAGACCTGGAATCTCTCAATCCCAGCCGTCGAAGCCGCCATCAGCGACCGCACCAAAGCCGTAATCCCGGTTCACTTCGGCGGCCTGCCCGTCGATTTCGACAGCCTGCTGCCACTCGCCCGAAAGCACAATCTTTTCGTCATCGAAGACGCCGCCCACGCCCACGGCAGCAGCTGGAACGGCCAGCCCGTCGGCGCCCTCGGCGTTGCCGGTTCATTCAGTTTCCAGGCCAGCAAAAACCTGACCGCCGGCGAAGGTGGCGCACTGCTGACCAACGATGCCGATCTGGCCGAGCGCATGTGGAGTATCGCCAACTGCGGACGCAGCCCCGATGGCCACGGCTACGAACATCCCAACCTCGGCACCAACCTGCGCCTCAGCGGCTGGCAGGCTGCCGTCCTCTCCGCCGGCCTCACCCGACTCGACGACCAGCTCCAGCGCCGCATGAGCAACGCCCGCCGCCTGCGCGGCTTCCTCGAAGAAATCGACGGCCTGACGCCCCAGCGTTGGGACCCCCGCGTCGACGCCCACGCACACCACATCTTCCTCATGCGCTACGACGCCGAGACCTTCGCCGGGCTGCCCCGCCATGCCTTCATCTCCGCCCTGCGCGCCGAAAACATCCCTGTCGGCCCGCTCTATCCCTACCCCCTCTACCACCAGCCCCCGCTCGTCGAACCCTACAGCCGCATCACACCCTGCCCCAACAGCGAGCTCCTCTGTCGGCAGACCATCTCCATCAGCCAAAACATCCTCCTGGCCGAGCCGCACGAGATGGACGACATCCTCCAGGCCATCCTCAAAGTCCGCCAAAACATCGCCGCCCTCCACTAACAACTGACCACTGACTACTGACCACGAC
>DAOUHY010000363.1:0-20017 GCA_034428435.1 Caldilineaceae bacterium | reverse complement strand
GCTCACTCCCTTCCTCTTCCATACTTTTATTTCTTGGAAACGCCGAACAATCTCTTCCCTATCCATTTGCAATGGTTAGGAGTGTTGAGGAAGCCAGGATCTGGCAAGAGCTGAGTGAAGGGGGCTGGGTAAAGCAATTTGGGGAGCGATTATACCTCATTCGTTTTTCCCAGTCCAAAACTGCTTTACAAGCAATCTGGGCTTGGCCCAGAATAACGGGACCACCAGCTATGGTGTTTCAGTGAAACGAATCACCCAGCCTATGGAGTGGCAGAACGATGATCACGAAACGGCGGCGGCACTCGGCGGCCTACAAATCCCGGGTAGGGCTGGAGGCGCCCGACGGCAGCAAGACGATTAGCCGGTTTCCCAGTGCACACGAAACTCAAGCCAAACTGACACGGGCCTGGAAACGTCCCCCGTTGTGAGGTGGGGCCAAGCCTTCTACAAGCAGGTGAGACTGCGTCCAAGTCCCGACGATCACGCCCCCAAGCTGACCAACATTACGGGCCCTTTCAGAGCCCGCTGCATTCGTCTGGATGCAACTTACTTTCCCCGTTTCGTTGTCCAAACCTTGGGACCCACTATGATGTACGACATTGGCTCCTATCCTCGTTCAAATTCGACGCCCAAAAACTCGCAACCTCGCCATCGTTCCACAATCTCCAGGGATTTAGTGAAATCCATCAGAGGCGTGTATCTGACTTCCAGAACGCCGTCTTGGGGATGGAAGCGCGCGTATTTCACACTTACGTCTTCAAGAGCACTCCCAAACGTGTTCAGATAGGCATCCAGAGTTTCGGGCCGCAACTGATTTCCAATTGCCATTATTGACCCCGAAGCGGAAATTACAATACAAGGATCGCCGGTAGTTTTGCCTCCAGCAACCGGCGCCGGTTGTGCTTTGAGCGCGGCGATCTGTTCTTCCAAACCGTCCACCCTGGCATTGACCCGAGTAATCTCGCGAGAGAAAAGGCCCAGATCTGCACTTATGGACCTGACGGTTTCGGCTAGTCCTTCAAGCGTGAGATCTTCTTGCGCCTGAAGAATGGTTGGAAGGAGAATGGAAAGAGCAACAATCGAGAGAACAACAAGGTACTTCGTTTTGCGAATCATGGGGTGCCCCCTTGGTGGAAACGGACCGACGCTTTACGTCACAGCGTCCATAAAGCCAACAGCGCCGTGCTACTCCAATGAAAACAACTCTTCAAGTTCCTCAAATGCTTCAGGGTCACAGTCGACAAACTGATCCTCAATATCGTCCTCTAAAATGCTGAGGGCCGAAATAAGCTCTAACGCGGTCGCGTTTCGTAAGTCCCGAAGTGGCTCAAGCGCGCCCATGTAACATGCCAGTTCCGATTGAGTCTCTGCCCATGTAGGGTCGGGCGTAACGATTCGACTATGTGAATCGTAAAATCCAAATGCCGTATCCAGAATGTCGAAGATCGCATTGAATCCCAAGTCCATATCATCAAATTCAAAGGCTGCCTGCCACTCAGGAACCAGAAGCGAAATGCGAAGAATCTCCTCATCGATCCACCGCCTGTATTGCGCCCCCGTCATTTCGACAAAGCCCTCAGACGGAATCTCCGGCGGTACGTCGGAAGAGGCGAGCAACTGAGCGACCTGACGCTCCAGTGTCTCGATGCGTTCCGCTTGCGCCTCCACCTTTTCTAAACGCACGAGAATATCTTGCACTTGCTCCTCCAAAGTAGGCAGCACCTCCTGGGCCGCGACAGGAACCGCAGTACACAGAACAACCAAGACAATTGCAATTATCCAATGCTTTTTCATTGGGCATTCTCCTTCTTGGTGATCAGGGATACAGGCCGAGGTCGCAGGGTGCCTGCGGGCAAGGACAGGGCAAGGCTGACGGGCGTTATGTCTCAAATCGGTGAGTTTGTGGGCCCCAAAAACTGGATCTCAAGCCAAGGTGTATCAAGAGCTAGTTACCCAGCCGGTGGAGGGGCGGCACGATTATCAGGACACGGCGGTGACTCACGTCAACCATCAAATCCCAACGATCGCCTATATGCAAGAAGGCATCGTGCTCTGATCTGAACAGACCGCTAGGTGCCGAGCAGAACACAACGCGTCTGTCTGGATGCCGCTTATTTTTCCCGATTCGTGGCCCAGGCGTTGGAGCCGTTCATACCTGTCTGGAATCCGATTTTCTACTTTATCTATTTGGGCTCGATCTCCATGACCACAAGGGCTTCACATGTCTCATGATCTACTAGGCCCCGTGCGATATTACGTACCATTCCTCCCAAAGCATTCTTGGCACCAAAATCAACAATAATGAGATGAGTGCCATCTGACTCAGGAGCAATTCGGGTAGAATGCACCTCCATGCTGCTAGGATCGTTGAGATAGGTCTTGATCAATTCGTTCATCTGTCGGCTATGGCCATCCCATGCGCTTAGACAGTGAAAACCCTGATGCCGATGCGTAGCGGTTGCAGTCGCATCAATGACCTCTTGCGTTGACTTTGCTATAGCGGTAGCTGCTTCCCTTGTTTCCTTTGCAGATTCTCGGGTTGCTCGCTCTGAGGCACGAGTTTCCTGAGCCTCTGCCGTCGCTGTAGCCTTTACGGATCGTGCCGTTGCAGTCGAAGCAACACGCGTAGCATTTAGATTCCTCAATTCTGTTGGTGAGGGAGACACGAAAACACAGTTGGTCAAAGATACGGTATTGCTCTCTTTGCTGATGTTTTCTCCCAAAAGTACTACTTGCTGGCGATTACGCAGAACAAGCGACAGATTCTCCTGATCGGATGAAAGCCAGCAAATGAAATACGAAAACCAGCCAGAAACATGAAGTTCAACTCTGTCATCCTGCTTTTTGACTACTTCGCCTTGAACCTCAAGCGTCATACCTTCATATTTTCTGTAGTTGCGAAAAGCCTGTTCAACGTTGACGCGAAGCAAAGGTTCTGGTGTAGGCGTTACGAACGCAGTAGCAGTCGGTGTTGGCTCGCGCGTGCTTGTTGCAGTTACAGTCGGTGTAGGCTGCTGTGTTCTTGTTACAGTCGGTGCCAATCTGGTTTCGATTGCAGAAATTCTCTCATTCATATCATTCTGGTTACTGAAGAGGACGCCTATCTTCTCTGCCAAATCTTCCAGCGTGATCCCCTCGGAGGCGCGAATCAATTGCGGTGCTGAAAACACGGCAAGCAATACCAGTGTCCCAATCAGATACCTCTTTTTGGAGTTCTTCATCATGGTGTCCTTACGGAAAATGTGAAAGTGGTCTGAGTTTGGCCCCCCAAACAGGTCCACAAGCTAATGTATATGAAGTGGAGCAATTCACCGTGCCTGTGAAGGGGCGGCACGGTGGCCAAGAAGCGGCGGCACATGACGGCCTTCAGACCGCGACGATTGCACACACACGGAGGAGAATCTCGTACTCCTTGAGCGGCAGACTAGCTGTTGACGTTCAGAGCACAATGCATCAGTCTGGGTGCACCTGGTCTTCCCCGTTTTGTGGCCTAGTCATTGGAGCCAGCCATACTCTTCCATAGCAACTCTCCTTCCTCTACTAACTGGCAATGGAATCTTCACTGACAATAGAGGCAATGATGATGCCTACGCCAGCTGCCGCCTCGGCAAGCCTCCCCATCGACTTGCGAACAAAACAAGCTCCCCCTCGTCTCCCTCAAACACCCCGGATCCCCTCTCTCTTTCTTTAGGGGGCCTATAAATCGAAGTAGCCAAGCCCCTCTCAAGTGTATAAGCGCCTTCCTGACAGCCTAAAGAAGGGTCGGTTTTGCCCTGCCCACCACAATGGGTCTTCATGAACTCCAATCTAGTCTGTTGCCCGGTATAACTCCCGAAGGTTGCACTAGAGGGCGAGAACTTTGGGGGCGTTTATTCTTGGATTCGCAATTCTATCACGCGCAAGACTGGCGAAGTGATCATTCCAAGACTAATGCTCTCATACGTATAGACCCCGATAACCTCAGCGACGAATTCTATCGTATCGCCTTGAATGATCCTGAGAGGCGTATGCGGGTAGGTCAGGATGAGAGTTCTCCCAATTCCGTCATCCATGCGATTAACGATCATTCCGTCATCTAGTGCTTGGACGACCGACGCATCGGCAAAATAGACCCATTTCCCTAGGTGAGATTCGTTGTTGCGGATCAGATCGTTTCTGTCGATTTCAACGGCTGCATGGCGTGCTTCCTGCCAAGCGGAAATCTCCCCCGCCTCCGTCACCGAAACCAATGTTGACGATATCCACGCCTTCTGATCATCGTTCACGCAGCAGAACTCATACCAGCCCGCCTGCTCCTGATACGGCCCTGTCAGAACCTCATCCTTGCTCACTGCACCTACTACAGCGTGCTGCGTGCCAGGACCATCGCGGACATTGCCGCGTGCGACAGTAACCACCAGAACCGTTTCGGGTTCTGGAACTGGCGTTGCGGTGGCGGTGGCCTCTGGTGTCGGTGTGGAAGCTGTAAGTGTTTCCAGTGCTGCTATACGCTCGTCATTGTCGTCTACGCGGCCTGACAGTGTAGACAGAGCCTTCGCCAGGCCTTCCAGTGTGATTTCGTCCTGGGCAACGAGAACGGCGGACGGGAGGATGAACAGCAGAGAAGCGAGAGCGGCAATACGGATAAAGCGAGTCATGGGGAATCCTTCTGATGAAATGAGGCGGATGCTATGATGTTGCACCGAATTCTGATGTGGGCATGACCACTTGGTTCCTCTGGCTACTAAGAAATATAAGCTCCAATTGAAGCCGTTGTAGTGCTTCTTGCGCCGTCAACGGGAAGGCTGCCCAGGTGGTGTAAGAACGCCCACTGGAGACTGCTCTATCTCGACAGCTGACGGGCGTGCGCCCAAAATTGCATAATATACAATTCACCATCAGTATAGCAGATCTTGCGTGGCATTTCAGTGGCATCAAGCCTCATTTTCATGTCATTTTTGTGCCAAATTGGCGTAGTACCGTTAGGTCGGGATTGGCCAGGTGGATTCCACCGCCCAGGCAGGGGGTATGAAGCGTGCCGGCGTGTGGGCATAGGCGAGGGAGACAGCGGCGCGGCCGCTTGACGCGGCTGAGCGAGGCCGGCTTGCCCATCAGCGAAAGCCTGGAACTGAAGCGGGCGCTGCAGGGCGGGCGGAACAGTGCCCGCGCATGCGCATCATGCGCGCCTTGCATGGTTGGTAGTTTCTCCCTGCAATACCCAATCCCACCCGCTTGTCAAGGCGCTCACTGACTCCGAATTCTGGTCAAGGCGACAAACGGAGAATCTAAAGGGACACTATCCAGAGCTCTGTAATGCCATCCGCGGTTGCCTGAGTGCCGATAGGTCTCCGGTAACTAAGTCTCCATCGATTTCTGAGAGAGGGAAAGCCTCTTACATGGCGATGGGGGCAGATGTGTCAGACACAAAGGCAGAGAGACATGCGTAATGCAAATAGTCGAACCTGTACTTCGTGTCATCCGGAAAGAACAACAAATGGAATGACACACTGGAGAGCCGTGTGCGGTGAAAGTCGCAAGCACGGTTCGGAGGGGGACCGGATGAAAAGTGCCCAAAGGCAACTCGCTTGCTGCCTACCCTACAATAGAGCTAGCCGCCAAGCCTGTGTAGAGGCAGCAGGATGGCCAGGAATCGGCGACGACACACGGCTGACTTCAAGTCCCGACAGTCGCATACACGCTGAAGAGTGCTTCTTACTCTGACCACGAAAGACCGCCTGTTCCTGATCAGAGCACAACGCATCCGTCTGAATTCACATTGTTTTTCCCTCTTCGTGGTCCAGCGCATTGTGCTCTCCATAGCTATCCCGCCCCGTCGTGTTTTGTCTGCTAGGCCACACACGATATGATCTATCTGGATCATCAAGTTCATAGGTCCCAATCTTTTCTCAGGGGAATTGACCATGAGCCAGACGGTATTCATAGATCGTTTTTGTGCAATCGAAGGCACCTATTGTAACAAACCGATAGTTTTCAATGGGCCGTGGACATATTTCTTCGCGTACCCATCAGGACGAAAAATGCAGAGCTTTACATTTGAACTCGTGCAAAAATTACGCAAAAAAGGTTTCAATGGGGTTCGTTGGGAAGACTCCGTGAAGAATGACTTGCTGTTCTCGAAGGTGTGTGAAGGAATCCATGCCAATAACTTTCTCCTAGCTGAGATCACGAAACCAAATCTCAATGTCCTGTTGGAAATAGGGTATGCCCTTGCAGTCGGGAGACAGCCAGTTCTACTTCAGGACACGAATCTCAAATCATGGTCACGTGATTTGTTAACAACCCTTGAAAGTTGCCATTACAATACGCGACAGGACATTTGCGACCATTTGGTGAAGTGGAAATCTAGTTCTAGCGAAGTTCAAGCCCCTAGGCAACGACTAGCATTTCTCGACAAAATGGGGATTTATGGAATTGAGGAGATACATGGACAGGTTTATCACCTCAAGCCAAAGGTGTCGACCGACTGGATCAGCCGCATCGACAGATCTTTCGAAAATAGCTCCTTCAAGATTACTTCAATGCAACCTAGCGATAAGATTTACGATGAATTCTACATTCAGGCGCGTGAAATACAGCTTGCCTCTTTGATCGTAGCTAGTTTTGTAAGCACTGATCATATCGATAACGAAGAAAAGAACGCTACAGTCGCACTATTGGCAGGCTTCGCCATAGGTCTGGGTAAGCAGGTACTCGTTCTTCAACAAGAACCATCCGCAAAAATTCTGGACTTGGGAAGTGTTTCTCGTCAATTTGAAGCTGAAGATCAACTTCAGGACATAATTGATGCCTGGATTGAGAAACAGGACCAGATAGTTGCAGCGAAGGCTCCCCCATCAAACCCGCCGATAGGAGAGACGTCTGATCCGCCTGCTACGATAACGGCAACGCCGGAGCCGACTGCGAATGTGTCGCCACCAACCAAAACGCCGGTGCCGACCGCGACTCCGCAACGACCCGGCGGGGCGCTGCAGACGGATTCGGTGGCATACGACAGGGAAGTGCTGATTGAGTTCTACAACAGTACTGATGGTACCAATTGGAAATATAGCACAAACTGGTTGAGTGATAAGCCGATGGGCGAGTGGTTTGGCGTGACGACCAATGAGGACGGCCGTGTGACAAAACTGCATCTCAGAGGCAACAGTCTGAGCGGGAGCATCCCTGCGAAGTTGGACGGTCTCTTACAACTGCAATACCTTGGGCTAGAAATTAACAGCTTAAGCGGAAAGATTCCGCCGCGATTGAGCAATCTCTCCCAACTGCGCGTGCTGGATCTCTATCAGAATCAATTGAGCGGATCGATCCCGCCGCAGTTGGGCAATCTTGTCTCGTTGCAGTGTCTCCAACTTAATCACAACGCGCTGAGTGGTTCGATCCCACCGGAATTGGGCAACCTTTCAAACTTGACCTGGTTCTCCATTGTACATAACCAACTAAGTGGGTCGATTCCATCCGAACTAGGCAAACTTACAAAGGTGGATTCTTTTCAATTGAGTCATAACAACCTGGGTGGTGAAATTCCGAAGGAATTGGGCAACTTGACACGGTTGGATAACCTGCAACTAAGTCATAACAACCTGATTGGTGAGATTCCGAAGGAGTTGTGCAACTTACGTAAGTTGCGATATTTGTATCTCGCCAACAACAACCTAAGTGGTTGCATTCCGAGTAGCTTGTACACAGTTCATGAAAGCGATTTGTCCGATACCGGCTTGCCGATCTGTTAGGAAATAAATCAACCGCCGTCTAGTGTTGGCAATGTGCAACCTATGGTTGGCCCCAAAAACTGAACCACAAGCTGAAGTGTATCCATGGAGCAATTCACCAAGCCTGTGGCGGGGGATACGATGGTCAAAAAACGGTGCCACCACACGGTGGCCTTCAAGTCGCGACAACCACACACAGTAGAGCACTCCCTGCCCCGATCTCGCCCGACCGCCTGTTGCCGATCAGAGCCAATCGCATCCGTCTGGATCCACCTTAATTTTCCCGTTTTGTGGTCCAACGATCGGGGCTCACCATACCCCAATCTAAGCAGGTTTGTACTAGAGTTGTGTTAAGCACAATTGGTAAATCGCTGAATGTGTTCTACAATCGCAAGCAGGCGAAGCGAAAATAGCGTGCCGGTGTCGTTACTCCTCACACATCCCTGGATCAGTTTCGTTGAATAATGGTTTCCACTCCCAGCCCTTCCGCTTCAGGTATTTGCGTGCCTGGAAGAATGAGTCTTTGCCTTAGGAGAGGAGTCAGTAATGAAGATGCAAGACCTCAATCTTATCACATTTTCCGTTTTGGCAAGCGTTGAATCGCCTACGAAACATACCTACGCCCATGTTAATCCCCTTTTATTCAGGTTGCTTTCAATTGCTCCGGAAGATTGGGAATGGGACGAGGACAGGTTCGTCACGGGTTCATCATTCCACTCAATATTCTACGAAAACATGGTCTTCGTAACAGCTACCGAGGAAATGTTCATCGCTGCTCATGGAAAGAGCGCGAGAATTGAAGGTTCACATGGTCCTCCAGAACTCGTCACAAAATACATAGAAACGCTGGCAGAAAACACATTTCGCAGAGCGGAAATTCATTGGAATTTCCAAGTCCAACTTGAGGACTCCAACAGTTGGTTAGCCGGCCGATTTTTTTGCCCTGAAATGCCTTCCAAGAAGTGGAGAAAGATTGAACTCATTCCTACGATCACCCTGGACACGGAAGGAGCACTCAATACGTTCAAATTTTCCCCCAATACCGAAAACAGCCTACTTGACATAAATTGCAAGAGTGGGCCCATCTTGTTCGCAGATGACAACGATCTGATTCGGTGGATTTCGGGGTACCGTGAGTTAGAATCTGAGATTCTTATCAATCTTACGTCAATCATGGGGTTGGAAAATGACTGAATCTAGTCTCATATTATCAGAGGATGTTGTCCAACAGTTTCGTTTGGCTGGTATCAGCACTCCTGAAATCGAGCCTGAATCCTATGAGTTCTGGGCGAAACCTCTCACGATTGTCCAAGAACCCAATGATCCTCATGCTGTGCCTTTTGACCCTCCTGCTATGCCGTTCGACCCCCCTGCTGTGCCTTTCGACCCTCATGCTGGGCCTTTCCAACCTTATGCTGCGCCTTTCGAACCTTATACTGCGCCTTTCGACCCTCATGGGTGGCAACCAACTGCTTTTGCCCGTGGTTTCGTATCTCAATTCGTGCGGTACGGCGGTTATAATCCTTACGACATTCGTGCAAGCACGGAAGAACGATCAAGTCGAGAGCGCCTTAGACAAGAGATTGAAAGCCTGAAGCAAGTAAATGAGCAATTACAGCGAAAACTTGAACTTCTGCGGCAGGAAATTGAGATTTTGCGGCAGGAAACTTCGAGTCCAGAAAGATGCGCTCTTAGAAAAGAGGTTTTCGATACAACCACACATGATGAAGTCCTCGACATTCTTTCAAGAAACGGGCTTAAAGAATGTGCGCAGGACTATGATGACTATCTTACCTGGCGAAAGGAAGACCTCGAAGAGGACGAAAGTCCTGAGATTATTTTGCAATCATTACAGTCTTGGGCGTGGTTCCTTCTTGACTACGTCGAACCATCAAATCTGCCTTATGCAAAACTAAGCGCTGACTTCGTAGGGTGCGTCGAACTTACCTGGACACTCTCTCCAAAGTCCATTCCTGATAGCCTCGAAAACAAGTACTACGGCAATGGAGAGGGTATTCTCCTCTTAAGTTTCTACCCTTCCTATTTGAACTACCTCTCGATTCTTACCGGACCATACGGTAGCGAAAAACGCCGCATTGCCTTGAGTGGATACATTCCTCATACAAAGACTAAGGAAATCATGGACCTGTTCAGACGAAGGATTGTCGATGACACTAACTGACACAGATCGTGAACGCGTAATTCCGGACGAGCATCATGTTGTCCGCTATCTCTCAAGAAATAAGTGGCGCCCAAGAGATGGGAGAGGAATTCAGCCCGAAGCCTTTATGTCTGAGAAACATCCCGATAAGCCTATTTCTACTTATTGGTTGGAATACTTTGGGCAAGATGTATGGAGGTCATTGGAATGTATATGTTGTACAACGGATTTCCAAGGTATGAAAGAAAATGGAAGATTTCTCAAGCTCAATGTCGGTGAGGTAAGAAAGATCAAAGTTGAAAGCAAACAAAACGTTACCGTTATTCACGATGGAGAGGAGCGTGTCCGAAACAAATCTCACGCTTCTATCTCTCCTCCAGAAAAGGATGTCTTCGTGGCCCTTGCCACTCACGCTAGAGAATTTGGTCAACTTTTGGACGTTCCTCCTAACTGTTATCAACCTGACGGCTGAGAGAAAACCAAAATTTAACTCCACAATGCGAGTCTAGTGATAGGTGTAGGTCAGTAGGAAAATTAGGGGAATCAAGTACATCCCTACAGCAGACCCGGAACGGTCTAATCGGATCATTAAGCGGCAAGGGGTCTGGTTAGACCGAATTGGTCGGATAGGCTAGGCCGATGCCGCGCAGGGATAGGTGCGTGCTCTTACTGAGGGGAGAAGGTCGAATGTTGCCCCAGATACGTCTTGAGAATTTCAAATCTTGACAAGATTCGGGGGACATTGCGCTCAAAGGGTCAGAAGGCAGAACAGGGTTGCATTAGAGCGCAACTATGTCAAGAAACATAGTGCGGCCTTTTCCCATTTGTAGCGCTCAGAGTAGTGGAAATCGTCAGAGCCTCGCCGCTGCTTTCTATGGAGACTGGTACAAGGTTAATCACCACTGCCACCAGGAGGATCAATCCCAAACAACGAAAACAGTTCCTCTCCGCTCAACCTCGCCGAAAGGTCGAGCGACACGTCGTCAATAAGCTGATCGAACAACCTCTGTTTACGTTCCAGAATCCGGTCAATGCGTTCCTCGATTGTGCCCGCGCACGAGTACTTGATAACGTTGACCTTGACTGTCTGCCCCATGCGGTGGGCGCGATCCTCCGCCTGCCTCTCAACCGCCGGGTTCCACCACCGATCCAGGTGGAACACGTAGGACGCCTCCTGCAGATTCAACCCTAAACCCCCCGCCCGCAGCGAGATGACCATCGCCTTGTGCTCGTCGCGAAGCCTGAACCGCTCGATCGCAACCGACCGCGCCTCCAACGGCATATCGCCCGTCAACATGACTGGGCTGAACTCTCGCAGGGACGCCGCCGCCGCCTTCACCCCGAACGTCTCGCTTGCGTACTGCGAGAACACAAGCGCCTTATGCCCCTGCCCGGTCAACTGGTCCAGTCGCTCCCTGATGTCGTCGAGCTTGCTGGATTCGCCGGTCTCGGGGTCGAAATTGCAGATCTGCTTCAACCGCGTGATCAGTTCCAGCACATGCCGCACCCTGACTTCGGTGCCCAGGGACTTCAGATATACGACGCCCTCCTCTTCGGCCTTGGCATAGCTCGCCCTCTGTCTGGGGCCCAATGCAACTGAGAGTTTACTCTCCAGTTTCGGCGGCAGGTCATTCAGAACTTCACTCTTTTTCCGCCGCAGCTGGACTTCCTTGTGGCGGTACATCAATTCTGAACCCGGAAAATAGCGTTTGAGCGGACTCGTCCCATCATGATCGACAAACTCCATGATCGAAGCCAGCTCCTCTTCCCTGTTCTCGATCGGCGTGCCCGTCAACGCCCAGGATCGCACCCTCCGCAGACTCTTCACCGCCTCGCTCGTGTCGTTAAGATTTTTTATCCGCTGGGCTTCGTCAGCCACGACGACGTCCCATATTCTCCGCGCAGGCCGCATTGTAACAAGCCTGTCTGCGTCTTGGCGTAGCACCCCGTAGCTGACCAGCTTAACGTCCGTCTTAGCCTGCCACTGCCAATTCCGGTCGGGCGCCGACCCGCGCACAATGATTGCGCTGAGCTCAGGAGCCCACCTCGTAAGCTCCTGCCGCCACTGGTTCAATACGCTCGCCGGCGCGATCACAAGACACGACTCTATCTCTCCCCGCGCCCGCAGAATCCGCACAGCCGCAACCGTCTGTACCGTTTTGCCAAGCCCCATGTCGTCCGCCAGGAGCAACCGGTTCATCTCCAGCAAGGCCTGCACGCCGCTGATCTGAAAAGGCATCAACTCCCCCGGCCACTCCATCTGAGAGACCCACGATGAGGGCTGAGGCCCTTGATCATGCTGTCCATCGATGGGCTGTAACGCCAGCAGCTCCCAAAGGTGCTCCGCCGGACCGGAAGTTCTCTCCCCGTTCTCGTCCTCAGGTCGATCAAGGTTCAAAACCGCGTTCAATCCTGCAAAACTGGAAACGCCCCGAATGCGTCTGTACTCGAACGCCTTGCACAGGCAATTCGCGGCGCGGTCAAACGCCTCGAAGGGATCCTCCCTCAGCATGATCCTTTCAACTGTCCGGTGTGCTTCCGTGCCTTCGCGGGGCCGTTCATTCGCCCACAGCAGTCGTGGGGAACTCCTGTTTTCCATACTGATGCGGCAGAAGGGCAGCCGCACCCTTAGGGCCTCGGTAACGACCCACAGCGGAATCTCGTCTGCCAGGCCGAATAGCAGCGCCGGCGAGCCCGCTGCCGACCTCAAGAGCGATCGGGTGAGCGAAAGTACCGCGTCCTCACGCCAGGGCGCCTTGTCTGTATGCAAATGGGGCTGGGTGTTCTTGTCAGCGCGGGCAAAGCAGAAACGCAGCGGTTCGCCCAGGCTGGAGGTTTCAAACAGTGCCGCTCGGACCCCGTGACCTTCCTCTTCGTCTACAAATCGCAGCCAGGCTACCGAACTGCCGCTGTCGCGTTCCGCCAGATCGTCGAAGGGGATAGGCATCGCCGGCCCTATTCAGCATCGCCTTCATGGGCCGGGGACTCCAGGTCTCTGTTCTCCTCATACGAAGTCGTGAACTCGTGGACCTCTGTCTCCGGTCTGGAATCTGGCCTGAGACGCAACAGGTCCCATTCGTTAATCGCGCGCCGGACCTGGTAGCGCATCCGTCCGTAAATCCCGGCCCCGCCTGCCTTCGCCTCGATCGGGGGCGCCTCCCAACCGTACGCGTCGCTGTACAGGCTCCGCAGCTTCTCTACCGTAGCCGTCACGTCGTCGCTTTCCGGTGCTCTGAGCGGCACGCACTGCCGTTCCAACATATGCATGCCGGTTTCGGCGCGGCCGGAGATACTGTTGTATCTCCGATTAGCCTCCATCTTCGGCCTGATGTAATCGTGGTCCTTTCTCGCTCCGTCAGGACTGATGATTGCCGAAGCGAAGTCCTCGGTCACCGAGCCGACCATGACCAGGCCCGGATAGCTTTCCCCGGCCGCCTCTCCCATCCAACGCGCCACCTCGGCGTACGATCGTCCCCTCTGCAGCAGTGAGTAGGAACCGACCAGCTCGATCTCATCCAGCAATACGACCCACCCCCTGTACCGAGCCCCCTTGATCAACTCCAAAGCGAACCGCAGACGCTGAGGCGGCAGCTCAGCTACCTTGGGCATGTTGAACTTGTAGTTCTGCAGCTGATCGATCTGGCGCAGCCCGGCTGTTATTCTGCCCTTGAGAATCCTGTCCCCTGCCCAGAATGTCTCGATCTCGCCGTTAAGTTCGAGATCCCCCGCTCTTTCATAGATGAGCAGGCTGGCCGGAAAAATAGGACTGATGTCGCCTCGTGCCGCCGCCTGGTCCGCCCATCTGAAGAACGATGCGAACTCACTTGAGTCCGGCTTTAGGGATAGACCCAACTCTTCAATCAGCCGGCCGCTGCGGTCAGGCAACCGACCGTTTTCCATGGCCGAGATAAACACCTTTCCGAGATCATAAAGAGGTGTCTCTTTGCTGATCGCCACCTTGCTGCACACAAACCCCTGTTCAAGGGCAAGGTGCTCCAGGTGCGCCAGCAGGTGTGACTTGCCCGATCCGAAGTCGCCCGAGATCAACATCCCCTGGCCGTTGCGGGCCGGACTGTCAATATCCGTGGCGCCGTCCAGCATGGCCGTGAAGCGCTCTTCCACGTGCGGCTGATTGCAACCCAGCAGCCGCACGGCCGCCCGGTTGGGCACGCCGCTCCGCAGAGCCTCCAGCGCCAGCCGGTTATCCACCGTTGAACTGGTCCCGTCACCATACGACATGTCAGCCCTCCTTACAACAGCCGCACCAGGGCAGCGACCGGATTGACCAGGTTTCTGTCGCGAACGTCGTCCATGATCCTGGTCTGCAGTGCCGAATAAATTCTCCAGCCTCTTGCCGACTCTTCGTCGATGAAGTCGTTGTTGGTCACGACCACCATCAGCGTCGCCGCCAGCCTGTCCACGTCGTCAATGAACTCGCGTAGCAGCTCATAGTGATCGATTGTCATCGCCCGTGTGTAATACCGCGATCCGTCTTTGGGTCTTCTCGCCAGCGTCACGCGCGAGTTTTCTAACAGGAGTGCCGTCCCCGCATGACCCGCGTGTCGCACCCAATAGAGCGCCGACTCGATATAGTGTCGCGCCGTCGTGCGGTTTATGCTGGTGCGGATGGAAAAGGGGCGCACGTTGCTGATTCTCGTGTTGACGCCTGTAAGCCAGTCCAGTAGCGGTTGTCTGGACTCTCCGCCGTCCAGGCTTGTGCACAGGTGAGTCATGGCGACCTTGAAGTCCCTCGCCATCTTCTGGTTACTATAGACTTGGCTGACGACATCCGGTCTGATCTCCTGGAGAACGAACCTCGCTTCAATACCGTTGGCACGCGCCAGGGAACTGTAGATATTGTCGTTAGAATCCGTAATGGCTACGCCGTCCACGCTGAAACCCTTTTTTTCAGCCAGTCGTCGCACCATCCGCTGGGCCAGAAGCCGCCAGTCGATCTGTTTGGCCAGCGCAAAAAAGATGTCCTGGGGCATATGAACGCGACTGCTGACGGCGTCCAACTCCACGAAGACATAATCCAGCTCTTCGCATCGCGCCTTGAGCGAACGGTAGAGTTCAGACCTCCTCTCCTCGGGCGTGACCGCGAACTTGACCGATGCCCCGCCGTCCTTGACGAACGTGGACAGATACTCGCTGTCAATGAATCCCAGCCACTCCTGAATCGAGATACTGTTCGACATTAGGCGTCCTCGCTGAACCTTAGGCCGTAGTACTCAACGCTCTGGCCCTCCGGTCCGACAAAGGTAAACAGGTCGCTCGATTTCCGGCGTGTCCCCGTTGAGGAAGGAAAGGAAACCGTGGCCCCTCGCCGCGTTCGGCGTGGTCCGTTCGCGTCAAGCATGTAAATGTCCCGCGCAAAGTCGCTGCGGTCGTACTCGCGGTTAGCGCCGGGCAAGGCAGTCATCAGCCCGTATATCTTTATCAGCGGTACAACGATCCCGGTGCTCTTCATCAGACGGCCCGAATCCTCTCTGCTCAAAATGCCGGTGTAGACTGTGTAGAGAGATTCCAGGAAACGGTATGATGGATATCCGCTGGACTTCGTCTGATTCTTGAGAAGCATTTCCGCCAAGTGCGTCGGTCGAATAGCGGAATTCTTCTTCCTGTCAACCCGGACCGCGCTCTCTCGCGGCAGTACGCGCAGAACGGAAGGGTAGGAAAACACGTTCCCGTCACGTTCATACACCTTGAGGCCGGCGTCGGCAGCCGCGTCCCGGAGCTCATCTGTATAGCGTTCATAGAGGTACCGTTCTACCTCCTCGTCCGAATAAGTCCAGGACGCCGCCGCGTTCTGTACCTCCTGCTGCAGAACGTTAAGGGCCTCGGCAAGCCTCTTCTGTTCTCTCCTGATCGCCGCAATGTTTCCTGTCTTGGCGGCCCGTTCGAGCGCCTTGGCCTGCGTGGTCAGTCCTCTTGCCGCCTTGAGCGCCGCCCCCGCGGCGCCTTCAGTATCGCTGAATGCCTGTTCCAAACTGATCACTTCTACTTCTCCTATCTCTATATCATGCCGGTGGGATTGAAGCCCATTATAGATGTCCCACCCTCAATGTCAATCGAAAGGGACCAATTATGCGGTATAGCTGTTCGGTTGTCTCTCGGGCGCGGACGCGACAGTGGGGATAGATGCCTGGGCAAATTGAGGATCGAAAAGAGCCATTCTCGCCTTTCGGCACCGATGACCGGATTCAAACTAAACGACGCTGTAATACTGGCGCGAACCGATCCTCATCGGAATGCTGCAGAAAGGTCTGCTCACACTACAGGTCGCGATAGTCTCCTTGGAAGACCTCCTTGACATGCCAGGAAACGTAGTTCTCGTCTGGGTAATAGGACTGTCTCTGCGGGAATTTGAGTTGCTGGCCGTGGAAGCGCATCAGCCACTCCTGGAAACCGGCCGAACCATTGGCCTCATCCGACACCATGATCTGCAGCCCGTCGGACAAGGAAAAAGCGCCGCGGTCAAAGAGCCTCTGGTGCAGTACACATAGCGCCAGCCCGTTCGTTTCCAAGTCGGGCCCTCCGGCCTGCTGCCATTTGATATGGACGGCTTCCAGCGCAATGGGCTGATGGCGCAGCCGCACGTCGAACCCGCAAACGGCGCATCTGTACTCATATGCCTTCAAGACATTCGCCAGGAACTTCGAGTAGCGCCTGCCGTTGCCAAGCCCTGCGGAGGGCAATTCTATGTCGACAGCCTGCAGAATGTCCTCGTGAATCGAGGCCGGAAAATGAGCGTCCAGCATCCCCTGGGCGATCCTTAGCGCCAATTCATGATCGTCCCGCAACAGACGAGCGATATCTTCGGTAAATCCCCCGGAAATCTCGTACACATCCAGGTCGCTCTTTCTGGCATCCCCGCTGGAAGTCTGACTCACCAGGTACGCCTCCGGAATCTCCCACACCCCGTCGTTCTGGAGCCGCCAAAACGGAAACTGAGTCTGATAGTTCCGCCGCTTCGGACCGAATTCCCGCAGTAATTCCCCGAGTTCCTTGTCCACTTCGGCATAGGGCAGGAGCCGCTCCTCACCTCGCAAAAGCCTGCCAATCGCATAGAGAACCAGCAGAGGCTTATGGGGTGCTCGCACTCCGCCTCTCCTCCATGATTTCACATTCTCAAACTTCCGAATTACCGTTTCCCTATCCATGGCTTTCCGATTCGTGGTTTGGCCATTGGTGCCAACCAGAGTCACCTGCTACTCATCTGGTTCTTCGAATATTATGAGGGAGCACTGATCAAGAAGCTCAAATCCGCTCTCTATCTTTTCGTCGATATATTTCTGAACTCCTTCTATGAGATCGTTCGCTCCCAAGCTGCAAAGCCGCAATCCTTCAAGCAGCTTGGCATTCTCCTCTTTCATGCTTAATGGGGGTTCATATTCTTGTGCCAGCGCATATGTTGCATTGAGCATTTCCGCTACTTCAACGACATCCTCTACCCACTCATCCTCAAACAAGAGGCTCGGTTTCTCGCTCAAACTAAAGAAGAGCCTGGCAAGCTCTTCCCATGCAGAAATCAGGCCTTCATTACCTTCCGCAGAACCGAGAAAGAGCTCCATAACATGATTATCAAAAAGCGTCAGTTCCTTCAGATTTGGTGTCGGTACTGGGCGAACTCCCCCGACTGGGGTTGGGGTCAAAGTTGGTGTGGCCGTAGGCTCCAGTATTGCTACTCTCTCTTCAAGAGCTTGAATTCTCAGTTCGAGACGCTGACCTGTTTTCTCAGTTGAATCGAGCCGGCCAATAAGATTATGGACTTGCTGGGCAAGGCTTTCGAGTGTAATCTCCCCTTGCGCACTGACCCGCGCTCCCCCAATTGCAACCAGGAGGAGTGCAAACAGAATCACAACAGTTCTCTTTGGGTTCATGGAGGGTGCCCCCTTGGTGGAAGTAGATTGATGGAAGCCACCACAGCGCCATGAATCCAAAAACCAGCAAGGGGGCGCGATGCGCCCACTGAACCTACTTTCACGGTCCTTGAATTCATGCTGCGCTGTGGTAAACCTGAGTCTACTTCAACGAGGATGCTCTGCCAAACGAAGCGAAATCTAGACCGAGGATAATCGAAATGGCAGCGGTGACTGATCCTGCAGAGAAGGCGAGAAAGGGAATCGTGCTCTTGGAGGAGGCGATTCTGGATGACTTACAGAGGGCTTGCCCGGAGGCTATGGGTGCAACTTAGATTCGTGACGCGTTAGGTATAGAGGACCCAGCCAGAGGATTCAGGAACTATCTGGTAGATAGTCTCATAAAGAGGCTGGAGGCGAGAGGATGCGTTGAGCAAACAAAAGCGCGTGGGCCTTGGAGAGTGATTGAATCTTGAAGCAATGCTTCTCATTCTGAAGTGGGCCCCATGATCTAGACCACGAGCTAAGTTGAATGTACGACGGTCTACGAGCGCATCCCCTGCCCACATAGTGGACACGGGGAACGGGACACAGCCTAGGGCAATTTCCCTGCCGGACCCCGAGAGAATGAAGGGAAACCTGCATGGTGGTAAAGGCGGAAGATGGAATAGTCACAATGAACATCAGACCGCCGGCGCCGCCCGCCCCCGTTCTGTCTCTGTGTCGGCACTTGCCAAATCCCGGCGCTGAAGCTATTCTCTAAGACTCGGATCTCCCCGCAAGGGTCACCTCATGAGCCAACAGCGCAAGAAATCGGACGGTGCCTCCCTGTTTCTGCTATTTGGCCTGGGCTTTTGCCTGATGGTCGGCATCATTGCCTACAGTTCGGGTTACATCCGTGCCCCGTCGAATCCGCGCACCAGCGAACTTGAAACGAGGGTCGCGCAGCTTTCCAGCGAGAACGCCACCCTGCAGCCCACAGCGACCGCTCAGGCACCCACCGTAACCCCGGCGCCTTCCGTACCCACTCTGATCGTCATCGTCGGCGCCGCCAACGTCCGCGCAGGTCCGAGTACCACCTACGAAGTCATCGAAACTGTGCTAAAAGACCAACTCCTCAGAGGCCCGTATTCCACACAACAAGGCTGGCATCAAGTCTGTTGTGTAGACGGCGGAAAGCGAGGCTGGATCTCAGGCGAATTGGTCACAGGGCGCGACCCATCACTCGCGATTGCTCCACCCAACGCAACCCGTACCCCATTCCCAACCCGCTTGCCGACACTTGCCCCCACTGCAACGCTCTCTACGACGATTCAAAAGGTTATTCTTGTTACCAGGATTCCCTCAACTACTGTCTCATCTGATCGTTGTGTGAATCAACTTCGCAGCGGCCAATACCAGAAAGCTGTTGACTGCTATGACGGAAAGATCGGTCTCTTCTCCAGAGAACCCACCGATTATCTGAACCGAGGCGTCGCCAGATCATATTTGGGTCAATATGAAGCCGCCATCCAGGATTACAACCAAGTGATCAAACTAGACCCAACCGAGGCCTGTGCTTTTCGGAACAGAGGAATCTCCAGAAATAGACTTGGCCAGACACAGGCAGCCTACACGGACTTTACAGAAGCCATCAGGATTAGGCCTAGTTATGATGGAGCCTACACCAGCAGAGGCCTGCTTCTACTGCAAGAATTCAAACAATACCAGAGTGCTGTGACTGACTTCGACAAAGCAATCAGCCTAAAGAGCAGCAGGCTGACCGGTTCTGCACCGCGAATGTGTATGCCAACACCAGAACCAAACCCAACGGCTGGTCCCTCCCCAACACCTCATCCTTGTCCCAACAACTGCTACGTGGACGACGAATCTAGATACATCGCTACCTATTTGGGACGGGCCTATGCCTACTACCACCTAGGACATCGACAGCAGTCTCTATCCGACGCTGAAACCGCACTGGCTTTATCTCGGAAGTACGGCGACAGAAATTCAGAAATATCCGCAATTAACCTGATAAACGCACTTAGGTGAAGGGAAAAGGACTGGCCTGCCCCCCAAAACTGGTCCAGTAATATGTTGGAATTGGGCCGTAGAAAGAAGGGAAGTGTGAAAATATTCTAACCTGCGTTCCCCTATCTTGAATTGAAAAACCTGTGTCTAATGTAAGTTCAATTTGATACCAAGAGTTTTTCGTACTCTGGGTTGAGTTCAAATTTAGGCCATAGACGAGACACGACCCTTTCGGGATGTGCATTGATACGGTTGATGAAGGCTTTGCAAGCATC
>DAOUHY010000362.1:0-6006 GCA_034428435.1 Caldilineaceae bacterium | reverse complement strand
CTTGTGTGCTCGACTCTACACCAAATTGACTGCACATACCCTCTGCATCTATATCAACCGTCTCTTGGGCGCACCTGAATATCTGAAAATCAAGAAATTGGCCTTTCCCAACTAGCATAACGCCCTAGTGGTCAGTGGTCAGAGGGTGAGTAGGTGTGGCGGAGGCCTTCGAGGGAGTAGAGGATGAGGGCGGTCCAGATGAAGATGTAGCCTATCAGTTGGACCGGGGTGAAGGGCTCTTTGTAGATAAAGACGCCGAGTATGAATTGGGTGGAGGGGGCGAGGTATTGCATGAGGCCGATGGTGGAGAGGGGGATGAGGCGGGCGGCGGCGCCGAAGCTGACGAGGGGGATGGCGGAGACGATGCCGGTGCCGAGGAGGAGCAGGCCGATGCGGGGGGAGGCGAAGGCGGCCCAGGGGGCGGGGTCATGCCGGGCGGTGTAGAACAGGAGGAGGAGGGCGGGGACAAGGAGCAGGATCATTTCGAGGCAGAAGAATTGCATGCCACTGATGTCGACTTTTTTTCTGATGAGGCCGTAGAAGCTAAAGGTGCCGGCGAGGGAGAGGGCGATCCAGGGGAGCTGGCCGAGGCTGATGGTGAGGTAGATGACGCCGGCGACGGCGATGGCGACGGCGATCTGCTGGACGCGGCGCAGGCGCTCGCCGAGAAAGAGGCGGGCGAGGAGGACGCTGAGGAGGGGGTTGATGAAGTAGCCGAGGCTGATTCTGGCGACATGGCCGGTGTCGACGGCCCAGAGGTAGGTGATCCAGTTGGCGGCGGTGAGGAGGGCGGCTGTGGACACGAGGAGAAGCGTACGCGGCGAGCTGCGAAGTGCGGGAAGCCAGGAGAGATCCTTGAGGAGGGCCAGGGCGATGACCATGGTCACTGCGGACCAGATCATGCGGTGGGCAAGGATTTCGAGCATGGGGAGGGCCTGGAGCTGTTTCCAATAGACAGGGAGGAAGCCCCAAGTTCCGAAGGCGATAAGGGCGTAGAGGTAGCCGCGGTAGGAGGAGAGGGTCATTGGGAAGAGGGCGGTGGGTTAGCGGGGTGTGGTCTTGGGTTGGACGCGGTGAGTCGTGGAGTGCGTAGTTCGAATTGCGTACTGCGAATTGCGTTTGGGGCGGGAGCTAGCGGGGCTTTCACAGTTCTGCTTAGAGAAAGGCGAGAAGGGGAGGATGGTGCTGAAGGGCATTTAGAGCTGAGAGGGAGAGATGAGTTTATCAAGGGCCGCCGCTTTTGAGGAGGAGGCGGCGGCGGGCAGTTTTTTCAACAGCGGGACGGCTCCAGGGCATTTTGTGATAGGCGCCTTCCAGCCACATAGGGATCTGGTCGGCGTAGTTGCGGCTGATGGGGTGACCTGATTGACCGCTGGCGGTGACGCTTTGGGCGGCGTCCCAGTTGCCCATGTCGAAGATCTGGCGGTAGGCGGCCTGGACCTGGACGAGGCCGGGGGGCATTTCGGACAGGAATCCGGTCTGGTTGGGGGTGGTGCCGTCGCCGCCGATAGGGTAGGGGCCGCGGTTGAAAAGCCAGCCGAGAATGGGTGCGGCGCCGAGGACGTGGCTGTAGCGGATCTGGTGCATACGGCCCCATGCCCACTTGCGAGGCGTGGGATTGACTTCGCGGCGAAGGCGGTGGACCGCAAGCTGGAGGGCGGTCTCGATCAACTCCGCTTTTGTGCGGCGGCGTCCGGTGGCGGCGTCGGCGTACCAAGGGGAAGTCTCCTCGTTTTTGAGAAGTTCGAGGAGTCGAGTTTGGGCGCGGAGCAGGAAGCCGTTGATGAGAAAGACGGGGCTGCTGCCTTTGCCGAAGAAGCCGGGGGCGGTTGCGCCGAGCTTTTGGCCGAAGGTGAGGTCGAGAAGGTGGAGTAGGGTGTAGTGGAAGACGAGGGCGGCGGGGCTCTCCTGGTCCATGCGGTAGCCCCAGTCCTGCAGCATGTTGACGGCGACGCGCACGTAGGGGTCGTCGCTGAGGTGGCCGGTAAGCAGGGGGGTCAACTCGCGGGCGTAGAGGCTGGTCTCGTCGAGCTGGATTTGCTCCATGTCGCGCAGTGTGAGCTGCTCTTTTTCGGACAACATCTCTTCGATGCGGCGGGCGCGCCAGCCGGGCATGGTCTCGAAGGTGAGGACATAGGGGTAGTCATCGCCGGTGATCTTGTTGTTGGCGGTGACGACGAGGCCGCTGGGGGGGTTGAGAAGTCTGGGCAGCTCGTTATCGGGGATGAAGCCGTCCCACTCGTAGTCGCCGTTCCAGCCGGGTACGGGGAGGAGGCCGTTGCCGTTGCGGCGGATGGGGACGGCGCCGGAGAGGCGGTAGGCGATGTTGCCTTCGCAATCGGCGTAGACGAAGTTCTGAGATGGTGCAGTCCAGTCGGCTACGGCGCCGTCGAATTCCTGCCAGTTGCGGGCGCGGTTCAGGCGTAGGATAGAGCGCATAACGGTGCCTGGGTCGTGGCCGATCCATCGGAGTGCGAGGGGCGCGGCGGTGAGTACCGGCTCGTCGGGAAAGCCAACGTCGGGGCTTTCGGAAGTGAGGATGCCGGTGAGGAGAGGGCCGTGGCGGGTTACGACTACCTCTTCGACGTGGGGGCGGGCGCGATTGCGCAGGTGGATCGCTTCGCGGTGGATGGTGGCTTCTTCCCACCGGCCTTGAAACTCGAAGCGAGGCGTGCGGCCGCTGTCGTTGTCGGGGTGTGGGCGTTCGATGTAGAGGTCCTGGACATCGGGGAAGGCGTTGGTCAAGCCCCAGGCGATGTGCTGGTTGTGGCCGATAATGATGCCAGGTGCGCCGGCGAAGGAGGCGCCGCTGACTTGGAGGCCGGATTCGGAGCCGTCGGGCAGGGGCGGGCAGGTGAGATGCATCTCGTACCAAGTGCCGGGCATGGACATGACGAGGTGGGGATCATTGCAGAGAATGGGTCGTCCGGTGAAGGACTTGTCGGCTGAGACGGCCCAGGCGTTGCTGCCTTGCCCGAACTCAGGTGCGGCGACTCCCAGCCAGCTTTTCAGGTGTTCGTATTGGTTGAGGATGAGGCCGGCGGTATGGAGGAGCCGCATCGACTCCTGGCTTCCTACGCCCTCCATTATTGCGGGGTTTGTGTTTGGATAGTCCGGTTCCAGATCGGCGGCGAGGGTGGGGTCGAGCTTGGCGGCCAGCTGGAGCCGGACCAGTTCACTTTCCCAGTTGACGCTAAGGGTCCAGGCCATCATTTTGCCGAAGCCAAGTATGTCGACGGGCGACCACTCTTCGGGCTGGCGGCGGAGGAGGTTGAACTCGGCAGCCAGCCTGCCTTTGCGGCTGCGGATGTAGGCGTTGACGCCCTGGCAGTAGTGGTGCAGGGTGGCTGTTGTCGCGTCGTCGAGGGCGTCGAGTTCGGCCTGGGCGGCGCGGTGGAAGCCGACGATGCGGCTGAAGCGATCGACGTCGAGGGCGGCGGCGCCGAAGAGTTCGGCGAGGCGGCCGTGGGTGACGCGGCGGTTGAGCTCCATCTGCCAGAGGCGGTCCTGTGCGTGGGTGAAGCCCTGGGCGCGGTAGAGGTCGGCTTCGTTCTGGGCGTAGATGTGGGGAATGCCATGCTGGTCGCGGAGAATCTCTACTGCGGCGTCAAGTTCGGGGAGGTCCAACTGGCCTTCGTGCTGTGGCGCAGGGCGTTGGACGAGCCACCAGTAGATGTAGACGATGAGCCCGCCACCCAGCAAAAGGATGACGAGGATAAGGGCGACGGCCAGTATCACTGTTATGAGATTCATGGGCTCCCGTCTGTTGCGTATCACTTGAAATCACTTTGGGATGGAAGGAAGGAATGGACAGTGCAGATGATGCGTTTCCGCTGGTTCGGAGGTCCTGTTCGCCTTTTCGCGGCGGCGGGTTGCGGTCGACCGTACTCTTCCACGATTCTAACACCTGTGTTAAAACCAAGTGAAATCGCAGCCAGATCATGGCGGCCTGCGGTTTTTTTTCGCTGACTTGACACTGGCGACACAGCAGGCGACCAGCTAGCCGAAATGAGAACCGACTTATTCAGTTACGACCTGCCGAAGAGCTTTATAGCTCAGCGTCCAGCCGAGCCGCGAGACAGTAGCCGATTGCTGGTACTGGACCGGGTGACGGGGCGAATTGAACACAGCCGTTTCAGTGAAATCGGTGGGTTCCTGCGCCGGGGCGACCTCCTGGTGGCGAATGACAGCCGCGTCGTTCCGGCGCGGCTGCGAGCGCATAAACCTACAGGCGGGGCGGTTGAGATATTCCTGCTGCGGCAGCTGGATGAAGTGGGCCGAGAGTGGAGTTGCCTGGTGCGGGGGAGGGGTCTGCGCGCGGGCGCCCGAGTGGAACTGGATGGCGGCCCGGTGGAGGCGGAGATCGTCGCGGAAGGCCAGGGGGGACAGCGCAGGGCACGCTTTTCGAAGGCAATCGGAGGGATTCTGGAAGAGCTGGGAGAGTTGCCTCTGCCGCCATATATCACTGAGTTCACAGGAGAGGGAGGGCGATATCAGACTGTTTACAGTCGCAAGGATGGCAGCGTTGCGGCGCCGACGGCGGGCCTGCATTTTACGCCGGAGCTTTTGGACACACTGCGGGGCAAAGGCGTGGGTTGGGAGACGGTCACATTACACGTAGGGCTGGATACTTTTGGACCGGTGACGGCGGAGCGGGTGGCCGACCACCAGATTCACCGTGAGTGGGTAGAACTGTCAGTGGAGTCGGCGGGGGCTATCAATGCTGCCAGGGATCAAGGGGGCCGAGTCTTTGCGGTGGGGACGACGTCGACGCGGGTGCTGGAGTATTGCGCCACGACTGCTCGGGGGGCGGATGGGTACGGGCCGATGGGAGCGGAGACTGCGGTTGTTCCCTATGGGGGCGAGGTTGATCTTTTCATCTATCCGGGGTACCGGTTCCGGGCTGTGGACGCGCTGCTGACGAACTTTCATCTGCCGCAGTCATCGTTGCTGATGCTGGTGAGTGCGTTTGTGGGGCAGGCCCACCCGGAAGACCTTGACGCCGGGCGGCAGATGCTCTTACGGACCTATGAGGAGGCAAAGGCAGAGGGGTATCGCTTTTACAGTTTTGGCGACGCGATGCTGATATTGTGAGGTGAATGCCCCAAAGTTGGGACCGGGCGAAGCGCGACTTCCCTATGCTGCTGACGGCACGGGCGGGGTGGAGGGCATTGTCGCGTAGGTGGGCTCGCTGTGGGCGCGGTCGTGGAGGTCGGTGATGCAGGCTATGTTCTGGGCGGCCATCCATTCCTGGAGCTCGGCGAGGATATGGCGGATGGCGTCGGGGCCGCGGTAGTAGATGGCGCTGCCGACGCCGACGACGGTGGCGCCGGCCATGAGCATTTCGACGGCATCCTGGCCTCTGGTGACGCCGCCGGTGCCAATGATGGGTGTGTGGGGGCAGGCCTTGCGGGCGTCGTAGACGGCCTTTAGGGCGATGGGCTTGAGGGCGGGGCCGCTGATGCCACCGCTGCGATTGGCGAGGACGGGCTGGCCGCTGTGGGGGTCAAGGACGAGGCCGGGCATGGTGTTGATGGCGCAGAGGGCGTCGGCGCCGGCGCGGACCGCGGCCTCGGCGATGCGGCCGACGCTGGGGACGTTGGGGGCGAGTTTGACGATGACGGGGATGGCCTGGCCGACGACGGCTTCTTTGACGTAACCGGTGACGGCGGCGGTGGAACCGGCGCTGGCAGCGAAGGGTTCGCCGAAGCTGTCCTCGACGTTGGGGCAGGAGATGTTGACTTCGATGAAGTCGGGTTGTGCAGAGGCGACGCGATGGGCGACGTCACCGAATTCAGCGGCTGTTGCGGCGAAGATGCTGGCGATGACGGCGACGCCGCGGGGGTGGAGCTGGGCTCTGGCCTCCCGGAGCAGGCCGATTTCTTCTTCGACGCCTGGATTGGCCAGACCGATTGCGTTGAGAAGGCCGCCGCCCCAGTCGATGCAGGAGGGATTGACGTGGCCGTGACGGGGCTCCGGTCCGCAGCTCTTGGCGGTTACGGCGCC
>DAOUHY010000361.1:0-2757 GCA_034428435.1 Caldilineaceae bacterium | reverse complement strand
GCGTGACCGCCTATTTCCTGCTGGCGCGCGAGGTTGTACGCCATCTGCGCAGCCGCGGCGCGCCCGGCTCGATCATCAACATCGCCAGCATGTACGGGGTCGTCGCCAGCTACCCGGAGGCGTACACCGATTTCGGCGTCAACAGCCCGCCCAACTATCACGGTCTGAAGGGCGGTCTTATCCACCTGACCCGCCATCTGGCGGTCTACTGGGCGCAGGATGGGGTACGCGTGAACGCGATCAGCCCGGGGCCCTTCCCGTCGCCCAAGGTGCGGGAAGGGGAGCCGGAGTTCGTTGCCAGGCTGGCCGAGCGGGTGCCGATGAAACGGATGGGTGAGCCGGAAGAGCTGAAAGGGCTGGTGGTCCTGCTGGCGAGCGAGGGCAGCAGCTACATTACCGGACAGAATATTCTGGTCGACGGAGGCTGGACCGCGTGGTAGAAGGTCAGTGGTCAGTGATCAGTGGCTAGTGGCCTGAACTGGCCGTTTGCCGGGGGAAAAAGACAAGAAGAGGGGTATGAGGATACTTATGACTGAAATCGGACGGGCGAAAGAGCTGCTGGATACGCCGACGCTGTGGGTGGATCTGGATATATTGGAGCGCAACATTGCGTTGCTGATGGACAATTTCAACGACGCCGGCGTGAACTGGCGTCCGCACACAAAGGGGATCAAGATTCCGGCGATTGCGCATAAGATGATCGATGCGGGCGCGCTCGGGGTCACCTGCGCGAAGCCGGGCGAGGCCGAAGTGATGGTGGCCGCCGGCGTACGCGACATTCTGATCGCCAATCAGGTGGTGGGCGCGCAGAAGTACGCCCGCATTGCCGCGCTGCAACGCCACGCGAGTGTGAAGATCGCGGTGGACAACACCGCGACGCTGGAGGAGCTCGGCGCGGCCGCCCAGGCAATCGGCGTCGAAATTCCGGTCGTCGTCGAGCTCAATGTGGGCATGAACCGGGCCGGCGTCGAACCCGGCTCCGCGGCTGTGGCGCTGGCCGGCGCGGTCCACGAGCAGGACGGACTGCGCCTCGCCGGGATGATGGCTTGGGAGGGACATACACTGGACATTCAGGATGACGATGCGCGCGCTAGTGCGATCCAGCAGTGCATCGGTCAACTGGCAGCCTCGGTGCAGGCCGGCCGCGACGCGGGGCTGCCGGTCGAGATCGTCAGCTGCGGCGGCAGCGGCACGATGGATGTAACAATGCACCAGCCGGAGGTGACCGAGATCCAGGCAGGCGGCGCCATCTTCGGCGACGCCACCTACCAGATGTGGGGCGTGCCGACCGACCCGGCGCTCTTCGGCCAGGCCGTGGTCACCAGCCGGCCCGCGCCCGACCGCATCATCACCGACGCCGGCTTCAAGACGCTGCCCGGCATGGAGCGGCAACCGAAAGCGGTCAGCCTGGACAACGTCGTCAACATCTCCGCCTCGGCCGAGCACGGGGTGATCACACTCTCCGAGCCGAACACGAGCGTGCAGGTGGGCGACGTGCTCGATTTCATCGTCGGCTACGGCGACGCGACCGTCTTCCTGCACGATGCGATGTACGGCGTGCGCGACGGCATCGTCGAGACGGTGTGGCAGGTGAGCGGGCGGGGCAAGCTGCGATAGCCTCAACGGATAAAGCAAAGAGAGGACAGCCATGAACATCGACGTCGTCGAACTTGCCAGTCAACTGATCGCAATGCCCTCGGAGACGCCGACCAGCAACCGGGCGATATCCGATTTCCTGCGCGGCGTGCTGGAGGAGGGCGGTTTCAACGTCGAGGAGGTCACCTATATCGACCCGTCCGGTGAGGAAAAGGTAAGCCTGGTGGGGAAGAAGGGCGCCGGGGCCGGCGGGTTGGGCCTGTTCAGCCATTCGGACACGGTGCCGGGCGACGTCGGTTGGGAGCCGTTCACACCAACGCTTGAAAATGGACGCCTGGTGGGACGCGGCTCGGCCGACATGAAGGGTCCCCTGGCCGCGTCGATTGCCGCGGCCTGCCGCTTCAACGACGATGAACTGAAGCAGCCGCTATTTCTCACCGTCACCGCGGATGAGGAAGGGGGACACATCGGCGCCCACGATATCGTTATCCGTTCGCAGACGTTGACCAGCGGCTGGCCCCAATACTGTATCGTCTGTGAACCGACGGAGCTGCAGCCGGTCTACGCGCACAAGGGCGGTGCCGGCATCACGGTTACGGCGCGGGGGGGCGCCGCGCATACGAGCACCGACAGGGGCGAGTCGGCCAACTTCAAGGTCGCCCCCTTTCTCGCCGAAATGGCCGAGCTTGTACCGGTTTTCCGCAGCGAGAAACGCTTCCAGAACCCGCTTTTCGACCCGCCGACCAACGGCTTCAACATGGTGATCAGCGACGGCGACACCGCCCTCAACGTAAGCGCAGCGCGGACCGTGGTACGCGTGGGCATCCGCGCGATGCCGGACGCTTGCTTTGAGGAAGCGGTGCAGATGGTTGTGGGGCGGGCGGAAGCGCACGGCCTGGAGGTGGAGCATTGGAGCATCGGCCCCTTCTTCGCGTCCGCGGACGGCCCGCTGGCGCAGGCGGCCTGTCGCGCGACCGGCGCGGCGCAGGCGGTCACCGTGCCCTACGGCACCGAGGCCGAGTGCTATCAGGCGTATGCGGAATCGCTGGTGCTCGGGCCCGGCAACATCGCGCAGGCCCATACGGTCGGCGAGTGGATCGCGGTCGATCAGTTGCGGGAAGCGGTGGAGGTGTACACGCGGCTGATCGAGGACCTCTGCGG
>DAOUHY010000360.1:0-2674 GCA_034428435.1 Caldilineaceae bacterium | reverse complement strand
AGCAAAGACAACAGGCGGTGTTGCGCCGCGTTCACATCCGGATACTCATCCACCGAGATCCAGCGAAAGCGACCATGGACAGTACTTAGGACGGCAGCATCCGACTCCAGCAGCTGAACGGCGCGTAATATCAGGTCGTCGAAATCGAGCGCGTTTGCCTCCTTGAGAGCGGCCTGATAGCTCGCCCATATGTCGCTCTCGCTCCCCTGGACTTCGCCGTATGCGTTCGCTGCAGTTGCACCGCTCTTGCGCGTTGAAATCGCCTCCAACGCATCCCGCGACTCCCTTGCTCCCAACTGCGGACAGGCCCGCCTCAGAACTGTCTGCCGCTCCGCATCTGCGAGAATCGTAAAGTCATGGGAAACTCCAATCGCCGCCCCGAACTCACTGAGCAAGCTGGCGCCCAACTGATGAAACGTCCCAACTGTGATTTGGGCCGACCTTTCTGCGCCCAGGAGTTCGTCCAGCCTCTCTCGCATCTCTTCCGCAGCCCTGTTCGTAAACGTAACTGCCAGAATTGAAGATGGCGCCACGCCCACCTTCTCGATCAGGCGCGCAATACGCACGGTCAATGTGCGAGTCTTGCCGGTTCCCGGTCCGGCCACGATCGCCAGCGGGGTACTGGTATGGGCTGCGGCTGCCTGCTGTTCGGCATTCAACTGACCGAACCAATCGGCCTCGCCTTGGCCGTTTGCCCCCTGGCGTAAAGGAGGGCGCGGTAGTTCAACATTATTGGGTGCTTCCTCAAGCTGCAAACTGTACTGAACTTCCCCATCTGCCAGTGCGTTCTCTACGGGTGTCTCGGCTTCTTTCGACAGCAGACTCGGCTCATTCTCGGTGGCAGGCTTCAGTACCTCCGACGTCGTGCCGCGTTCCTCCTTCGCAGACGCTGGCTCGGCCGCAAACATCCCGAGTTGGAACGAAGAAAGCTGGTCGGCTTCCCCATCGAACATGCGGACAACACCGTATTCGCCGTCGTAGCCGCTCTGCGCAACCACCTTGCCTTCACGCATGCGGCGGATCCCCTCGGCCAAAACGGGGCCGCCAGCTGCAGAGATATCTTCGAGAGGTATAGCCCGCAGGATCTCAAGCTCCGGTCCCAATCTCCCCAAAAGTCGCAGATATTCGGTCTGCACGCGTTTGGAGTTGGGGCCAACGCCGAGTACTTCACTCAGCGCCTCGGGCAAAGGAATGAGGCTCGTGAAAGGCGCCGCAGAGTTTGGACGTGCGCCGGGGTCTCGGTCGGCCAACTCTTCAACCCTGTGATAGACGCCGACAGTAACAGACTTGCCGCAGCTCGAGCAAAGTCCCTCATTTGCGATCGTAGTGACCGGCTCCCAGCAGACCCCGCACTTGCGATGTCCGTCCAGGTGATACTTGCCCTCCTCCGGGAAGAACTCGATGGTGCCCTGAAACTCGGCAGGATCCCCGCTCTGTAGGGCGCCGAACAGCGAGTCATAACTCAGTTCGGTATCAAACAAAGTGGCTTCTCGAGCCAGCTTGGGCGGCGAGTGAGCATCGGAATTGGAGATGAGAGTGAAACTGTCCAGCCAGGAGACGCGCCAGTTCATTGGCGGATCGGATGATAGACCCGTCTCGACAGCAAAGATGTGGGGAGTAAGATCGGTGAAGCACTCCTCAACCGAATCGAAACCGGACTTTGAACCGAGAATCGAAAACCAGGGAGTCCATATGTGGGCCGGAATCAGATGGCAGCGGTCGTCCACTTCCAGGACGATTTCCAACAGGTCGCGACTGTCAAGTCCCAGGATCGGGCGACCGTCCGCGCGAATGTTGCCGATCTTTTCCAATTCCGCCTGCAGTATCGTGGTGGCCTCGAAGGACGGCGCAAAGACGATGTTGTGTACCTTGCGCGTGCGGTCGTACTTCTTGTAGATGTTGCTGATTTCGCCGCCAATCAGAAAACGTACCGTCCCCCTGCAAGCCGGCGGCACTTCATCGGCGACCGTAGCTTGGTATTCCGGCTTGAGCTGAAATAACCCTTCCTCGGCCGGAACCAGTTTCATCTGCATCTCTGCCAGCCAGCCCGGATGGGCGATGTCACCCGTGGCCACAACCTGTACGCCTTTGAGCTGTGCCCATTTCCACAGGTGCTCAAGGGTCAGGTTTTTGCTCGTGGCTCGCGAATAGTGGGAGTGCAGATGAATATCGGCGACCAGTTTCATGCTGTCTGCCAGCTATCCCAATAGGTCCTGTCACGCATCGGCCTCCGTTTGGCCGGGCGGAAGTCGTCCCCCTTGAAGTAGGCAACCGGCAACAGCGCGGCCTGTGAAATTCCGTCGGGGATGCCCAACATCTCGGCGATCTCGCGTTCGCTCTGCAAGTGCAAGGTGGTCCAGGCAGAGCCTAATCCTCTGGCGCGCAGCGCCAGCATCAACGACCATGCGGCCGGCAAAATCGAGCCATATACCCCAGCCTGCGAAGCCGGCGCAGCATCTTCCGGGCGGCCTTCGATGCAAGGAATCACCAGCACAGGGACATCCTGCATGTTGTCGGCCAGATACTGGGCGGAGCTGATCACGCGCAGCATCTGTTTCTCCTCCGCAGTCAAGTTCGGCCCTTCACCCACATTGCGGGTGGCATTGTATCCGTACCATGCCTTCCGGTACCGCTCGGCGATGAAGCGTTTCTTCTCCGCATCTGTTACCACCAC
>DAOUHY010000359.1:0-2350 GCA_034428435.1 Caldilineaceae bacterium | reverse complement strand
GCTGCCGGTCGTCTCCGTAGCCTCATTCTTCTTCTTCAGGCGGATGACGACCGTTTTCGAGTCCTACCAGAGCCAGGACGCCGCCGTCTCCAACCGGCTGCAGGAAAGGTTGACCGGTGTGCGCGTTGTCAAAGCGTTCGCCCGTCAATCCTACGAGATTGACCGCTTTGAAGAGGAAAACTGGGAGAAATACCGGCGCGGCGTGCAGATTGCCAAACTCCACACCCTTTTCTGGCCAATCGTAGAGACCTTGACGGGAGCCCAGCTATTGTTCGGCATGTTTATGGCCTCCAGGTTGGCCCTGAACGGCGAAATCACTGTGGGCACTTATGTTGCCTTCACCGGTCTGCTCATTGCTACGATCTGGCCGGTGCAGGGCATTGGCCGGCTGGTCGCCCATGTCTCGACCGGACTGGTCTCGTTGAACCGCGTGCAGGAAATAATCCGCCAGGAACGAGAGGAGTTGGATAAGGGCAGCGCTGCGGCAAATGGTCGACTTCGCGGCGCTTTGCAGTTCAGAAATGTGCAGTTCGCCTATGAGTCGCCGGCTACCGAAGAAGAAGGCGAAGCAAAGAAAACCACTGAGGCAAAGCTGGACCCGGGTGAAGCTCGGCGCAGGGCCTTTGCAGAACGAGGCTACGTCCTGCGCGACATCAGCTTCGACGTCGAGCCCGGGCAGGTTGTCGGCCTGCTCGGCGCCACCGGATCGGGCAAGTCGTCTCTGGTTAACCTGCTGCCCCGCTTCTACGAATACAGCGGTGGCAGCATCACCCTGGATGGCGAAGAACTGCGGAGCTATTCACGCGGTTTCCTGCGCGGGCAGATCGGCATCGTCCAGCAGGAGCCCTTCCTGTTCTCAACCACCATCCGCAACAATATCTCCTACGGTCTGGGACGAAATGTCTCGGACGAAGAGTTGGAGGCCGCGGCCAGGGCCGCGGCGATTCATGACGTGATCCAGACCTTTCCAAAAGGGTACGACACCCTTGTTGGCGAACGCGGCGTGACCCTTTCCGGCGGGCAAAAGCAGCGCGTGACGATTGCCCGCACCTTGCTCAAGGACCCGGCAATCCTGCTCATGGACGACGCCACATCCAGTGTCGATACCGAAACTGATGCCGCCATCCGCGCCGCCCTGCAGCGGCTAATGCAAGGCAGAACCACTTTCATCATTGCGCACCGCGTGCAGAGCGTCATGATGGCCGACCAGATCCTGGTGATGGAGGCAGGTCGGATTATACAGCGTGGCAATCATGACGAACTGGTCGCCCAACCGGGTGTCTACCGCCAGATATTCGAACTGCAGATCCAGATCGAAGCTGACCTGGAACGAGAAATCGCAGCTGTTGTCGAAGCCGCAGAGGTAAAGCTCGACGAGCGTGAGGAGGGACAGCCCTTCCCGCTTGGGACCGGTTCGCCCTCTGCTCCCGGAATCCCCCACTCTGTTGCAAAAGGTTGACCTATGTCAGAACACGAACACTTTGAAGAGGAAGAATTCGAAACGGAATTTAACGGCGAAACAGTACTGCGTATCTTTCGTCTGGGCCTGGTGCACTGGCCGCTTATGCTCGGCTATCTGCTGTCGGTGGTAGTAACCTCTGTGCTCGACGGGTACTTGACCCTGCTCACCAAGCGGATAGTCGACGAAGGCATTGTGGCTGGCGATGCGGAGCAGATTTGGCGGCTGGTCCTCCAATATGGTTTGGGACTCGTGCTCGTAGCCCTGGGCGTAATGGGCTTCATCTATTCGGCGGGGCGGCTGGGTGAGCGCGTTCAATACGATCTGCGCAAAACCATGTTCGCCCGGCTGCAGGACCTGTCGCTCTCATACTACGACCGCACACCTGTCGGGTGGCTGATGAGTCGACTCACCGCCGACGCCGGCCGGGTAGGGGACCTTGTTTCCTGGGGCTTCATGGATCTGCTCTGGGGCGGTGTGGCAATCGCCGTCTCTCTGGTCTTCATGGCCATAATCAACGTACAGATGATGCTGATCGTTGCCGCAGTCATTCCAGTGCTGATCGTGGTGGCTTTCCGCTTCAAGAAGAAGATACTGGTGGAATACCGCGACGTGCGCAAGACGAATTCTCAGATCACCGGGGCCTACAATGAAAACATCACCGGTGGGCGCGTGGTCCAAGCTCTTCGCCGCGCCGAGGGCACCCTCGAAGAATTCACCGATCTCACCCGGACCATGTACCGCGCCGGATTTCGGGCCGCGTGGCTGTCGGCTCTTTTCCTGCCTGTGGTGCAACTGATAAGCGCAGTTGCAATTTCCGGCGTTGTCCTCTATAGCGGCCAGCAATTCCAACTGGGGGGCATGACGATCGGCGGCATTCAGGCCTTCATC
>DAOUHY010000358.1:0-3849 GCA_034428435.1 Caldilineaceae bacterium | reverse complement strand
AGATGGACCCGACGTGTTTGTGCATTTCTCCGCCATTCAGTCGGAGGGCTTCCGCAGCCTTGCGGAAGGTGACCAGGTTGAGTTCGTGATTGAAGACGGCCCGAAGGGCCCTGCCGCCAGCAACGTAGTCAGGCGCCAGAGCGTGGCCTAAAAGACGGTCCGTTTGTCATAGCAGGGAGTGACTCTTATGTCGCCCGGTCCCCAACCCAAGGGGAGGGCGGCATAAATCAAAGTCGCTCCCTTTTTCATTTTTCAGAGGCGAATACTAACGCCCTGCCATTTGCCGGCCATGATTCAACATGGCAAACGTGACCCTCTCTCCCCTTCACCCCCATCGCCCATCAGCCGCCGCCTTCACTGACCACTGACCACTAACCACTGCAGTTGTGCGGTCGGGCCTATTCGGCCCTCCCTTGTGCGGGGGCTCCGCCCCCGCAACGCCCCCTCTCCTAATGCCTTGCCACCTTGGCGCCGCGGCGCCAGCCTAATCTCTATGCCACCGGATGCCCACCCCCCCTCGTGCCGCGAAGCCACCCGCCCCGACCACGCTAGGGGCAGGCCTTGTGCCTGCCCTCTTTCGCCCCCCAATTTGGCTGCACCCACACAACCGGGCAATCGAACTCTTCCCTCTCCTCTTCTCACCCATCGCCAATCAGTCGCCGCCCTGAATAACCACTGACCACTGACCACTGCAGTTCAGAGTCTACCGGCCATCCGCCCGGTCAGTGCAAACGACGGTCAACTGGTATCCGTCGAGAGCAATCGTGCCGCCGTTTTCCCAGGCCTGGCTCTCCCCCGTCCACGGGTCCAACTGCAGAAAAGGGCCCTCCTCACTCAGCCATACCCGTCCCGTCAGCGATGCCCCCTCCTCGTTAAACAGCATCCACCAGTCCCGGCCGCCCTTCTGCACCCGCCGCACCCGCAGCGCCCCCGCCGCCGGCTCGACACGCACATCCGCCGCCACCAGCCCATCCACAAAGCCCACCAATTCCTCCGCCGGCGTCTCCGGACCGCACCGCAGCAGCCTGCCCGCTTCTTCCAGCCTCTGCAGCGCCTCCCCCACCCGCGCATCCGGCTCGTGCATCGCCAGCACCGCCTCGTACCGCATCCCGGCCAGGTGAATACCGTCCGCGTCCACCACCGCGTCCTCCCACAGATGCCGCTCCTCCACATAGTTGAAATCGCGCTGCTGCTGAAACAGCGCCTTCGCCGGCTCCCACGGCAGCCAGTCCACCTTGCCCAATATGGCCACCGCACACACATGCCGGCTGTCCGTATTCAGCCAGCACAGCCGCCGGCACCTGTCCGCGTAGCTCTTGTACCGATCCCACCATGAGCTGTTCGGCCCCACGTCCGGCGGCCGCTCATCCCAGCGGATCCCCCGCACACTGTAGTAAAACGCGTGCGGAAACAACATGTTCGTCCCCCGCACAAAGCACCAGTCCGCCAGCCAGTTCATCTCCTCCCACGTCAGCTCGTGCCCGTACGCCCCGCACAGCTCGTTCGCGTTCCGCCTCCGCCCCGTATGGATCATCGCCGAGCTGCCGCACTTCCCCTGCGTCGACTGCGGCCCCTCCAGCGCCGTCGGATCGTCCGGCAGCACCCACCGCCACACCAGGTCCTGCCCCGGAATATGAAAATACCGCTCCGCCCCCAGGTCATCCGCCTTCGCCGGATGCCCCGTCAGCGCAATCCCATGCTCCGTACACCACCCGTACAGCGCCGCGTACCACGTCTCCTCCATCCGCAGCGCGATCGCCCGCTCATAGTCCGCCCGGTACCGCTCCGCATCCGGCTCGTCATCGTACCAAAGCGCCGCCAAGTGCGGCGTAAAGTCATACCCCAGCAGCCGGTTCACGTGCGCCAGTATCCCCGTCGTCCCCGGCCACACCCCCCGCTCCCGCGGCTTCCCCACCGGGCTCGGCTCGTCCGTAAAGATCGCCGGAATCAGCCCGCCGAAATGTTCCCCGAACCGCGCATAAAATCCGTGGTACACAAGCCGGATAAAACACGCCACCGCCTCCGGGTTCAGCAGATCCCCCGCCGGCGGCTCATCCTCCTCGGGCCCGCCGTCAACATAATGCAGCCCCCGTATATACGCGTCCATCTTGCGGTCCACAACCGCCACCCGTTCCCCACTCTGCCTCCTGACCACCGCCGCCAGCGTCTCTTCCACCCCCAGACTCGGCTCCTCCCCCTCCGCCATCTCTCTCGCCTCCAGACACCGCGCCTGGAAAGCCGGATTCTCCGCCACAACCTGCCCCGCCGAAGACCCCGACGGGTACATCCCCTCATCATAAAGCACCACCTGCATCCCCCGCCTCCCCGCCTCCTCGAGCGCCACATCATAGAACCCCAGCAGCGCCTCCGACATCCACCCCAACGTCCTGGGCAACCCCACCCGCGGATGAATAATAAATCCATACACCCCATGCGCCCCGAAATCCCCAATCTGCCGCCGGATCTCCCCCGCATCCAGCTCATCATTCCAAAACCAAAACGGCAGCACCGAAAACTCCCTCGGCGGGTTAGCGAATGTATCGAGCATGGAAGGCATAGGCATGTCCTGAGGGTGAAAGAAGTCACGCAGTGCAGAACTGTAGTTTACTTGAAATTGAGTGGTTGCGGAACATCGACCAATGCATGAAAGGCGGCATGGCGCCTGTCGAAAAGTTTAGGGCCGTGTCGAACTGACCTTGGAAAATGGTGTGGAATGGAACAGTATCGATCTGCTCTTGTGTTTCGGGGAGTATTCCTATCCCTGTTTCCTTGGAACAGCCGAACGCCTACAGTCTGACGTCTGTCGAATGTCTGGACGCGGTCGACAGCAGCACCCCTGTAGGGGCACCCCTTGTGGGTGCCCAGCCCTCCCCCACCCATCGACTCCCCCTTCCCCGACGACAAAAATCGGCACTGGCTGGGGCGGCACGTACTGTTGCAAGGTCTGTAAGAGAAAGCAAATCCATTTGACAATTGTGTTGAATTGTGTTACCATTTTGGTAATAAAAAAAAACGATGTTCGTGCGGGCAACCATATGGAAATCTCTTTCAGAAACCGTAAACTTGCGAAGGTCTTTAGTTCAGAGAGGACACTCAGAAGAGAATACGGGGCCCGTGCAGCCCGCACAATCATGATTCGGCTTGCAGTTCTGCTGGATGCCGAGACGCTGTCCGAAGTGCCGGCAACGCCGCCCGACCGAATGCACCAACTCACCGGCGACCGGGACGAGCAGTTTGCCGTCTACCTTGTCCACCCCTACAGGCTTGTCTTCGTGCCGGCTCATGATCCGCTGCCGCGCAAAGAGGATGGCGGGATCAACATTGAACAGGAGACGGCGATCACCGTACTAGAGGTGGTTGACTATCATTAGGAGCAATGGCAATCGAGCAGTACTCCGTGTTTAAGACCGCAACCCTGGCTATCAAAGTGACTGCCTATCACTGAAGGAGGAAAAAGGCATGGTTCCAACATCCTATCCGTTCCAGCCCGATTATGCCGTACCGCCGGGATGGGTCCTGGAGGAGCGGTTGGAGGCGAACGGGATCTCGCAGGCCGAGTTTGCAAGGCGATGTGGGCGCTCTCCCAAGTTCATTAGCGACATCATTGCCGGGAAGGCGCCCGTAGATGCGAAGACGGCGCTCCAGTTCGAGAAAGTTTCGGGAGTCAGTGCAAACATCTGGCTTGGCATTGAGAAACGCTATCGCTTACACCTGGTGCGCGAGGCCGAGGCGAGGGAAGCCGAAGAGTCCGCGGAGTGGGCACGCGGCTTCCCCGTCAGCGAGCTTGTCAAAAGGGGCGCTATTCACAGCGTAACGTCGGCCGGCGAAAAGGTAACGGAGTTGCTGAGA
>DAOUHY010000357.1:0-4390 GCA_034428435.1 Caldilineaceae bacterium | reverse complement strand
TATCACTTCGCCAACCGTTGTTCCGGTCGCTTCCACCTTCGACTGCCCGGCGGTGAAGCGGCGCAGTGCGGTCGGCACGAACACAGTTGCCATTCTTCGGCTCTCCTTTTCTAGATCGTTTCAGTACAGCGTGATCGAGGCCCTGTGCGACCCCACAGAAAACGCCGGAGCCATCATAGCGATGAGTCCGGCGTTTGGATTCCAACTTGGCACGGTATCCTGATTCCAAGCGCTAGCTGAAATGTACCTGCGCCAACTGATATGGACTGGCGTCACTCGACATGGCAAACGTCTGTCGAGTGCGGGCCAAAAGCCAAGCGAACGCCCTCATCGCTCCTGTTCCGGACAGCGGGAAACCACCAGCGTCATGCTGGCGGCGCCCGCTAAGGACACGAGCAGGTATTCAGGTAGGTTGCCTGTCTTTGCGCACCCATCAGGATAAGAATGCCCGAATAGTGTTTTCCTACGCGTCACTATAGTTCTTGTAGCGACAAAAGTCAAACTGTTGGAATGCGGGGGTGCATCCCAGATTTTGGGGTGGGAACAGTCTGGCGGGGAATCGGTGCCAGCGGTGGCTGGAACTGTTACCGTCTTTGGGCGAGACGCAGTGTAGGCGCTGGGCCCGGTCGTACGTTGGCGTCCGTCAGTTGGGGAGGGTGCGAGGGCAGGCACAGGGCCGGCACATAGGGGGATCCGATGAGACTGGCGGGACGTGGTCTGGCTGGACACTTTCGATTAGGCACCTGTCACCAATATCGACACCAGGTCGGCGAGGCATGTTGTAGGAGAGGGGGCGTTGCGGGGGCGGAGCCCCCGCACAAGGGAGGGCCGAATAGGCCCGACCGCCCAGAACTGCAGTGGTCAGTAGTTAGTTGTCAGTTGTCAGTGGACGGAGACGGCGCTTATTCTGGTGGGAACTGGAATGGAATTGACCGTGGATTTGGTGCCTCCAAAGGTATACGAGAGTTCACCCCCATTTTGGGATGCACCCGAATGCGGAAGTCAATGCTAAGGGGCGGGTAGGATCCTGAGACCTCTGACGAATCACACAGAATTCCAAGATTCGTCATCTTCCAGGTGGCAGCCAAGGTGAATTCGAGCGGCCTTCGCTGCCAGTTGGCGGATCGACGAGGTAAGGCATCCGAGCGATTAACCACCTACCGTTGTTTGCACCGGGAACTCTCTCACGCCGACGACCCTAAAGTCTTCGACTGTGCCCGAGTCGTCAAGGGCGAAGACAATGTAGAGAGGAGGAGCAGTCCCGATGAGAAAGTCTCCCAGTTCCTGCGGCACAGGGGCGCCGGCGGCCTGAAAGTAGCCGAAGAGGCCGGGCCTCACCTCTTCGAAAGGAATGGCATTTCGGGCCGCGTCCAGGTCCGCATCGGGCCAATGCGGTTCCATTCGGAAGGCCCGGATCACCGGCGCGTCGTCGAACTCCAGCGAACAGATGAGGTAATAGGTCTCCGGGTAATGGGCATTCCAGGCATCGGTGGCTGAAGGATAGGCGACGGAAACAGGATGAGAGTGGTAGATCGCCACCATTTCGTCCCCTGATTCTTCAAACTCGAACTGTTTCAGAAGCGTCTGCGGGTCAACATCGTAGTTGTCAATTTTGTCGTCGGCCAAGTTGCGGGCGCGGTAAAGTTGGGTCGCTCGTCCATCCCTTCCCCTCAAGATGCCGCAAATCTCCTCAGGTTTCCCTTCGCGGGCGTGGGCGACGATGCCGTCATAGACTGTTCGAGCCAGGTGGACGATGCTCATAGGACGCTCCTGAATGAGGTAGCTGGGGTCGCCAATTTTTGCCACTAGAGAGGCCTGAAAATTGTACAATCACATTCGGAAAAAACGCTAAAGACGGTGAGCTTTGCCAGGAGTTTGTCGAGGGCGTTGAAGATAGGAATGCCCGCGGCGAGGCCTGCGAAAACATGGCTGGGAATTGAAAAACACCGGCCGCTATGATACGATCCTGCGCACCACTTCCAGCAGTATTTGACCGCATTACGATACAGGCCCATTTGACTTTCTCCGTGGAAGGCGACGCATGGCAGGCGTAGAAGGCAGACGACAGGAGTTTTCATCCCGAAGCTGGGATGATCGCCAGCTCCTGAACATCGTGGATTCGGTCCTGCGCCGGTTCTTTCGCAGCTACTGGAATCTCGACCCGCTGACCCGCAGCCAGGTTGACCGGCTGCGAAATGCGGCGGCGGCGGCGGCAGGTGAGACAGACATCAGCGCGATGGAAAGACGCGCCGTCTTCACGAGCTTCCTGGACGATCTTGCATCCATCGAGGCGGCGCTGCCGCTCATCGAAGAAGCGATGCGCGGCGGCATTGCGGGTGACAGTGCCGGCTACGGGAGGGCAATGGGTGTAAACTACCTGCAGGCGCTCAACCTCCTGCGAACAATGCGCGATGATCCCTCCAACTATGTACCGCGATCCTATCGTGTTCCGCCCGCCCCCGCCCTTCGGGGCGCTGTCCCTCCGCCGACCGATTCAAGCGGAATGCCGCAGCCAGGCGTTCAGTCGGGGAAAGGTGCAGAGCCGGTACGGGAAGGCGCAGCGGCCCCCGCCGCAGGCGTAGCGAGTCGTGACGCGTTCATCCAGTTTCACACCTATGTTGATTTTCCGCCGACTATTTCCAACCGAAATGATGTTACGTATCCTTTGGTCGTACAGTTGGTTCGCGAACTTCCCCGTGAGAGCCGGGGCCAGACTGAAGTCGGCATCGCTTTTCAGGACGAGGTCGAGTATGTGGACGTTGTCGTGCGGGCGCCCGGCTTTGAGGAGGTCAGCGGTTATGGCGCAGGTTCGCGCGAAGGGCCCGCCTTGCAGCGCACGATCGCGGTACCTCAGGACGCCGACTCCCAGCCTGCAGTCTTTCTGTTCCAACTCGTAGACGATCGTACGGGCCCTCATTGGGTTACGGTCGACTTCTACCATCGGGGCAGGAACGCAGGTTCACTGAAATTGGAGGTCGCCGTAAGGAGCTTTCCGTTCCTGCGCGGCGGCACTCGGCGAGGTGAAGGCATTGACGTCGAGGAGGGCGAGGAGCCGACGGCTTTCGGCACGGCCTCAGTTGTGCGCGCGGTTGACGGCGTTAGCATACCGCAGGGCACGCCGATTCCTGCAGCCGACATCGAATTGCGAATCACCCGAGACGCCGACGGCCGAACACTTCATTACCATATACATTCGCAGAAGCTTTCTGCCTTGGATGGGCGCAGCGTGGGCTCGATAGTCTTCAACGACCTCTCCAGGCCCGACCTCTTTTTCGACCGGCTGGCCGAGAGGCTTAGCGCCCTTGCGGCCCGGGCGGGCACCGATCTGCCCGGAGACGAGGCCGTTCGCATGGAAGACGAAGTTGCTGATCTCGGCATCGAGCTTTATGAGCAACTCTTCCCTGCTCCCCTGCGACAGCTCTACTGGGAAATTAAAGCGCGGCGGGATGCCGCAGAGCTGGATAATCTGCTCATAGTCAGTGACGAGCCGTGGATTCCCTGGGAACTGGTTAAGCCCTACGACGTGGTGGACGGCGAGGATGTCGAAGACGACCATCTGGCGGGGGCTTGGCGCATGAGCCGCTGGCTGGCGGGAGCGGCCGTGCCATCCGACCTGACCATCCAATCCGCCCGCCTCGTTGCGCCGATGCTTTCGCTGGATTTTGTGACCCAGGAGATTCAGTATTTCGACAGCCTTGCAGCACGTCAGATTGAAATCGCGCCGCCGATCACTACCCGCGCCCAGTTCCTTGAGCTGGCCGAGCAAGGCGGCGCCCAGCTGTTTCACTTCGCCACCCACGGCAACTACAACCAGGAATTTGTGGACGAGTCGCCGATCGTACTGGAAGGCGATCCCCTTTTTCCCAGCGACCTGACCCGGCGCAGAGCACGAGGGCTGCGCCGCGAAAAGCCGCTCATTTTTCTCAATACCTGTCACGGCGCCCGTGTCGGTTACAACCTGACCGGCCTGGGGGGCTGGGCACAGCGCCTGGTGGACCACTTGGGCATCACCGCATTTGTCGGCGCGCTGTGGGAAGTGAACGATGAGCTGGCCTCGAAGTTCGCACAGATCTTCTATGAGGAACTGTGGGCGGGAAAGACGATGGGCGAAGCCTTCCACTCGGCCCGGCAGCAGATCCGCGCCGTGCAGGCCGCCAACCCCACCTGGCTCGCCTACACGCTTTACGGAGATCCCAATAGCCGCGTCTTCTGGCGATCGGAAGGTCGCACGGCCAATCCGGGCCGTTGAAGGCAGCCGGACTCTAAGAGGCTGTTTGGAAAGTAAAGGCTGTCGGCCAAATTGTGGTATACGTAGTTTTTGTGAAAACAAAACGATACCCAACAGATTTGACTGACAGCCAGTGGTCTATTATCCAGCATCTGATTCCCG
>DAOUHY010000356.1:0-12873 GCA_034428435.1 Caldilineaceae bacterium | reverse complement strand
TCCAGAAGCCGTATGCGAGAGCTTCTCGCCAGCGGCAATCAGCGGGCAAAGCTGATCGACCAAATGCTCTCCGACCCGGCCCGCTTTCTCTCCACCCTCCTGATACTCAAAAGCCTTGCCTACATCGCTGGCAGCTCTATGGCCGTTTGCCTGGCCATGACCCTGCAGTGGTCCACTGTCGGGGTCAGCGCCGCCGTCGCTCTCGTCTGGCTCCTACTTCTCGCCGTTCAAGTCTTTAGCCGGGGCTGGGCTCTGCGCCAGCCGGACACGGTCGCCCTCTCGATCGCCCGTGTCGTCAATTTCCTGGCTGCGCTGCTGTCACCGCTGTCCTTCCCTCTGCGCCGCCTGGCTGCCTACGCCCGTGGCGATGAAGACGAAGTGACTCCCGAAAGCGTTTTCCTGAGTGAGGACGGCCTACGCTTCCTTATCCATGTGGGCGAAGGCGAGGGCGTGATCGAAGAAGACGAGAAGCAGATGATCGCCGGCATCTTTGAATTCGGCGAGACGACCGTGCGCGAGATCATGGTGCCCCGGCTCGATATGGTGGCCGTAGAGGTGAATTCCCCCCTCAGCGAAGCTCTCGATCTGATCATCGGCAACGGGCACAGCCGCATCCCCGTCTTTGAAGTCAGCATCGACCATCTCCTCGGCGTACTCTATGCCAAAGACCTCCTCCTCTGCCTGCGCGACGGGAGCCAGGATATCTCCGTTCGTCAACTGATTCGCCAGGCCTACTTCGTGCCCCAGAGCAAGAAACTTGACGAACTGTTCGAGGAAATGCAGGCCCATCGCATCCATATGGCCCTGGCTGTCGACGAATACGGCGGAACGGCCGGCCTCGTTACGATCGAAGACCTGCTCGAAGAGATCGTTGGCGAAATCCAGGACGAGTACGATTCCGAAGAGCCCCAGCTCAAAGAGCTGGCCCCCGAAATCTACGTCTTTAATGCCCGTTACGATATCGATGAAGTGTCTCGGCTTATCGACGTCGACCTCTCCGCCGGCCCAGAGAATATCGACACCTTGGGCGGCTTCATCTACAGCCAGCTTGGACGCGTGCCCGAGCAGGGCGAAAGCATACAGTTCCATGACTGGCGTTTCACCGTCATGTCCGTAGATTCCCGTCGTATCGAACAGGTGCGCGTCGAACCGCTCCACAGCGCAGAGAACGAGGCCCAGACCTTGAGCCAGCCCGGCGTCGAGGAGCAGACCGAGGACTCGACAGGCTCCGGTTACCTTCAATCGGCCGCCTGACAATATGCTATACGCCTCCTGCGCAAAGAGGCCGCCCGGAAAAAGGACACTATCGTGACCCCGACGGTATCCCCGCAACAGCTGGTTGCAGCGGCGCAGTCCGCTCGCAGACTGGCCCATGCACCCTACAGCAACTACTTCGTCGGCGCCGCCGTATTAACGGCAGACGGCGAAATCATACCGGGATGTAACGTTGAGAACGCCTCCTATGGGGGAACGATCTGCGCCGAACGGGTCGCGCTCACGTCTGCCGTCGCCCAGGGAAAACGCGAATACAGTGCGATCGCCGTTGTTACGGTGGACGGCGGCTCACCATGCGGCCTCTGCCGCCAGGTGATGATCGAGCTTGGGGCGGAGATGGATGTGTACATCAGTGATGAAGCCGGCAACTTCCGCAGCACGACAGTGCGTGCCTTGCTGCCCGATGCCTTCGGTGGCTGACAATGGTCGTATTGTCTCCTCGCCGCCTCTTTCCGTCGCCATCTTCCAGGTGCAGACGAATTCGAGGTGCCCCGTACAGGGCGCCGCGGATCAGGCACTGAGTCCGATAAGGAAGCAAGCTGGCACACCTCTGTGATTACCCAGCAGAATCCTTCTACCAGAATCGGTACGAGGATCCCATCCCCACCCAGCGAGTGAAATACTGATGAAGAACTGCTGCATAGCGGCATTTGGTCTGCTGGCGTTTTTGATGGTCGCCTCCTGTGCGCCAGACCCCGCGCCGACCCAACCTACTGTAACCGCGGCGGCTGCCTCGCCCACCGCCGCTGCCCTCAACGTCGCAACAAGCACGCCGACCGCCGCGCCGGCGGATCCTACCCCAACGCCGCCTGCGTCAAATAACGTGGCAGCCTCAGGGGAGGTAGTCCCCTCATCAGGGCAAGAGACCGCGCAATTGGCGGTCGATGGCGATCTCGAATCACTCTGGAACTCGGGACGCATTCCCCTGGGATGGATTCGGATTGCACTTGATGGCCATTACCTCGTCAACAAAGTCGAGATGGTTATCGCGCAGACACCACCCGGTCCAACCTCGCATGAGCTCTGGTTGGGAGACGGCTCGGGCACGCGCGCCCTGTACGCACGGCTCATCAACCAACATACCGAAGATGGGCAGACCCTCGCTGTAACAATTGATCCGCCTCGCAGCATAAACGAAGTCTACGTTCGCACTATCCAGAGTCCCAGTTGGGTCGCATGGCGCGAAATCCGCGTATTCGGCGACCCCTCTGAAACTGCTTCCCCACCGGCATTCAAACTCGTTCAGATCGCCGACGGGCTGGACTTGCCTGTGCAGCTTAGGCACGCCGGCGATGACAGCGGCCGTCTCTTCGTGATCGAACAGGCGGGACGCATCCGCATTGTCAGGAAGAGCCCGACGTCTGACGGCGGCACAGCCTGGTCTCTGGACGAAACGCCGTTCCTGGATATCTCGGAGAGGGTAAGCTGCTGCGGCGAACGGGGACTCTTGGACGTAGCCTTTCCGCCGGACTACAACGTCAAACAGCACTTCTATGTCAGTTATACCAATGGCGAGGGCCATACAGTCATCAGCCGCTACAAAACGACCGCTGATCCGGATCAAGCCGATCCGACCAGCGAGGAATTACTGCTCACCATCGAGCAACCGCACAACACGCACAATGGCGGACGCCTTCTCTTCGGTCCCCGGGACGGCTACCTCTACATCGGCAGCGGCGACGGCGGTGCACCCGCGTTCAACGACCCCGATAGTCGTGGGCAGGACCCCACCATACTGTTGGGCACCATTCTGCGCATCGACGTCGAGTCCGGCGTGAAGCCTTACGCCATCCCCGCTAGCAACCCATTCACGCAAGTTGAAGGCTATCGCGGCGAGATCTGGGCCTACGGCTTGCGCAATCCCTGGGGATTCGCGTTTGACAGGCAAACAGGTGATCTCTACATCCCCGATGTCGGCAATATCACCATCGAAGAGGTGAACTATCAGCCCGCAGCCAGCACCGGGGGCGAAAACTACGGCTGGCGTATCACCGAAGGCAGTATCTGTTTCGAACAGTGGGGCTGTGTCAAAGGCGAACCCTGTGAAATCGAACACTGGCTATGCAGCGCGGAAGGGCAGGTCCCCCCCGTGTCCGAATACAACCACGAAGTGGGGTGCGCAATCGTGGGCGGCGCCGTCTATCGCGGGCCCGGCATACCCAACCTGCAGGGTGTTTTCCTCTTCGCCGATTTCTGTCGCGGCCAGATTTGGGGATTGAGAGGTGGTCCCTAGGATAAGTGGCAAAGCCCCCTCCTCATCAACTCCTCTGTTCCCATCAGCGCCATCGGCGAAGACCAGGCAGGCAACGTCTACGTCATCGGCTATCAAACCGGCGTTATCTCGATGATTGCAGAGGAGTAGTGGGCGGCCGCACTGATTCTGTCGCCAGTATGAGAGTGACCCCAGTATCCTGAGCTGATCGTTTTGGGACATGGGGGTCTTAGTATTGGGCCGGCACCGGCGCCGCTGGTACCGCCGGCGAACTCGCTGCAACTACCCACTTTCACCCGGTACTGCGCGAAGATTCCTTCGGAGGCGGAGCGACTGTCGGAGCGCAACCTAAAGAGAAATGCGGCAATCCTCCCTCTCTCCCCGAATCGTTGACTTTACTTTCCCGCTCTGTTATTTTCTTACCATGAACGTTCCGGCGCTGATGGCAACCTATCAGTTGCGTCAACGAGAATACCTGCTGCGCATCACGCGGGCGATGACCTCGCGGCTCGATCTGCCCAGCCTCCTGCGCCTGATACTCGAAAGCGCGGCCGAAATGCTCGCCGCACCCGCCGGCGTCATCGTGCTCGACGACGCAACCCCTGCCGTGCCCCTCGCAGACGGACGCAGCACCGTGGAGGAAGATGAACCTTTTCGTATCCGCGCATCCTACGGGATTCCACGCCAACTTCTGCCCGCCTTTCGCCCCCTCCTCAAAATCGCCTCACAGTCCTGGCCCCCATCGGATGATCGGCTGGCGCATGAAGAATCACACCACCAGACCATGGTCGGCGAATGGGACGCTGGGCGCGCCCTCGCCGCCGAATTCTCGCTCGGTGAAAGCTACCAGCAGGATATGGAACGCCGCGTCCGTGAGGTAGAGTCGGCGCTGGGTCATAAACTGGGCCAGGTGATCGGCCTCCCTCTCCTCTTTGAAGAAGACCTCCTCGGCGTAATCTACCTGTTCCGCGGCGACTCTGCATTTTCCCCGCTGGACTGGCAGTTCCTGCAAGGGTTCGCCGACCAGGCCGCCATCGCCGTCCGCAACGCCCGCCTCTACCAGCAGCTGGCGACCGAGCGCAGCCGCCTGTCGATGATCGTCCAGAACAGCGTCAATGGCATGATGATCCTGGCGCCCAACAAGCGGGTTGAAGTAATCAACGAGACCCTCTCCTCAATGACGGGGATTGCCCTCAACGACGCGGTCGGGCAACAATGCGAAAGGATCCTGCCTCTCCTCAATCTCCAGGGTGAAGACCTGTTCAGCGCCGATTACGACCTGACCTCCTTGCCCGAAAGCGGCGCCCAATGCGAAGGCGACATCGTCCTGCCCGAAGGGGGCCAGATATCGGTCTCCGTAACCTTCATCCCGGTCAAGGACGAGCGCTTGCGGCTCGTGAACATCATCGCCAGCGTGCTCGATATCACCCGTTTCCGCGAAGAGGAGGAGATGAAATCCACCTTTACCTCGATCATCAGCCATGAACTCAAAACCCCCGTGGCGCTGATCAAAGGTTACGCGCAAACGCTGGCCCGCCCGGACGCTGCCTGGGATGCCGAAACCGCCCGGCAGAGCCTGGAAGTGATCGAAGAGGAGGCCGACCGGCTGGAGGCGCTCATCAATAGCCTGCTCGACGTCAGCCGCATCCAGGCCGGCGGCCTGCGGCTCGAGCGCACACACCTGCAAGTGCGACGGCTTCTCGAGCGCGTGGCGCAGGACTACCGCACTCAGACCGACACCCATGAAATCGCTCTCGACCTCCCAACCGACCTGCCCGTCATCTACGGCGACGAAGAACGCCTGCGCCTGGTTTTCACCAACCTGCTCAGCAACGCAATCAAATACTCACCCGACGGCGGCGTCATTCGCATCGGCGGTTGGCACGAACAGCCGCAGGAAAAGAGCGCGACCGGCCGCCTTGTGCTCTACGTCGCCGACGAGGGGATCGGCATTCCGGCAAGAGAACTCCCGAAAATATTCGAGCGTTACTACCGCGTGGACAGCGGTCTCCGCCGCGGTACGGCCGGCGTCGGCCTCGGCCTCTTTCTCAGCAAAGCAATCGTCGAAGCCCATCAAGGGGAAATCTGGGTGCGCAGCGACGTGAACAAGGGCACAACCGTTTTCGTCGCCCTGCCCGTGGAAGAGACCGAATCCACCTAGCCCGGCAGCCCGCTAGCGGGTAATCATGGGAATCTGAAAAAACTCTGCGCAGGTCAAACGCGTACAAAGAGACTCCGCTATGCAACTCATTCTTGAAAGACGCCTGAGCCGTCCCCGCCGCGTAGAATTCCTGTTCCCCCTGATCGCCCTCGGTCTCGCGCTCATCTTCAGCGGCATTCTACTCTGGATATTCGGCGCAAATCCATTCGAAACCTATGCCGCCATGGCTACGGGCGCTTTCGGCCAGCGCTACCATATCAGCGAGACCCTTCTGCGCGCCATCCCCCTCATGCTTACAGGGCTGTCCGTGGGTATCGCCTTTCGCATGCTGTTCTGGAACATCGGCGCCGAAGGTCAGTTCGTGTGGGGCGTCATTGCCGCCACATGGGTCGCCCTCTTTCTACCGGAACTGATCGGTGGAATGCCGCAATGGACCTTCCTGCCTGCCATGATCGTGGCCGCCTTCGTGGCCGGCGCCATCTGGGGTCTCATCCCTGCCTTTCTCAAAACCGCCCTGGGGGTCAACGAGATCATCACAACGCTCATGTTCAACTATGTGGCCATCCTGTGGATGCAATATCTCTATACCGGCTCCTGGAAAGATCCCGAGGGCTTCGGCTTCCCCGGCAGCGCACAGTTCCCCCAGCACGCCTGGCTGCCCCGCCTCCCCATCGACCTGGGCCGCGTCCACTACGGTCTCGTTATCGCCGTCCTCGTCGCCTTCCTGCTCTGGCTTGTCCTCGACCGTACCAAGTGGGGCCTGGAGATCAAGGTGATTGGCAAGAACCCTCTCGCCGCTCGCTACGCCGGGATGAGTATCGCCCGCAACGTACTCATGGTCATGTTCGTTAGCGGGGGCATTGCCGGGTTGGCTGGATTCAGCCAGGTCGCCGGCGTCGCCCATCGGCTGCAAAACGGGATCGCTGTCGGCGACGGCTTTACCGCAATCATCGTGGCCTGGTTGGCAAAACTGAACCCCTGGGCCATCCTGCTCGTCAGCCTGCTCCTGGCCGGTCTCAGCACCGGGGGCGATCAACTGCAGATTACCATGGGACTGCCGGCGGCCGTCGCAGGCGTGCTCCAGGGCTCGATACTTTTCTTCGTACTCGGCGCCGACGTCTTTATCAACTACCGGTTGCGGGTGATTCGTACGCAGCCCAGCCCTGCGGCCAGTCCTGCCCCCGCATCCGGCGGACCGACGCCCGCCGACTAGTTAGAGCGCCGACCATCCCCATTCTCCCGTTCCATACCGGTGGAATCTGTACACAATCTGGCGAAGGCAGTTGAAACTCGCCGCCTGACAACTCGCATGTGAAAGCGCAACGACAATGGAACTCGCCCTTCTTATCTCCATCCTGACGGTGACAATTCAGGCCGGCGCATCGCTTGTCTTTGCCGCAGTCGGTGAAATCTACACCGAAAGGGCCGGCGTTCTTAATCTCGGGTTGGAAGGCATTCTCATCATGGGCGCCGTCAGCGCCTTTGCCGTCGGCTTTCATACCGAAAGTCTCCTGCTCGGCACGCTTGCGGCCATCGTCGTCGGCGGCGCGCTTGCCTCCATCCACGCCTTTCTGTCCGTCACCCTGCGCGCCGATCAGGTCGTCAGCGGCCTCGCGCTCACCCTCTTCGGCATCGGCCTTAGCAGCTTTCTCGGCCAGCGCCTCGGGCCGGAAGGCGCGCCGCTTGTGGGCCTGGTCGGCCCCAAGTTCAACAAACTCGCAATACCCGGTCTCGGCCAGATCCCCCTGCTTGGCCAGGCCCTCTTCAATCAGGATCTTCTCGTTTACCTGATGTATCTGACCGTCCCACTCGCCGCCTTCCTGCTCTACCGCACCCGGCTCGGCCTCAACGTGCGCGCCGTCGGCGAAGACCCCGACACCGCCGACGCCATGGGCATCTCGGTCACCCGCACTCGCTATCTCGCCACCATTGGCGGCGGTATGCTCATGGGGCTCGGCGGCGCCCACCTGAGCCTCGCCTATACCCCCGGTTGGACTGAAAACCTCACCGGCGGGCGCGGCTGGATCGCCATCGCTCTCGTTATCTTCGCCACCTGGGATCCGGCGCGGGCGCTGCTTGGGGCCCTCATCTTTGGCGGGGTCAACGCAATTCAGTTTCGGTTGCAGGCAGCTGGGGGCGGGGTCATACCCGCCGCTATGCTGGCCATGATGCCCTACCTTCTGACAGTCCTCGTTCTCACACTCATTACCGTCTACGAAAACGTTAGCCGCCGCCTCGGCGCACCGGCCGCGCTCGGTCTGCCCTATATGCGCGGCGAACGTTAATCCCTGTGATCAAGAATCCGATTGGAGCAGAACATTCTTATGAGTAGTCAGGAATTTCGCATTGAACATGACAGCCTGGGCGAGGTAAGCGTGCCCAAGGACGCTCTCTACGCTGCCCAAACCCAGCGCGCCGTCGACAACTTCCCCATCAGCCCGCTCCGCTTCCCCCGCCAGTTCATCCGCGCAGTCGGGCTCATCAAAGGGGCCGCCGCTGCCGTCAATCTCGACCTGGGTCATATGGATGCCGAGATGACCGCGGCAATTCAAAGCGCCTGCGCCGAAGTCGCGCACGGCGCCCACGACGCCCACTTCCCCCTCGACATCTTCCAGACCGGCTCCGGCACCAGCACAAACATGAATGCCAATGAAGTCATCGCTACGCTGGCATCCCGGATCCTGGGACGCAGCGTCCACCCCAACGATCACGTCAATATGGGGCAAAGCAGCAACGATGTTATTCCCTCAGCCATCCATCTGAGCGCCTATCTCGCCGTTGTCGATGAGCTCCTCCCGGCTCTCCAGCATCTGCAGGATGCCCTGGACGCCAGAGCCGCAGAGGTTGACGGCATCGTCACCACCGGGCGCACCCATCTGATGGATGCCATGCCTATCCGCCTGAGCCAGGAACTGGGGGGCTGGAGCAACCAGATCAACAAGGGGCAGCGGCGGCTGCGCGACGCGTTGACGCGGCTGGCAGAACTCGCCCAGGGCGGCACCGCCGTTGGCACCGGCATAAACGCCCATCCCGAGTTCGGCGAACGCATCGCCGCCAAACTGGCCCGGATGACCGAGCAGCCATTCAGGACGAGCGAAAACTACTTCGAAAGCCTGAGCAGCCAGGACGCCGCTGTTGAGCTCAGCGGTCAACTCAAGACCGTCGCGACCTCCCTCATGAAAATGGCAAACGATCTGCGCTGGATGAATAGCGGGCCCATTGCCGGCATCGCTGAAATCGAACTGCCTGCCCTGCAGCCCGGCAGCAGCATCATGCCGGGCAAGATCAATCCGGTCATCCCCGAAGCGGTCACCATGGTTGCCGCCCAGGTCACCGGAAACGACCTGACAATCACGATCGGGGGCCAGTCGGGCAGTTTTCAACTGAATGTGATGCTCCCCGTCATCGCCTACAACCTGTTGCAGAGCATCTCGATCCTGGTCGGCGCAAGCCGCCTGCTGGCAGACAGTGCCGTCGCCGGCTTTACTGTCAACACAGAACGGATAGGCCGCCTCGTTGACAGCAACCCGATCCTTGTAACCGCCCTGAATCCTGTGATCGGATATGAACTCGGCGCACAGATCGCCAAAACCGCCTATGCCCAGGGCCGCACTCTCAAGGAGGTCGCCCTTGAGATGACCGACCTCAGCGCCGGCGAACTGGACGAGCTGCTCGACCCCCGCAAACTGACCGAAGGTGGCATTCAGCAACTGTGAAAACCGAGGCTGGAAAGCCGTCCTTCTTCACCATCCTCTTCGCGATAACGGCACAAAACGTGAACAACTCTTCCCCCTGGAATCGTGGAAGCCTGCGTCGCTGACTATCTGTTGCAGAACAAAAAAGGTCCGGCACATTGTGCCGGACCTTTCTGTGTCTTGTAAACCCTTTCTGTCTACGGCAGGAAGTAGAATGGATTACGCGCGGCGCCGTTCTGTCGGATCTCAAAGTGCAGATGCGGCCCCGTTGAACGCCCGGTATTGCCTACCGTACCCAGCTGCTCGCCCTTGGCAACATTCTCGCCCTGGCGCACGTAGACCATATTCATATGAGCGTACAGTGAAACAAAGCCGTTGCCATGATCGACCATGACCATACTGCCATAGCCGCCATTCCAGCCGTGTGAAGCCTTCACAACATAGCCGCTATCGGCCGCCACGATCGGGGATCCTGCCCGGGCGCCTACGTCTATCGCCCGATGACCGTGCCAGAACTGCTGCGTAATGTGGCCGCTGACTGGCCAGGCAAAGTTGCCCGAACCTCTGACCGCATTGGCAGGCACAGGACCACGATACATTGCCACCTGCCTGGCGACATAGGGCTTGGTGCCATTCGGAATGATTAACTGACTTCCGCTGCTGATCGGGGAGGCCGCCGACTCCAACTTGTTCAATGGAAAGCCAACGATCTCGTCAACGGTCACCTTGTATTTCACCGCCAGAGTCGACAGCGTGTCGCCGGGGCGAACCACGTGCATCACCCCGTCAACCGGAGGAATAATCAACTGCTGGCCGGGCCACAATAGATCTGGATTCGATTCCAGTTTTGGATTGGCCCACAATATCGTCTCCGGCCTGAGATCATAACGGGCAGCGATCTTCTGTAGATTGTCAGCCGGCAATACCTTGTATATCTGGATTGTGTCTAGCTTGGATGGCCCCGTAACCCCTACCGGTTCCCCCTCCGCTATCTGGATGCCCGGGGATGCCACGGCAGGCTCCTCGGTATCCCGCGTAAAAGGAAGCACCGCTCGCTGCAGTGCATTGCCAACCTCCACTATCGGATTGCGGCGGGCTTGCTGTGTGTCGGCAGCGGCACTCTCCACAAGCGGAACATCAACCGGCAGAGTGTGCAGCGGGAAATTCCAATCGGGGGGATCCACTCGCCTGACAAGAATGACTATCGCTGCTACCACCAGGACTGCAAGATGGCTCGCCAGCCGCACCGGCGCCACCTGCTCTCGCAGGAAACCCTGTATACCTGAACTCAGATTCTCAAGCGCCCCGCCTGCCGCATCCGCAAGTCCGGTCGAGCCCTCTTCCAGCGCAGCTTCCGCCGCACCTTCTGAACTCTGATGAATCTGATTCTGTGTTGGACTGGGGCTGAATTCTGTCAAACTGCTGGAGAGGGGGGGTTGGTCTACTTCCCGATCCGATGTGGAGGTGCTGTTTGATCGGCGGAAAGTATGATAACTGAATCGGCGTTGTTCTACGTGTTCTTTGCTCTTAAGCATACATCCTGCCCAAGTCTAGGGATACAGCACAAGACTGTACCACGTTGTACAATATACGCAAACTTCAAAAAATGCCGGGAGGGGGAGGGATGCTTTCGGGCCTGTTTCTTCTACTGACAGGAGCGATTTATCGGCCATTTGAGGCTATCAAACGGCCCGAACCGCCTCAAGAATGCCATTATAGGCATAAGTTGGAGTCTATACAAATCGATTTTCGGGTATCCACTCGGTTTCTGCCCCCCCAAAGGCAGTTAGATCGGATACCGTAGGGAAAACGTAGGTTAAGCGTCATTTTTCTGTAAACCACTCCATGCTGCGTGGTCCCCCCTGCCTTTCAAGCTCCCCCGGGCGATTCGCGCTGGTTATCGGTCCGCATGATCGCATACCTACTTGATCAGCGTGTCCAGAAACTCCTGGTTGTCTCGCGTCCGGCTGAGGCGTTCCAGAATCGGCAAAATCGCTTCATTGCCGCCCCCCATGGCATCGCTCATCCGTCGCAAAGTGTACACCTTCGCCAGCACTTCTGGCTCCAGCATCTTCTCTTCCGCTCGCGTGCTGCTCCGCTCAATATCGATGGCCGGGAAGATGCGCCGCTCCGACGTGCGCCGGTTGAGATGCAGCTCCATATTGCCCGTGCCCTTGAACTCTTCGTAAATGACATCATCCATGCGGCTGCCTGTATCGACAAGACAGGTCGCAACGATCGTCAGGCTGCCGCCCTCCTCCAAATTCCGGGCCGCGCCAAAAAACCGCTTTGGCGGATACAGCGCCGCCGGATCGATCCCACCCGATAGAGTGCGGCCTGACGGGGGCACTGTCAGATTGTAAGCGCGGGTGAGACGCGTAATGCTGTCCAACAGTATCACCACATCGCGGCTGCTTTCCGTCAGACGCTTGGCTCGTTCCAGCGCCATCTCCGCTACCCGCACATGGTTCTGCACCGGTTCGTCAAATGTACTGCTGATCACCTCAGCTTCCACAGAACGGTCCATATCCGTTACTTCCTCAGGCCGCTCTCCAATCAGCACCACCATCAGATGCAGATCCTCATAGTTGCTTGACATACCGTTGGCAATGCGCTTCAGAATGGTCGTCTTGCCCGCTTTGGGGGGACTGACGATCAGCCCGCGTTGACCGCGGCCGATAGGTGCCAGCAGATCGATCATGCGGGTTGCCAGCAAATTCGGCTTGGTCTCCAGGTGAATCTGCTCGTCCGGAAATATCGGCGTCTGTTTCTCAAAAACCGGACGCCGTTTCGCCTCCTCAGGGTCAAGTCCGTTGACCGCTTCAACCTTCAACAGACCGTAATACTTCTCTGTATCCTTCGGCGGGCGTACCTGACCAACTACGAGATCGCCTGTGCGCAACCCAAAACGGCGGATCTGACTCTGACTGACGTAAACGTCCTCCGGTCCCGGGAGAAGATGGTCGCTTCGCAGGAAACCGATGCCGTCCTGTACAATTTCCAGGATTCCCCCTCCAAAAATATATCCCTGTTTTTCGGCGTTAGCCCGTAATAGCAGAATAATCAGATCATGCTTCTTCAGGCGCGTATAGCCGCTTATATCCAAGGACCGCGCCATCTCTCTGAGTTCATCCAGAGTGCAGTCCTCCAATTCGGCCATAGTCATACTAAGCGTTTCCATAGTTCGTTCCTTGTCAGGCTCAACAAATAGTCACACATTGCTTGCGCAACAGGACAGCTTCTCTTGCATACGGGTGATTGTGCTGAAAGCGCGGGTTGTCGATAGGTTGTGAAGACGATCAGTCTACACAAAGTGCTCTTTGGGGATTGCCCGAATTCGGACAGATTTTCTAAGTGAAATGACTTACGCCAGGGTTGGGTAAATGCGAAAGAGGTGCACTTGACGGACCATCAGCCGCGTCTTCCAACTATCCGCGACCGCCATCCGCTCTGCTCGGGCATTCTGAATCGATCATCGCCAATTGCGTATAGAGCAAGCCGGCTACTGAACTAAGTTCTGTTTGGATAGT
>DAOUHY010000355.1:0-14907 GCA_034428435.1 Caldilineaceae bacterium | reverse complement strand
CGGGAATCAGATGCTGGATAATAGACCACTGGCTGTCAGTCAAATCTGTTGGGTATCGTTTTGTTTTCACAAAAACTACGTATACCACAATTTGGCCGACAGCCTTTACTTTCCAAACAGCCTCTTAGGATCCGTCTTGGCGGCGCTTGTATTGACCGGAATGTTGAATCTGTGGCTGCTCTACCTCTTTGCCTTGGCCAAAGGGATTGCTGACGCCTTCTACTATCCGGCTCAGGCAGCACTTCTACCGCGTATCGTGACAGAAAAACAGCTTCGTCACGCTAATGTCATTACGCAGACCACCACGGAATCGAGCGGATTTGTCGGGCCCATGCCGCCGGCGCCTTGCTAGGCGCCGTATTAGCCGGGGCGTTGCCTACCCCAAATAGTCGCCTGGGCCACTTTCTCGTCATTACCTATGTCCTCAGCGGCATTCTGATAATGCCCTTTGGCTTCCTGACAGCCACCTGGATTGCCGCAGCCTTGGTTGTCGCAATCGGCATCATATGAGGATACACCAACATCATGTTCACGACCTGGCTCCAGGCCCGAACGCCCCAAGGGGTGATGGGACACGTCATGAGCCTCCTCATGATCGCCTCAATAGGTCTCTCACCGATTTCAATCGCCGTCTCCGGCGCGCTGATCAAGCTGAGCCTGGGCTGGGTCTTCGTCGGCGTCGGCGCCAAGATGGCCCTGCTTTCCCTAGTCGCCGGCACGAGACAGGAAATAGCCGAGATGAAGATTGCGTAAAGTCTGCGCCAAATGGCGAAGTAAGACGGAGCCGAGGTCAACGTCAGCTTTCGCAGGCCCTGACACCACGGAGCCTCCCACGAAGCAGTGGGCGCGCGCCAAACGACCAAAAGAGTGGTTCACACTGGCATACACCAGCACTTTCTCATTTACTGCCAGCATGAGATTCATTGCAAAGGCACAGTGTGAATGAATTTGCGATGCGCAGAAAGCTTTCATCGTTTGAGATTTCTAATTCATTCACGATCTGCCCCGCAATGAGGGTTGTCAGTTCGCTCCCGCCGGGAAAGCAAAGAATGGTAGGTGATCTGTGGCAGTTGAATCGTAGGAAGTGCGGGCCCGATCAGGGATGCCTCAGGACAAGGCAGGAGAGAGGTCAGTTGAGCCAGATCCAGGGTAGAGGCCCTATTCCCAACTATCCACAGCAAAACTCCGTCAAATAAGCCGAGGTGCAGCTGCAAACGTTGGTCCAGCTACTCCCTTGGGACGGGTATCTATATCGCGCAAAGAGTAGAAAGCGCTCTCTGCGAAGCAGGCCGCAAAAGTCTGACAGGACTGCATTCACGCTTGCGGAGTTGTCAGACAGGACTAGGCAGAAATGTGTCATCTACCAGCTCGATGTTCTTCGTGAGAGTGGGTGGTTCGCTAGAACTGTGTTCTGTTAACCCGTCCTTCAATTCAACTGACCCAACATCGAAAACAATATACATAGGCCCGGTAGCCCCAGTAGCAGCAGCCAGAGCCATCCTCTTTTTCTCGCGGGTGGCTGAGCTTCTGAGGGAGTGGAGGATGAAGATGACAGCGACTGATCCTTGGAATGAGCGAACGACGGTGGAGGGGATGATTGCTCCTTGGTGGGGATGGAAGATGACAGAGGGGGCCGGGACTGGACGGAAGCGTTCATCTGTTCGAGGGCATTGCGAAAATTGAATTCTAGTTTATCTTGGTCGATGTTTAGTGATTTGAGTGCTGGATGGTGGAAGAATTCAAAGGGAACTGGCCCGACTAGCAAGTTTTTTACAAGATCGATTCTTTTCAGGTTAGAGAGATTGGCAAGCTCAGGCGGGATTCTTCCGTACAACCCGTTATTTGAGAGATCCAGGTTTTCTAGTTTGGAGAGGTCGCCTAATTCTGCCGGAATCAGCCAGTCCAACCGGTTATCCGAGAGGTTAAGATCTTTCAGTCTGGAGAGCTTGCCGAGCCTCGACGGGATCGACCCATCTAGCTGGTTATCTGAGAAGTTCAATGCTTCCAGTTCGGAGAGGCTGCCTAGTTCTGTCGGAATCGGCCCGTCAAACTGGTTTTTTGAGAGATCTAGACTTTTGAGTCTGGAGAGCTTGCTGATTCTCGACGGGATCGGCCCATCTAACTGGTTGTCTGAGAAGTCCAATGATTCCAGTTTGGAGAGGTTGCCTAATGCTGCCGGTAACGCTCCATTTAGCTTGTTTTTCGAGAGATGCAGCGCTTTTAGGTTGGAGAGGCTGCCCAATTCAGTTGGGATCGACCCGGTCAGTTGGTTTCCAGAGAGTTTCAGCGACCTTAGCCTGAGGAGATTACCTAGTTCAGTTGGGATCGGCCCAGTCAGTTGGTTTCTAGAGAGATCTAGAATAAACCAAAGTGTGGCGAGGTTGCCGAGTTGGGGCGGGATTGAACCGCTCAGTAGGTTATTCGAGAGATTTAGTCTCATATGGAGATTTGAAAGATTACCGAGTTGAAGAGGGATTGAACCGCTTAACTGGTTACCTGAGAGGTCCAAAGTCGACAGGTTGGCGAGGTCGCCAAGTTGAGGCGGGATTGGCCCGCTTAACTGGTTACCTGAGAGGTCTAAAGATGACAGGTTGGCGAGGCTGGCGAGTTCAGGAGGGATCGGCCCGCTCAACCGGTTCTTCGAGAAAAAGGACGCCCCAAGACGCAAACTAGTCAGGTTGGAGAGGTGGGCAAGTTGAGGCGGGATCGGTCCGCTTAATTGGTTACCTGAGAGGTCCAATGCCTCCAGATTGGTAAGGCTGGCGAGTTGAAGAGGGATTGGCCCACTTAGATTGTTACCCGAGAACATGAATGTACCAAGATTTAAGGTTCTCAGATTGGAAAGGTTGGCAAGTTGCTGAGGGATAGAACCGCTTAACTGATTTCCGGAGAGGTCCAGGGTTTCCAATTGGGAGAGGCTGGCCAGTTCAGACGGGATGGGCCCATTTAGCTTGTTATCTGAGAGGTTCAGCGATTTCAGTCTGGAGAGGTTGGCGAGTTCGAAGGGGATTGATCCGTCTATTTGATTACTTGAAATGTCAATCGTCTCTAGAAGAGAAAGATTGCCAAGTATTGATGGGATGTCCCTAGTCAACTCGTTGCAGGCAAGGTCTAGTTCCTTCAAATTGGAGAGTTTTCCAAGTTCTGAATGGATTGAACCGCCCAGCTTGTTGCCCCCTAAAGACAGTTGTGTAAGGCTGGAAAGACTGCCTAGCGCCACCGGAATCGTCCCGCTCAACTCGTTGTAAGCAAGGTCTAGTGCCATCAAATTGGAGAGGTTTTCGAATTCTGAAGGGATTGAACCGCTCAGTTTATTGCCTCCTAGAGACAGTTGAGTTAAGCAGGAGAGACTACCTAGCTCCACCGGAATCGGTCCGCTCAATTCGTTGTAAGCAAGGTCTAAGTCCATCAAATCGGAGAGGTTTTCGAATTCTGAAGGGATCGAACCGCTCAGCTTGTTGCCTCCTAGAGACAGTTGAGTTAAGCAGGAGAGACTACCCAACTCCTCCGGAATCGTCCCACTCAGCTTGTTGTGAGCAAGGCAAAGTTCCACCAGATTGGAAAGCTGGGTCAATTCAACAGGGATCGCCCCGCTCAACTCGTTGCCTGAAAAATCCAGTGTTTTCAGATTGGAAAGGTTAGAAAGATCCGGCGGAATCGGGCCGCTCAACTTTTCGTCTGAGAAAGACGAGTTGTAACTGAGGGACAGAACTTCAAGGTTAGAAAGATAGGAGAGTTGTGGGGGTATCGGTCCGCTTAATTGATTCCCTGAGAGGTTCAGTGTTCTTAAGTTGGATAGATTGCCCAATTCTGCGGGGATCGGGCCAGTCAGTTCGTTTTCTTCATTCGTCCACTTCTCGCCATTTGAGAGGTCAAGTTGATTTAGTAAAGATAGATGGCCCAGTTCCGCCGGGATTGAGCCGCTCAGCGAATTGTCTTTTAGAGATAAACTGACTACGTGTCCGTTGCCATCTGTGCCGACGCCGTACCAAGTGTCGAGTGGCGCGTCGCTCAACCAGTTTTCACTATTCAACCAATTTGGGCCGCTCACTGCATGGTAAAACGTGACCAAAACCTCTCTGTCGGTCGACACTGCATGTGTAGCGGCTAATTCGCTATCCGTTACGAGCAACTCCTCGTCATCCAGAGCGATGGCCCAGCTTTCTACTGCCCACTGAGCCGCCTCTTCCGAAAGACCGTATTGCTCCTGCAATCGCCGAGAGATCCTCGGCCCAACATTTGCGGCCCCCTGCGGCTGGGACAGCAAATCTGCAGGAACGCGCCATCGCATCGCCTGAACGATTAAGTAGCGTTCTCTGCGATACTCTCCACAAAGATCCGCCAGAAAGGCATCCACGCGCTCGGGTTCATCCAGCAAAGTCAGGCCATAATCAGTGAGCAGGCCGCGCAGAATGTGCTGGGGAAGCGGATTCATCTGTCGGAAATCCTTTCGCCTGTGGAGCTAATGAACAATAGACCCAAACAGCCTTAGCAGAACACGCCCCAGCCAGAGCCAAAATATCCCAATTAACCCAACTCCCAGTCCAGCCAGACCGATCGCAGGTTCGAAAGTGCCCGTCATCCCCACAAGACCCATCGCTCCAGCCCACAGCCAAAATAATCCCACCCAGCTGCTTGCACGCGGGGACAGGCTGCCCTTCATTCCCATCAATCTCATCAGCATTCGCCCGCACCATAGCCAGAGCATTCCGAGGAACCCAATAATACCCCCCATGATTCCCATCACGGCTCCAATCGCTACTAGACCAATTGTCGTCTCAGCCTCCATCAGCCCCTCTGTTCCCACTACCAATAGCATCGGCAAAACAACCAGTGCCATAGTACCCAGCCAGAGCCACAGTACACCTAGCCATCCTCTAGAGGAAGAAGATAACTTGTGCTGGCCCGGCCTACTTCTGTCAGCAGAAGGGCCGGACGTACTTGGACGTTTCTTTATCGTGTAACAAGGTGAAAAACGAGAACGCGGCAGCCATATCCGTTCAATCCGTTCCTCTTTCACCAACTGTCTCAGCAGCGCAATAACATACTCCTGTTCAGCTTGCAGGGACTTTGCTAGTTCGCGTGAAGTGAGCGGGCCCTGGTCCAAGTTCTGCAACAGGCTTTCCTTCAATTCTGCTTCTTTTTTGCGAGCTGCCGCTTCGGCTTCAGCTCGCTCTTTTGCCTCCTGCTGGATTTCTGCTTCGTCTGCGAGACGTTCCTCAACCTTGATTCGAGCCTTTCTTTCCGCTGTGAGCCATTCCCCTCTTTTCTGGTTGGCCGCCGCTTCTGCCGCAGTCCGCTCCTCTTTCCGTTTACTGGCAATCTTTTCCGCTACGGCCTGCTCCTCGGCCTTCAGTCGAGCCTGAGCTACTGCGGCGACATGTTCTTGCTCTCTGAAGCGAACGGCCGCTTCGGCAGCGGTCTGCCCCTTTGCTTTTTCAAGGGCCTTTGCCGCACTTGCGAGCCAATCCTCTGTCTTCTCAAGCACTTTCGTGTCAGCTACGGCCTTCTCCTTCGAATGCTCTAGAACAGTTGCCTGCGCAGAAATCAGTTCTTTGGCTCTTGCGCGGGCGGCTGTTTCCAACTCGGAGCCGATTTCGCTCCCTATATCCTCTGTAGCAGCAAGGACATTTGCATCTACTTTACCGCGGTAGCAAGGATAGTGTGGAGATCGTTCTAGCCATATGTATTCTACTTTGCCGGATTCCTGCAGCTGTCTTAGCCAAGTAATGGCTTGTTCCTGTTCTTTGTCCAGAATATCGGCCACTTCGCTTGAGGTCATGGGACGATTATTCAGTACATGTAGCATGATGCCTTCCACTTCCGCTGCAGTCGAACGGGCTAACGCTTTCGCTGCTACCCATTCATCTGCTGCAGAGCGGGCAGTCTCCTCCGCGGCGGCCCGCACCTGCGCCAATGTGCCGGCGGTAGCATCCGCTGCGTCGCGCTCGCGTTTTTTCAGGCGAACCGTTTCTTCCGCTTCGCTGCGTTCTTCTGCCTTGCGGGTAACGGTCGTATCTGCTGCAGCACGTTCTTCCGCCTTGAGGCGGGCGTTTGCAACTGCGTCAGCATGCGCCTTCGCGGCCTCAGTCGCAACCGGGTCCTCAGAAGATCGGGCGACTTTCAGGGCTAGTGTCCAAATCCTCAGCGCCCAGATTACAGCCTCAATATGAAATCCATACCTGCTCTGCAAGTGCTGAGAAAGTTGCTGCTCATGATCGTTGTCGACCTGCTCTTGGGCTAACAGCTCAAGAGGAATGTCTTCCCTTAAAGCATGAACGAGCAGGAATCTTTCTGCAGAGTGAGGGTTACAGAAGTCGGCTAGAAGAGAGTTCACTCGCAAGGGGTCGTTTAGCAAGGCCGGGCCGTACTCGGTGAGTAACCGACCTAAGACGCCCTGTGGAAAATCTGAAAGGGATATATTGGTCCCGTCATCGATTTCCGTGTCATTGCGGGAGGATTCTTGATTGGACGGAGCGATATTCAGGCCCTCGGACCAACAATCGATCGCCCATTGCGCAGCTTCTGCAGAAAGGCAATACCGCCTCTGCAACCGCTGGGAGAGCCACTGCACATTGATCGTTCCGGCCTCCGATTGACTTTGTAGTTCTCCCGGGATACGGTCACGCAGCGAGCAGACCAGCAAAAAGCGTTCACGAAGATACGTCCCACAAAGATCTGCCAAAAAAGCATCCAAACGCGAGGACTCGTCGAGCAGGGCTGGGCCGTGATCTGCGACCAACTTGCGTATAACGCTTCGAGGGTGCTGGTACATCGTTACAGGCGCACTTCACCTTCGCGGCTGCCGAACTGGATCCGTAGTCCGGACGAGAGGGTTACAGTCTTCCCCGGCTCTACATCATTTGTCTCTCCGCCGGCGTTTTGGCTCGTCCATTTCTGCGCAGAGAGATTGCGCAACCCCCAGATCTGTGGGTTCTGAGGATGTTGTGTGATTTCAGCGACTGGTTTATCAACTTCATAGCGACGCTGTTCATCAAGGTGATGGGGATAGAGCAGTGAGTCGTGGTTTAACATCACAACTTCGTCTTGGCCGATACGTATTCGGGGCGGTAAACGGTGCGGCGACGAGCAGGCCCAGAAAACCTCAGTGTCGCCGTCAGTGTTGCCAATTGAGTCAGGATCGTAGAAGTTTTCAGCGCCGCAACCCTGACAATAGAAGATGGAATCACGCAGTCGGATCAACTCGCTGCTCCACTGGCTTTCCCGTGCACGTTCATTTGGGTCATGTAGTCCTTCGGTAAATGTGACCAGGAATAATTCCTTTATAAAGTGGGGATAGATCGGCCACAGGGCTAAAGCGTTACTATGGACATCGCGTACAGGCTCGTTGCTAGTGTCTGAGGGATTAAAGATGAAGAGAGGATCCGTTCCATATAAACGGGTCATGGCCGGCAGATCAAAACAGCGAATCTGCCCTTCCCTCGCTCCCTCAAGCGGATGGTGGTTGACTAGCATATAGAACAGCAGAACCGCCAGAGAGAAGAGATCAGTCTCGGTGCTGGGACCAGCCTCGCCGCGCACGATCTCTGGAGCCATGAAGCGGACCGTGCCGCCGATGACTCCGCCCTTGCCATCGTCCACGCTCACATTGTCGTTGTCACAGATTCGCACTTCCCCATTTTCGGGGTCGAAAAAGACGTTGCCGAATGAAATGTCACGGTAGCAGAACCCTTTGGCGTGGAGCTGTCGGTAGTTATGCGCCAACTCGAAACCGGCCGTCACCAGCGCGCGAAAAGTTGGCTCCGCGCGGCGCGTCACCAGATCGGTAATGCCGACGAAACGGTCCTCCCGCAGTGGCATCACATATCCAAATCCTGGTCGGTTCGCCGTCTGTACCAGTTCCTGCGGCCAGAGAAAACGGTCGCTGGGTGGTCCTGTTTCCACCGCGCGCTCCAGCCGTGCGCGCAGGTCGGGATCTCGACGCAGATAATGGGGAAAGAACCATTTGAGCGCCACCCGTGCGCCTGAGCCATGGCCTTCTGCCAATCGAGCGCGATAGACCTCCCCTTGTCCGCCGCCTCCGAGAAACGCCTCGACCTCATAAGTGAGTTCAGTTGGCAGCATCTTCACTTTTTCGCCGGAGTTTAGCAACTGGTTCATTTTTCGTTCCCGGATTCAGTGGAAGAAGGGTATGGGCTGGCTCGGAATGGTTATTTCGGTCGGCTCAAGTTTGCGGCCATGACAACGGAAATATCGTCGCCGCTACCCCCTTTGGAGGTAGCCTCCAACCAGTCGGGCAATCGACCTGCGACAGCGGCGAGGCCGTCCTGTTTGATTGCAGAGTAGAGATCCCTGGCGACCTGTTCAAAGTCAGCGTCGTCCGCAAAGGAGTTGGCATAACCGTCGGTCGCCAGCATTATGAACTCAGGGGGGCTATCAACAATCGGCTGAAAATGGATGCGCACGAAACGCCAAGCCTCTTTCGAACACAGAGAAGTTGTGTAATTGGCGAACAAGTGGCTGTCGATGCCGAAAGGTGGGCGTACCACTTCCCCGTCTGTCGTGACTGTCAAGACATCGCCGTCACCCAACTGAATATAGAGATGCAATTCAGGAGTAAGTAGAACTGCCAGTAGTGTGGCGCCATAGCGCCGCTCGACGGGAGAACTCGGTTTTGCAGCTCTGGGCTCCCCTGCTTCTCCACCACTGGCGTGCGGAACTTCGTCCTCTGTGATTGGATTGTCGGTGGCATGCTCAAACACCGACGCCCGCCACCGGCTCACGAGAAGCTTTGGCAACTGTTCGCTGAGCTGTCGTTTTAATTGAGCCAGATCACGCAGACCGTCACCGTCTAGAATTCGGGGCATCACCTCGTTCACTAGCAGCTTCTTTGCTTCTTTCACTGCGCGGCGGGAACCTATATGACTACGCGTGTACTCGCTGCCGCCGTGGCCGTCGGCTACGCAAAGCACAGCAAGCGGCTTTTCCCCCTCAGCTGACCACCAACTCAGCGCGTCCTGATTCGGCGCGCCGCTGCGTTCGTGGATGGCGCCAGGCACTGATGCACCCACGATTTGCAATCCACAGGCGCTGGTCGTATGGCAGACTTGTGAGCTGTCACAACTTTCCTGTGAAGTTGGCAGTGTGGATTCCTTGCCGTCGTATCCTCGTCCATTATTACCAGACATCGTCAACCTGGACGTCCGCGTCCGGAACGGGCGGCAATGGCACGTTGCTGGACTGATCCGTGTTCACCGCCTGACTGGCAGGCGAGGAAGCCGATTTCAAAACGGCTGTCGATACCCACTTAATGAACGTGACCAGACTTTCAGCATTATTGGCTTGCAGCGGCTCCAATTCCGGATGGCCGATGAATCGCTGCAAAACGCTTTTTTCTACATCGTCTCCGATTGCTATGGCGATACGTACTGCTTTCGTACCCCAAGGCTGAGCCATCAGATCGCGCAGACCGGCGCTGACGTCGTCCGTGGGGTGACCGTCGGAAATGAGAACAAGAACTGGGGGCAGAGCTCGCTGGGGCATCATTTGCGGATCAAGCTGCTCGGCGACCAGTTGCAAGGCCTTGCCCATGTCCGTCACGCCGCTGGCTTTCAGATCATCCCAACGGAACTGCTCGACCGGAACAGCGCTGGCCACGTGCCAACTAGCGCCACTGGAAAACTTTACAGCGCGTACCATCACTTCAGCATTGGGGTTCTCGGCCGCGGCATCCTGCATGTGAGGCAGCGCCTCGCGGATGGCGTTGTTTAGCGATTGGATCTTGCCACCATAGCCCATCGAGCCGGAGCAGTCTGCAATCCAAATGAAATGAAGCGGCCTGCGCGCAAGCGGGCCGCCCGGGAGTTTGGGCATAGCTCTTATTCCTTTCAATGGGTTTTCGGGGGAAATCCGGTTCAATTCAACGTCGAATTGGGGAATACCTGTAGAGGTCGTGCCCACCGGCTGCACGCAGGCGCATTCTATCAGAAAAGATGCCCATCCAACAACTCTGGACCAGTCCCGGGACCACTCACCAACACACGCCCCACCGCCGGCAGCGCACCCACACGCCGCTCGACCTCAGCCGCAGCCTCCGCCTCGCAGATCAGATGCACGTTCGGCCCCGCATCGATCGTAAAATACACCGGCACGCCCTCATCCTCCCGCCAGGCCCGCACTGCCTGCAGCACGTCCAGCGTACCCGGCTGCCAGTAAAGCAGGCTCGGCGTACTCGTCATCATCACCCCGTGCATCGCCAGCGCGTCCAGCTCCAATACAGGGCCGAGCAAACCGATATCGCGCTCCGCGATCGCCTGCCGCACTGTATCCAGCCACGCCCCGACACTCCGTGTGCGCGCCGAGTTTAGAGGGCTCGTCGCCGCCAGCCGGTGCCCGCTGCTGCTGCTGACCCGCTTGGCACCGGTGCTTACGATGGCAATTACATCCCGCAGCGCCCAGTGATCTTCACTGTGCAACTGGTGCGCAACACTCCGCGAATCGAGAAGTGAACTGCCTTCACTCTCTCCTCCCCCCCACCCCCGCTCCCACTCGACAAAGCCCCCGAAAAGGCTGCGGCTGGCCGAGCCGCTCCCCTGGCGGGCCACCGCCGACAGCCGGGTGGCCTCCAACCGGAGACCCAGCGCCGCAGCCCCGGCCACGGTGAGCGCGGCGAACCCGCTGGCCGAACTCGCGATACCGGATGCCATCGGAAAATTGTTGTTGCTCACAACGCGGGCCCTGTCGGAAACGCCCACAAGGTCGCGCAACCGGTCGAGGTGAGCGACAGTACGCCCCGCAGAAGGCCCCACAAGCTGCACGCCGTCGATAGCAACCGTATCCTCTGGCAGGCAGCCGCTATCGTCCCAGGCGACCGTCGTCGTTGTATGCGCGTCCGCCAGGGTCATGCTGATTGAATTGTTGAGTGGGATGTTCAGATCTTCGACGCCGCCGGCAACGCCCCAGTACTTGATAAAGGCGATGTTGCTGCCGGCACGGCAAGTGGCCTTGCGTTCAGACGGCGGACCGGTTGCGCGACCGCCAATCACGCTTCTCGTTCTGCCTGCTGTTCGCAACGGCGCAGAAGATCGTCGATCAGTTCGTCATGCGCACGGAAATGGATCTCTACGCCGCCCTGCACCGGCTCGATGCGTGCCTGCCAGCCGATTCCCTCAACCAGCGCCAACTTCTCGACCACGCCCGCCCCCAGCCGTTTGAGGACAGCTTCGGCCTGGCCTGGCGTCAATCCAGGAAATTCCAGACTCTCAGACTCGTACAAGTCGTCATCCTGAAAGCGGGGATCGCGGCGGTCTTCCTCATCTCCCAAAGATGGGGCACTGATCGGCATCGAGAAACTCCTTCAAAACCTCTTCGAGTAAGGCAACAATCCGACTCTACTCTGCCTCCAGCAGGGCGACGCCCACGTCGTCGCCGGCGCCCAACTCCTTGAGAAATCTGGGCACCAGCGCATGCAACTCGGCAATCCGCTCTGCCGGCGTCTTATTGGGAAGATGTATGCGTCCGCCGGCCATTGTGTTATGACCGCCGGCCGAGCCGTTCCGGCCTGCGATAATGCGTACCAGACGACCGGCCTTGGCGTTCGAATCTGCCGCCCGCACCGACATCACGCCCTGGTCCCCGAAAATTCCCAGGCAAACGACCCAGGCTACATTTTCCATGCGCATCAACAGATCCGCCACCTCTGCCGCCATATCGGGTCGCGGCATATCAAAAAGCAGGCTGACGGCAATATCGCCAGCCTTATCCGCGTCGTCTTCCGTCTCTACATCACCCTCGGATGCATCCTCGCCCCCATCCTGTAGGTTAGACGGCGGACCAGGACTGCCGGGCGCCAGCATGCGCGACAACGCGATGATATCGAGATCGAATCGTTCCAGGTCCGATCTGTAACCGTCGGTCTCTTCCTCGTCCAGGATCTCCTCCGCCTCCTCCTCGTCTTCTTCATCGACGGCGCTGGGCAGGGATACCGAGTAGATTGTCGTGTTGGCTAACGCATCGCTTATGCTGCGGAAATATGTGCGGGGAACTTGCACGTGTTCGATCTTGTTCAGCAGGTCCGTCTCGACAAGATGGCGTAAGGTCGAGTAGGCCCAGATATCCAGTGCCGACGTGTGCCGGCTCAGGCCCAGCGTGTCCGACTTGATCCCATAGAAGAGGGCGGTCGCCAGTCGCGTGTCGATCGGCACTTCCGCCACCGCCAGGTATTCGCACAGAAGCGTCGAGGAGGCGCCCACCTCCGGGCGCACGTCGTGGACTTTGGCTCGCAGCTGGCTGCGCCGCGGGGGATGATGATCAATCGCGGCCAGCACCTCTTCACCGGGGTAGTCCGTGCTCCACAGCAGATGATTGGCCGCCACAGGCTGCGTATCGACCAGCATCACTCCGTCATATTCGCTCATCTCCTCCGCAGCCGCCCGCTGCGAAATGCGGACCTTGTGTGGCACGATCTCGTTAGCCATCGTATAGTTCTCGGCCCGGCCGATAATGCCGCCGTGTCCGAGCGTGACCGGCGTGCCTGGAGCATGAATACGCAGCATCTCCTCCATCGCGCGCGCGCTCGCGATTGCGTCCGGGTCCGGATCGTTGTGCATCAGAACCAGGAGGTTGCTCTTCCCCTCCACCAACTCAACGATCTGCTGAACTCTTCTCTCTGTAGCACTCCGCCGCCGCGCACCATAGCCTTCCGGCAGGGAGAGCACCATTGTGGGTGTTTCTTCCATAACTCGTCCGATGCCCTTTGAACCGCAGATTCGATTGCCAGATTTCCCCCGGGCGATTGACGGAAATCGAGCAGGGCGGGGGTATTATACCCAACATATACCTTTCGCAAAAGCACCGTTTTTGGCGGAGATTCCAGCCTCTCTCCTGCGCCCTATCCATGTGCGGACGCAACCTTCACGGCCCTCCCGGCAATCGCGGCCCCGAGCGAGGCGAGCTACGATGCTTCCCTCTCCTCACTCCTCTTTCCTTTCTACTTTCTCTTCGGGCGGTCGGGCCGAATAGGCCCGACCGCCCAAAACTGCGAGGAGAGAGTGTAGAGGAGAGAGGAGCGAGTGACACCATTTCGTACGCCGGACATTTGGAAGTGAACTGACCGTGGCTTGGTTGTTGCCGGAGTAGTAGGAGAGGTCGCCCCCGTTTTGGGATGCACTCTGAAGTTCCGCTTGTTGAGCATTCCGCACATTTAAGGTACGATTGGGCGCACTTGGCATCCGGTCGCTGGCACCGGAATATCCGCAGATATTCGCACAAAGGATGCACGCATGACAAACACAACGGATACCTTGACTGGCACAGGCGCCCAAACCGTCGTCCGGCGTATGGGAGAAGCCGCGGCTGCATTCCTGGCCTGCCTCTCCATTGACCAGAAACACAGAGCCGTCGTTCCCTTTGCCGACCAGGAAGAGCGCACAAACTGGCACTACACACCCATTCTCCGCAAAGGGCTTTCCCTTTCCGAAATGACCTTCCCGCAGCGGCAGAAGGCCTTGCAACTGGTAAATGCCGGCCTCAGTCGCGCCGGATTCGTTACCGCCTCTACCGTGATGGGAATCGAAAGCGCCCTCGACATGTTGGAAGATTGGGAGCGTACTCACCCTGGCCGCGATCCACAGCTTTACTTCCTGACCATCTTCGACAGTCCCGATGAAAAGGGCGTGTGGGGATGGCGTTTTGAAGGCCACCACATTTCGCTCAATTTCACAATCGCCGATGGGAAAATCATCTCGCCCACGCCAATGTTCTTCGGTTCGAACCCGGCCGATGCGCCCTTCAGCTCGGCGGCCACCCTCCGCCCTCTGGCAGGCGTAGAGGACTTGGCCCGCGAGTTGGTCCGCTCCTTTGACGAGGAAGCCTTTGCCGTCGCCAGAATCTCTCCCGCCGCACCCCCGGACAACGTACTCTACAATCTTCCCCAGGTGGTCGAAGGCGCTTTCCGTATGCCCGCCAACTCCCCCGACCTGGAACTGTGGAAAGAGGCCCACGGCGTTGACGATTCCCACGTCCAGGCGTTGCGCTATTCCGATACACCCCGCGGCCTCTGCCGCAACAGCATGAACAGCCAGCAACAGGAGATCCTCCTGGCGCTCATCGGCGAGTATATTCATCGCATGCCGGACGAACTCGCCGAGACCGAATGGCACCACCTCGGCGAGGGCGGCCTCGACGGCATCCACTTCGCCTGGGCCGGCGGCCTCGAAAAGAGGCAGGGCCACTACTACCGCATCCAGGGCCCGCGCTTCGTCTGTGAATACGACAACACCCAGAACGACGCCAATCACATCCACTCGGTCTGGCGCGACCCGGCCAACGATTTCGGTAGAGATCTACTGGCGCACCACTATGCCCATCATCACTAGCGGTCGAAAGCACACCGCTCGTTACCCCTCGCTGCAGGACTCGTGTTAGAATCGGCACAGTTCCACCTGCTGCGTATAGGGTAGGTGAAGGAGAGAAAATGGACTCCAGAGAGGCATTGCGAGGAAGGCATCGGGAACAGTCGGATAACGATTCGGGCAATGGCCGTCGTTCCCCGTCGCGCCAGCCAGACGGGCGCCGCAAACACTCCACAAAAAAGGAATTTGCCCCTGATGACGGCCGTTATGTCACTCTGGACGAGTATTGGGCCAAGTGGTATGCGAACCCTTACCCGGACATCGACGTCAGCTATGAATGGAACAACGGCAGGCTGGAGGCAAAACCGTTGCCCAATAAGCCTCAACTCAACCTTTACAATTGGTTTCTCGACTTATTACGCCGCTATTTGGAAACTCACGCCATTGCAGACCTGATCAATTTGGAGACAGGTTTTCTCCTGACTATATCTGACCCTGCCGAGCCATCCGGTCAGCGGGCGGCAGTGCGCAAACCGGACATCGGCGTGATCCTGAATAGCAACCCGGTATCGTGGGGAAGAGTCGACCAACGTCA
>DAOUHY010000354.1:0-4333 GCA_034428435.1 Caldilineaceae bacterium | reverse complement strand
ATGGGTAAGTACGATCTGGACCCAGGCGCCCCAGTTGAGAAGGTGGCGGGCGGCGGCCAGACCGCCGCCGCCGTTGTTGCCGCGCCCGGCGAGGACGACGATTGGGCGGTCTTGCAGGGCGTCTTCGTCATCATCTTCGTCGGACAGGAGCTGTTTGGCGAGCAGGGCGAGGTTGCGGCCGGCGTTTTCCATCATCTGGAGCAGCTGGATGCCGAAGTGCTCGACCATCAGCCGGTCTACTTCCCGCATCTGGTCGGTGGAGAGGGCCGGCAGAATCACGGAAGTTGCTCGGGCATGCGCGGCGGCACGAGCAGAAAGCTGAGAAGCCAGCAGACCATCGTTGGGATTACGATCGTGCTGGTCCACATGTGAACCGACCAGGTTGACCCAACAGTTGGCAGGAGAACGGTGTAATACCCGCCGTATAGAAGCAGGGGAATCGCCGGGGCCAGCCAGCGAACCGAGTTCGGGTTGCCGGACGGTCTTGCCCGCCACGCCAGATAGTCTACAGCCACGGCGGGGACGGCCATGCCGAAGGCGAGCCAGATCATGAGTGTGCGCTCGTGGTCCAGAATGGTTGCGCCCAGTATCGAGAGGCAGAGGACCGAGGAAACTGCTCCTAGGGGCAGTCGCCAGCGGCGCAGGGTCAAGAGTAGAGGCCCTGCGAGCGCGGCAGCGGTGATGGTAGCCCCGACCAGGCCCGCCACTTTGCCTACGTCGTTGCGAAAGTAGCCGCTGCCTGTCCCAGGTGTGCCAAGAAGGACGGTGACGGGGAAGAAAAACATCATGAAGAAGGTTAACGCAGCCAGAAGGGCGCCGAGAGAGGCGATGGCAGGGCCCAACTCGCGCCAGCTTCCCAGGGCGTCCTTTCTGTTCCAGGCGGCGCGCAGCGGGCCGGTTACAGTCAAGCCAATACCGAGTCCCAGGAGGATGTGGGTCGGGCTGAAGAGCGCTTCGGCGCCTTCCTCGATTCCGAATAGTATGTGCCATACCATGTCGCTGACGCCGCCGGCAGCGAATATGAACAGGCCGACTCCCGTCAGGCGATAGCCGTCGGGGATAGCAAGAGGCAGCGGATATCCTCGCCTAAGGTTGGCAACTACAGCTGCACCAAATGCAATCGCCACCAGCAAGAATCCGCTGTAGAAAAAGGCATGCCAAGGTGTGAAAAATGACTCATCGACTCGCCCATGATTGTGTGCCCAGCCGTCCAGATAGAGGCCGCCGACGAATACCGCGCACAGCAGGTTGATCAGCCAGTCGAAGTGCAACCCCGAAACGGGCTTTGCCCGCGTGGCATTCTCATGGGCCCTGGTCGGGGCGGAGGCGATGGAATCTGAGAGAATCGTCTCACTCATCGGCAACATTCCAATAAAGTGTACGCACCTGTTTTAGTTTGGTTTCAGTGTAACCGAACTGGTGGGCCAATCAAAGCGCACACGGGTTGTCGAGTTTTCCTCAAGGTAGATATTGCCTGCTTGCCAATCGCGGTAATAGCGGAGGCAGAGTTGGAGGCATCTCCGGAGACGGGGTGCGTCGTTTCGGAAGCCGAGGCGGAGGCATTGAGGGTCCAGCATCTTCGGATTGGAATCGTGGCAACCCGTTTGTAAAATCCATCTCGGAAGTGGTATTCTACGCGGTACAGTATATTTAGTTTGACAGTTGCGGCAGGGGTTGCCTCCCGTAGGGAAAAGGCGCGTGGATGAATTCCTGATAGAAGCCAAAAAGGCCGTTCAGTTGGCATTGAAGGAAGATATCGGCAGCGGCGACGCTACCACTTTAGCAACGATCCCGGCGGAGAGGCAGGCCAAAGGACGGTTTCTGGCAAAGTCGTCAGGTACGATAGCAGGGCTGGAAGTAGTCGAACTGACCTATAGTCTTCTTCAGGACTGGGAAGCGAAATCGTCCAATAAGGGGACCGGTCAGCCTTTTCAGTTCTGCCCTTATGTTGAAGACGGTGAAACGGTTGCCGCAGGTACTGTCGTGGCGAGGGCAAGCGGCTCCGCTCAGATCCTGCTGACGGCAGAAAGAGTGGCCCTGAACTTTGTGCAACGCATGTCAGGTATCGCGACATTGACACGGAGCTACGTTGAGGCGGTCCAGGGCACGAAAGCAGTGATCCTGGACACGCGCAAGACGGCGCCGGGATTGCGCGTGTTCGACAAGAGGGCGGTGATGCTGGGCGGGGGCATGAATCACCGCTTCGGTCTTTTCGACATGGCGCTCGTCAAGGACAATCACATTGCGGCGGCCGGGGGTATCACGGCGGCTGTTGCGGGCATCCGAGGACGGTACGAGGGGTTGGAAATCGAGGTCGAAGTGTCGGATCTGGTCCAATTGGAAGAGGCGCTGGGGCTAGACGTAGACCGGATTCTACTGGACAACATGAAGCCAGAACAGATAGGAGAGGCCGTTGCCATCGCCGCGGGTCATACCTCTCTAGAAGCGTCCGGCGGCATTAGCCTGGAGAATGTGGCGGCGGTGGCCGCGACAGGTGTGGACTACATTTCGGTGGGCGCGCTCACCCATTCGGTTCCCGCGCTCGACATCAGTTTCGATTTGGAGATAGTAGTTTGACGCTCTCCAAATGAGGACAGTTGAAAGAGGCCGGCTACAGATCAAAAAAGCGAGGTAGCACCCATGACGGCGGCAACACTGACAACACCACTGGCAGAGGTCACCGATGCCAGGTCGATGTACGAGGCTCTTGCGCGCAGGCTCCACAACGTGGTCCTAGACGTAGAGTTGCGCATCAAGGCGGAAATTGCGGTGCAGATAAATCGCCTCAAGAAGGAACGCAACGCGGTCATCCTCGGTCACAACTACATGGAGGCGGCGCTGTTCCATTCGATTCCGGACTTTGTCGGCGACTCGCTGTACCTGAGCCGGATGGCGGCCCAGACCGACAAGGAGGTAATCGTTTTCTGCGGCGTGGAGTTCATGGCGGAGACGGCAAAGATTCTGAGCCCGGACAAGACGGTTCTGCTTCCAGCCGAAAAGGCGGGCTGCTCGCTGGCCGCAAGCATTACGGCGGAGGACGTGCGGCGCCTTAAGGCGCAGTTTCCCGGGGTACCGGTGGTCACTTACGTGAATACCTATGCCGATGTAAAGGCGGAGACGGACGTCTGCTGCACGAGCGGAAACGCGGTGGCGGTGGTCAACTCGCTGGACTCGGAACAGGTCATATTCCTGCCGGATGAGTATCTGGCCAAGAATGTGGCGGAGGAGACAGGCAAGCAGATCATTTTCCCACAGGCCACCGGAGTAGAAGGGAAGCGCGGCGGCGGAGGCGAACCGGCAGCCGTTTCGTTCGAAGCGCCGGGCCAGACTCACCGCGACCAGGATACCGGCCACCCGGTCATCCCGTTGCAGACGGAGTCGTTCGACTTAATCGGTTGGCACGGCCGGTGTGAAGTCCACGACAAGTTCACCGTAGATGATATCCGGCGCGTGCGGGCCGAGTTTCCAGACGTCGCGGTTCTCTCCCATCCGGAGTGCAGCCCGGAGGTGGTTGCGGCGTCAGACTTTACGGGCAGTACGTCAGCGATGATCCGCCACGTTGAGGAGACGGACGCGCCCCGCTATCTACTTCTGACCGAGTGCTCGATGGGGGACAATATCATAGGGGCCAACCCGGAAAAGGAGATGCTGCGTCTCTGCTCTGTCCGCTGCCCGCACATGGGCCAGATTACAATGGAAGATACCCTGGCAGCGCTGGAAAAGATGCAGTATGAGATAACCGTTCCCGAGGAAATCCTGGTCAGGGCTGCACGTTCGGTCCAGCGCATGGTGGAGATCGGCTAGCGGTCTGCGCTTTCCTTTTCTCAGACCGGTTTCAGGGGCTTTTCGGAGTCACCATTGGATTGGAGCGTGCCGACGCCGGATTACCGGTGACGCTGGTTGGGCGCGGGTATGAGCCCCAGAATACACAGGGTGCATCCCAGATTTGGGGTAGGAACAGTCTGGCGGTGAAACAGAGCCAGCGGCGGCTGGGGTTGTTTGCCGTCTTTGGGCGAGACGCAGTGCAGGCGCCAAGCCTGGCCGTAGGGTGGAATCCGTCAGTTAGGGCGGGTGCGAGGGGAGGGACAAGGCCGGCACCTGCGGGGATCTGGTGGGACTGGCGGGACGCGGTCGGGCTGGACACCTTCGATTAGGCACCTGTTACGGATGTCGACACCAGGTCGACCAGGCACGTCTAAGGAGAGGGGGCGTTGCGGGGGCGGAGCCCCCGCACAAGGGAGGGCCGAATAGGCCCGACCGCCCAAACTGCAGTGGTCAGTGGTTAGTGGTCAGAGGTCAGAGGGGGTGCTTATTCTGGTGGGAACTGGAATGG
>DAOUHY010000353.1:0-2399 GCA_034428435.1 Caldilineaceae bacterium | reverse complement strand
TCAGGATCGTAGAAGCTGGTCGCCTCCAGCGCCGGCTCGATACCCTTCGGCAGGTTGTGTGCGAGGTACGCCTGCAACGCTACGTCGGGCAGCGACTGCGCCTGGTCCGGGGAGCCCTTGACGAAGAAGTTCCCATCTTCAAACTCCAGGTCCTCCTCGGCGGCCTCCAGCAGGTGGGCCGCAATCGTCCGCGCCTTGTCAACGACCTTTTCGGCCGCAGAAGCTATAGCGCTGCCACCCGTCGCCGCGCTGCGGCTGCCGTACGTGCCCCAACCGTGAGGCATGACGCCGGAGTCGCCCTCGATGACGTCAATATCTTCGTAGGGTACCCCCAATGCGCTGGCAACAATCTGCGCATAGGTGGTCTCATGACCCTGACCGTGGCCCGAGCAGCCGCTGTACACAGTGACCTTGCCTGTGGCGTGCACGCGCACGACCGCGCTCTCCCACTGGCCTGCCTGGGCGCCCAGCGATCCGACAACAGCCGACGGCGCAAGGCCGCAAGCCTCGATGTAGGTCGAAAGCCCGATGCCCACGTATCTGCCCTGTTCTCTCAGAGCAGCCTGCTCCTTGCGGAAGTCGTCGTATCCAATCGCCTCCAACGCCTTGTCCAGCGCGCCTTCATAGTTGCCGCTGTCATACGCAAGCGCAACCTGCGTCTGGAACGGGAAGTTGTCCGGGGCAACGAAATTGCGTCGGCGAATCTCGGCCGGATCAAGGCCGGTGACACGCGCCGCTTCGTCCACCAATCGCTCTACAACGAAAGTGGCCTCAGGCCGGCCCGCGCCGCGGTATGCGTCGACGGGTACAGTATGCGTGAACACACCGTATACGTGGCAGTGAATTGCCGGCAGATCATATTCGCCCGACATCAGTGTACCGTACAGATAAGTTGGTACAGCCGGCGCAAAAGTGGACAGATACGCGCCCATCGCCGCGTAGGTGTCGACCCGCAGGCCGGTGAACTTTCCGTTCGCGTCAATTGCCATCTCGGCGTGCGTCACGTGGTCGCGGCCGTGCGCATCGGTCAGGTAGGTCTCGGTGCGCGTAGCCGTCCATTTGACCGGCCGCCCCAACTGCATCGACGCCCATGCCGCGATCGCCTCGTCTGCGTAGTGATGGATCTTGCTGCCGAAACCACCCCCAACCTCCGGCGCAATTACCCGGATTTTGTGCTCCGGCAAGCCCAGCGAGGCCAGACTAATCAGCAACCGGTGGATATGAGGATTCTGGGTCGTCATGTAGAGGGTCAACTCGCCCGTGATGCTGTTGTAGTCTGCCAGCGCGGCACGCGGCTCCATCGCATTCGGAATCAGGCGGTTGTTGACGATGTCCAGGCTGGCGACGTGCGCAGCATTGGCAAATGCGGCGTCGGTACTCTCCTTGTCGCCAATCTCCCAGTCAAAGGCAATATTGTTCTGCGCCTCATCGTGTACGAGCGGCGCCCCGTCTTCCGTCGCCTTCTTCGGATCGGCAACACCATCGCGCGGATCGTAGTCCACGTAAATCAGCTCGAGCGCGTCGTGCGCCGTGTACTGGTCCTCGGCGACAACAATTGCCACGCCGTCACCGACATAGCGCGTTGTATCCTTTGCCAGCATAAAATGTTCGGGGATTACCATGTCCGGAAGCAGCCAGCCGACAGGGATGCCGCCCGGTACACCGCTTTCTGCAATATCCGAGGCCGTGTAGACGGCAATTACGCCGTCCAATGCCTCGGCTTCGCTGGCGTCGATGCTGTTAATCTTTGCGTGGGCATAGTCGCTGCGCAAAATCGTGCAATGGGCCGTGTTAGGCAGCTGCAGATCGTCCGTGTACTTTGCCCGTCCGGTAATCAGCTCAGGATCCTCTCGTCGGCGGATGGATGAACCGAATACACCCGCACCGTTGCTTTCACCTGCCATATTCCAGTTCCTCCTTTAGCCGTTCATCGTCTCGGCGGCATCCTGCACCGCACGCACGATATTATGATAACCGGTACAGCGGCACAGATTCCCCTCCAGCCCGTGGCGAATCTCGTCTTCGCTCGGCTGCGGGTTCGTGCTCAGCAGGTCGACGCAGGAAATAATCATGCCCGGTGTGCAGAAACCGCATTGCAGCCCGTGGTTGTCCCAGAAGGCCGGCGGCACTGGATGATATTCCCCGTTGGCCAAACCCTCGATCGTGGTGATCTCGCTGCCGTCTGCCTGGACCGCCAGTACGGTGCATGACTTGACCGCCTGCCCGTCGAGCAGAATCGTGCAAGAGCCGCACTGGCTCGTGTCACAGCCGATCTTCGTGCCCGTCAGGCCCAGTTCTTCGCGCAGGAGATGCGCAAGAAGCAGCCTTGGCTCAACCTCCTTGCTGACGCTTGCGCCATTGACCTCCAGTTCGATGGATATACCCATAGAGCTTCCTCC
>DAOUHY010000352.1:0-5579 GCA_034428435.1 Caldilineaceae bacterium | reverse complement strand
TGTTCGTTGTTGAGTTTACGCCCGTTGAAAAGGTTCCAAAGCTCCGGCCGCTGGTTCTTGGGGTCCCACTGGCCAAAGCCGTCGCGGTGGGAAAAGAAGCGCTCCTTCGCGCGCGCCTTCTCTTCATCGCGGCGCGCGCCGCCCACGGCCGCATCAATGCGAAGTTCCGCCACCGCATCCAGCAGTGTAACCGTCTGCAAACGGTTGCGGCTGGGATCGCCGTCCTGCTCCTCCTGCACGCGCCCGGCGTCAATCGAATCCTGCACCGAACGCACCAGCAGGCGAACGCCCAGCTTCTCCACCAGCTCGTCGCGAAAGGCCAGCGTTTCAGGAAAATTGTGGCCGGTGTCGATGTGCAGCAGCGGAAAGGGAATCCGCCCCGGCGTAAAGGCCTTGCGCGCCAGATGCGCGCACACGATCGAATCTTTGCCCCCGGAAAAGAGCAGGCACGGACGCTCGAACTGCGCCGCCACCTCCCGCAGCACATATATCGCTTCCGCCTCGAGTTGACGCAGGTGCCCGGTCAGGGGAGCGGCTTGACGCACCTGGGTAATTGCGCCTTCACCAGTCGGAGAGAAGTCCGCCTCTCGCCCTCCATCCCCTATGCGGTCGCGGAGTCCGGCGCTCTCCGCCGCCTCTGCTGCTTCAACACCTGCCGGCAGGGTCGTTTCGTCCATACCCTTCTCTCACCTTCAGCGCTTCGCGATCGGTGGTGGCGGGCGCCGTCCAAGGGTCAGGCATTGCAGTTTACGCGCCGCTGACCACGGGAGCTGGCTACCGTCCTTCAAAGTCTCCATAGTACGATGCAACCGCGTTTTCAGCCAAACTTGAACAAGCAGAGTAAGGCGTATGCCAGCCTGCTGAACTGCCTCTCCGGATTAGTACTCTCCCGCTCCCACAGTTACAATAAGGGGGCCTCATACCTTCGTGACGAATGCACTCACTTGCCATGATTCCCGGTACTCCCATCACGACAGTTGTATAGGCACTCTCTCAGTCAAATGACAACCCATTGAATCGACTGCGCCAGGGCGCATCTCAGGCCCACAGCTCAGATAACAGCTGGAGTTTCCTCAAGGAGGATCCATGAATTGGCAAGCCCCGCATATGCGCCGTACCAGGCAGGTGAATGACGCAGGCAAAGAGAGGAGCGGGCCGCGCCTGACTCTTCTCGCCTTCCTCGTCCTCCTCCTTCTACTTGTCGCAGCATGCACCACCGATGCCGAAGGCAACATCGTTGCCCCGGTTGTCGCCCCAGCCCCCGTCGACGGCACACAACCTGCCATGCACAGAGGCGTCCCAGTCGGATTTACCGCAGAGGGGTATCCCTTCCGCGGCGATCCGAACGCGCCCATCACCATCTACGAATACAGCGACTACGAATGTCCCTTCTGCGCCCGCCACGTGATCCAGACCGAACCGGCGCTCCTGGCCGGGTTTGCCGAAAACGGCATGGTGAAATTCGTCTTCCGTGATATGCCCCTCTCCTCGATACATCCCAACGCTCTGGCCGCATCCATTGCCGCCAACTGTGTGGCGGAGCAGGATATCGTCCTCTTCTGGCAGATGCACGACAGGATCTTCCGCACCCAGAAAGAGTGGGCGCCTCGCGAAGAAGCGCTCTCCTTCTTCGCCGAACTGGCGCAGGAACTTGGCGCCGATCCCACCCAATACGGGTCCTGCATGGCCAATAATGGAACCCAGTTGACAAAGGTAAACGATAGCCTGGCCGAAGCCCAATCCCTCGGCTTCACCGGCACGCCCAGCTTCCGCTTTGTCTTTGAAGAAACCGGAGAGGCCTTCTCCTTCTCCGGCGCGCAGCCATACGACATGTTCAGCGAGTGGATCGGGACGATCGCGGCCGGCCGCGCGCCCCAGGGCGCAGCCCAGGCGCAGCAACAACAACAGCAGCAAGGCGGGGGCGGGCTGCCCTTTTGGGCGACCGCGGAAGGCCTGAAGCCCGACCCCGACCGCCCTGGCTTTACCTTGGCCGGCGACATGTACAAGGGCAGTAGCGACGCCCCCATCGTTGTTGTTGAATTCAGCGACTTCCAATGCCCCTATTGCAGCCAGCACGCCTTGACAACGCAACCGATTCTGGATCAAGAGTTTGTCAGTCGCGGTGAAGTGATGTGGGTTTTCAAGCATTTCCCCATCGAGAACATCCATCCCTTCGCCATATCCGCCTCCGTCGCGGCCGAGTGCGCGGCCGAGCAAGAGGCCTTTTGGGAATTCCATCACCGCCTTTTCGTCGATATGGCACAGTGGTCCCGCCCCGACAACACAGTCTACTTTATGGAGTTGGCGGCCGAATACGAGTTGGATACAGAGGCGTTCGCCACCTGCATGGCGGGAGACGCGTCCGCGCTGGCAGTGCAGAGTGACTTGCAGGACGGCGCCCCCTTTGTTAGGGGCACGCCTACATTCGTCGTCCTTTCCGGCGGCGAAGGCCGGCTGATCCCCGGCGCCTTGCCCACCGACCAGTTCGTAGCCGCACTATCGCAAATGCTCGCCGAGCTTGCAGCCACGAACAATGACGGCTAACTGTTTTCTCGCTCCAATTCCCCCATCCGCCGCTGCTAGCGTCTGTTGACCCTTGGCCCCCGGTGTTCGGCGCCGGGGGTTGTTGCATATTTGGGCGGTCGGCCGCAAGCGGCCTCCCTTGTGCGGGGGGACACCCCCCGCAACGCCCCCCGCGAAGACACGCCTAGCCGCCAGTGTGCCGCGACAGGCGCAGGCGGCCGCCAGCCCAAAGTGCCTCGCAACAGCCTGATTCGTGCCGGCGCCTCCAACGCGCAGCCTTAGCCAGGTTCGTAACTCCAGGCGAGATCCACATGCGCAACGTCCGCTGCTGCCGAACAGGCGATCGCTCCGACACTTCCTGCCTGGAACTGCAATTCATTGGCGGATCGTAGGCAAATCGCCCAATAGCCGGGCGGAAGTTTCCGGTCCCCATTTCGCATTTTTCATCGACGGCTCCAGCCTCGGGTCACTGACGAAAACCGGAAATCAGAAACCGGTCGCCGCCCGCAGGCACGGCCTCTCCAGCCACATTTCCAGTGTAACCGCCTGAAACTCTTTCCGAAACACATTGCCGGTTCCGGGGCATTTCATCCGCTGCCAACTGCCCGGAAACCCGTGTAGGAAACGGGCCCCGGCCTGGGCCCGGTTGTCTTGTATCGCCAATCCGCGCTGTGATACAATTTCGAAAGATAGAATAGGGACCGATGCGCGCGCATTTCGCTCACTGCAAGTCTATGCCGCCGAACACCGCGGGATTGGGGTGTTCGGCGGGTTTGACCTGTGGGGGACTGTATCCCTGCCGGTAAGGCAGGGGAACGCGGAGCCGATGCGCGTGCTTGCTTCTATATTGGAACTGGTAGAGCCAGTAATGCGTTGTTAGATTGCTCGCCTCAGTGCAGTAGCCTCAGGTGTCAGGAGCGCCATCTGCCCGGAAATGTTTACCAGCGGCCCCCGCTCGTCCGCCGTTTCTCTCAAAATTGGGGCCGGCGGCTTTGGGCCGTGTCTGCTTATCTGTTAAGTGCCTTTCTCTTCCTGTTGATAACGGGCCATGCCCCCGCGCCGGCACGTGCCGAGGCCCAACCTGCACTTCAACATCAATCCACGACCGGCGCCGCCCCCATCGACGTAATCGTCATTCTCGACGACTCCGGCAGCATGGCCACCTGCTGGCCCTGGCCGCAGGGCCAGCCGCCCGCCGGTCCCCCTTGTGAGGACGCCACCCTTAACGCCCCCAGCGACCCCAACGAACTGCGCTACAGCGCCGCCCGCCTGCTGGTCCATCTGGCCGACAGCGAGGACCGCATCGCCGTGCTGCGTTTCGACAGTACCGCCGAAGGCGTCGGCGCCATGAGCCTGCTGCAGGAGGTCGGAAGCCCTGAAAACCGTAGCCGGCTGGTTGCCTCGCTTCAATCCCCCGAAGAGTATACGCTGCGCGGCTACACACGCATGGACCTAGGGTTGCAGGAGGCGCTGCGGTTGCTTGAGGTTCACGGCGACCCCGACCGCAGCCAGTACGTGCTGCTGCTGACCGACGGGGAACCGACTGCCCCGTTACATGTCACCGGTCAGAGGGGGACCATCACCAATCTCATGGCGCAGATCGAGGACGCCGGCGCACTGCTCTACCCCGTAATCCTCTGCAATGCCGATGCGGGCTGCGCCGGCGATTTTCTTAAAACCAGCTCGCCGCTGGCGCGGGAGGCCAAAAGTTCACAGGACCTTCTGCTAATCTTCAGCGAGCTTTTTGCCGGGATGAAGTCGGACCGCTCGATCGTCACCCACCGCAATGTACAAGGCAACCTGACAACGTCGATTCGCAATGCCCATGGCGCCGGCAGTATCGCCTTTGTCAGCCCGCAGTCGGCGATCACCGCTGTAGAACGCGACGGCGCGCCCATGCCGACACAGAGCCTGCTCGCCGACGGCAACATCGACCTCAACGTCGCTGTCGCACCGCTGGCTGCCGGCGATTGGGTCGCCAAAACGACCGACCTGAGCAGCTTCGCCGTCGTCCAGGCCGACAGCTATCCTGAGCTGCTCTTCCCCCCTCCAAGCGTACCAGGCAATACCGCCTCAACGCGCTACTATCCTGCCGGCAAATCCCCTCTCGTCGTCTTTGCCGGCGCCGGGCCCGCTGCGGACGAACCGCTGATGCTCAACGGCAACCAGCCCATTCCCCTCCTGGGTCAGGACCCGCTCAGCGGCAGAACGGTCGCCGTCCAGCAGCTTTCAGGCGGCGTGGAAGAGGTCACGGTTCAACTGGGAGAAGATAGAGAACCGTTGCAGCTTCGGCGTACCTTTCGGCTTCACACATCGGAGAATCTGCCCAAGGCGCAGGTCTTCTCTCCCTCTGCCAGCAAACCCGGAATTCTGCAGGACGGCAGCCTGCAGCTGCAGGTCGGTTTTGGCCCCGGTATCCAGCTGAAAGATATCCAGGCCGCCGTCTACATTACCGACCTTGACGGCGGCGATATTGTTTACCGGAGACGCATCAACTGCGGTGAACATGTCTGCTCAGACGACGGCTTTTTGCCGCAGGACGGGCGCGACTACGAGGCTCTCTTCCTGGTGACCGCGGCGATCGATGGGGTCCGTTTCGGAGACTATGCACGCACGCTTCTTGAAGTGGAACCGGCGATCTATGTGCGCGGTCTGCCGGCCGATATCGATCTGGCCAAAATGCCGCCTGAAGGATGGCCGCTCACGGTCCAGGCGAGTACGGTTGAAGAGATCGGGACGCTCGAAGCATCGCTGGTCCTGCGCCGGTCCGATACAAGCGAAATCATGCGCGAGGCCTCCGTAAACTTTTCCGTGGAAGTACCCGAAAGCGGTACCCAGACCGCCCTACTGCACGTCGACGGTCTCGACCTGCTGCGCCCCGGGCGGTACGAAGGTCAACTCAATCTGTCGGCCTTTAGCCCGGCCGGTCTGCCCATGGAGGTCCAGGTGCGTCCCGCCCCCTCGCTGGCTGTGCTCCTGAACATTCCCCGCTCCCAGGCGCGCATCCAGGTGCAGGAGGCCGACTTCGGCGCGCTGCTCTACGATACCTCACCGAA
>DAOUHY010000351.1:0-2233 GCA_034428435.1 Caldilineaceae bacterium | reverse complement strand
TCGAGCAGCACGAGAACGACGTCGCCCGGTAGCGCGTGCATCAGCAGAAAGACCAGGGTCGCAACTGCCCACACGGTCAGTACAGCGCGAATCAGACGGCGACCCAGAAATCGCGACATGTAGCGTCGTCTCCTCTTTCACAAATTGGAATTACGAAGTCAGGCGCGATATCGGCAGGCATGTCAAGGCACAGCCGCGACCTCGCGCCGCCAAAGGAAGGACGCGATCCCCATTTCGGGGAACGCGTCCTCCTGTACATGACTGAAGCCCTTACCTGTCCAGCCAAACGTACTTCAGAAAGCGTACCGTGCCCAGCCCGTCTACCTGATAGTCCATGACATCCGGGTGCATGCCCATACGATCGTCATAGGTGAAGAGATAGATGAGTGGCCATCCCGCCTCATACCCAATGGTCAACGCCTCCGTGTAGAGTTCCCGGCGCTGATCGGGGTCGGTCACCCGGCGCGCCTCTTCCACCAGCGCGTTGTACTCGGGAATATCGAAGTTCGGAGCAAAGCCATGCGACACGCCCTCCGGATGCATGATCCCATAGAAGATGTCATCCGGGCTCGAAGCGTAGAGACCCTGCAAAGCGGCGGTGAACTCACCCTTGTAAACCTTCTCCACCCAGACCGCATGGTCGGTGGCCAGAAGATTGAACTTAATCCCCAGCTCAGCCGCACTGATCTGCAGGATCTCGGCGATCTGGCCTTCATCCGAGGCAGCCCCGTAGAAGTTCAGGTCTACTTCGAAGCCGTCCGGATAGTTGGATTTGGCCAGGTACTCCTTGGCCTTCTCAATGTCGGGCTCTTTAAAGTACTCGATGCCGGTATAGTACTGGCTGGTCGGCGGCTGCGGGTCGCCTGCGAAGAAGCGGTTGCAACGGCCGGCGGTATAGACGTCGCACATGACCTGCCTGTCCACCAGGTGCTGCAGCGCCTTCAACACATTGGGGTCGTTGAACGGCTCCCGCCCAACGTTGAAGGTGAACATGAAGAAGATGCCGGTGTCGCCGGTAAACAGCTTGTACTCCTGCTGCGTCAGAGATTCCCAGGACGCGCCGGGCACCATCATGATGAAATCGACCGCATCAGAGGAAAGGTTGGCCGCGCGGGCCGCGTCGTCGAGCAGATAGGACATACTGATTCCGTCCAGGTAAGGTACGCCCTCCTCCCAATAATCCTCATTTCTGACCAACTCCGTCTTGACGCCCGGCTCGAACTCCTTTAATTTGAAAGGCCCCGTGCCAATGTATTCGAACGGTTCCTTCTCAAAGGTGCCCGCAGGCATGACCAGCACCGCCGGCCTTCCAATCACGTCGAGGAATGGACTGTACGGCTCTTTAAGTGTCACCTTTACGGTGTATTCGTCCGTAGCTTCGACGCTTGCAACCGGCGACAACCAGCCCGCATAGGCGGAGATCGACTCATCCATCGCGTGTTCAAAGGAGTAAACGACGTCCTCTGAGGTCATCTCCTCGCCGTTGTGGAACAGGACTCCCTTGCGCAGATTGAAGATGTATTCGGTTTCGCTGACCGCCTCCCAGGACTCGGCCAGAGACGGGTTGTTGTTGTATCCCGAATCCCAATACAGCAGTCCTTCATAGATCTGATGGAGGATGTTCCACTCGGTAGCGCCGTGCAACCGTCCGCCCCATGGGTTGATCACGGTTGACGCCTGTGCCTGACCAAACTTGAGGACTCCTCCGTACTTGGGTCCTCCTTCATCGGCCTCTGCGGCAGCTTCCGTCTCACCGGCGCTGGCGGCCTGGTCGGCGCCGCTGTCCGCCGGGGCAGCAGGAGCACAGGCGGCAAGCATGGCAAGCATCACGATTAGTCCTATCATCGTGGCTGCAAAGGAGATATTTCGCCTTCTCATCTCTTGGCCTCCTCTTGTCTATGTTTTTTGAGGGTTGGAAACGTTGATGCTGGCAAGGCCTGAACAATATAATTCTATTTGATTTGGGGCCGCTAGGTCAAGTTGCCTTTCCCAGCCCGGTGCGTTACTAAGGGGGGACTCTTTCGTGAAACTCAGGCAGTGAATAGACCATGCCCAGTGCTCACAGCAATCTAAAATAGAATGGCCAGTCACTGACCACTAACCACTGCAGTTCCGGGCGGTCGGGCCTATTCGGCCCTCCCTTGTGCGGGGGCTCCGCCCCCGCAACGCCCCCTCTCCTACAACATGCCTCATCGACCTGGTGTCGATAATCGTAACAGGTGCCTAATCGAAG
>DAOUHY010000350.1:0-1580 GCA_034428435.1 Caldilineaceae bacterium | reverse complement strand
GACGACAGGCTGATTGCCATCCAGTATCTGGAGGCCCTGAAGGTGATGTCAGAGGGGGAGGCTTCCAAGATCTTTCTGCCCTACGAGGCGACCGGTGTGCTGGGCGCGCTGGGCGGCGTGAAGGAGCTGTTTAACGAGCAGCCCAATGGAAGCAACGGCAGCCGGCCGTAGCTTGGCATGAGGAGCGAGAACAAACCCCCGTTCGCGCTCCTCGCTCTCCTAGTCTTGATTACGCCTGGCCGACGCGCATAACCTCGAAAATACGGCGCTGGGTTGCCTGTGCGGTCGCAGCGACGATGACGAAAACCATCACGGCGATGAAGATGAGGGTAAGCTGTGTGATTTCGGCTTCGGCGATGACGGGCAGCATCGGCGGCAGGATGGCCTTGGAGTCGGCTGCGCTACGGAAGAAGGGTGTGAAGAGAACGGAGACCCAGACGCCGATCACAGCGCCGGCAGCAGTCCCGTAGGCGACAAGCACGGCGTACTCCACGGCGAGTTGGATGATCAGCTGGCGGCGGAGCGCGCCGATTGCCCGGAGAACACCGAACTGGTAGAAGCGCTCGCGCAGCGATGCGTAACTGTGCATGAGGAAGGCCATCACGGCCATGAGCGCCGCGGCCAGGAAGCCGACGGTGAGTGCGCCAAATACCCCGACCCGCTCCAACTTCGCCTTTTCCTCGGTAAGTGAACCGACCACATCGTGCCAGCGCAGCGTTTCGATGCCGCCGATGCGCAGTGACCGGCGCACCTCTTCTCCTTTGTTGTTGTCCGGAGAACTCAGCCAGACCTCATAAGGATAGATAGCACCGCCGATCAGGTGCAGGTAGTCCAGATTGGCGATGACAACGATCTCTTCCTGCTCGACAGTAGGGAAGTAGTCGTAGACGCCGCTGATGACGAAATCGGTGCGCATACTGACGCCGGGTTCCAGAATCACCCACAAGTCCAGGCGGTCGCCGACGCGCAGCAGCTGTTCTGTCAGGAACGTGCGCGAGACCAGCACTGCTTCGGGGGCGGCGGCGAGCCGATTCATCAGTCCGCCGAGCGAGTCGTCGGCGAAGTCGGAGCGGAACCAGGAGACGGAGGCGAATTCAGCCCGGTCCACACCCACCATTCGTTTTCTGGACCCGCGGGGTGTGGAGAGCCCTTCGATACGCATGCCGTAGTTGCCTACGCGAATGGCGCGGTCGGCATCGAACCTCTCGAGAAACCAGGCGGGTTCAAGGGTCCAGTCCCCTGCAGTCTCTCCTTCAGAAATGGTAACGGGCAGGAAGCGGAAGTCTCCGCCGGCCTGGTATTTTATGCGATCGACGAGCCATTCATCCATGCTTTTGGCGAGAGAGTGAGTATAGATACCGAGGCCAAGACAGATAATCACGAGCAGGAGGGGATTCAGGTAGCTGTGTCCTTGTCGACCCAACTGGCGCAGTGCGAGGTGGAAGGCCGTGCCCGGCAACAGGCCTGCCAGCTTGTCGAGCAGGTTCATGATTGGTGAGAAGAAACGCATAATCAGGAGCGATGCGGTCAGAATTACGAGAGCCGGCGCGAGGACGAGTAGCGGGTCGCTGTACAGTTCG
>DAOUHY010000349.1:0-75606 GCA_034428435.1 Caldilineaceae bacterium | reverse complement strand
TCAATCGTCGCCTCTGTAAAGACTATGAACGACTGCCCGAAAGCAGTGTCGCCTTTATCCATATCGCTATGATTCGTCTCATGGTACGCCGCTTGGCACCCAATTGACCCTTTTCAAACAGCTTCTAAGAAGACTCGGGCCACATTGCTGACCTGGAGAATCATGCGCGGGGAAGAGCGATCCACAATCGACGCGCCGATGAGCATAAAGAAGACTGTGGGAACGCTGCCGACGGCGATGATCGCACCGACGGCCAGCGGGTCACCGGTCAGAAGCAGAACGAGCCAGGGGAATGCAATCAGGTCGAACTGATCACCGATGGCGGATAGCGTGCCGGCACCCCAAAGTAGTCGGAAGTTGCGCGTCTTGAGCAGTTCCCAGAATGAGCTGTTCCTGCCTCCCCCAGCCATATCCTGGACGTTCTTATCCAATCTGTTCTCCTACGTTCCGAATCTGAAAAGCTTGCTATTCGGTTGGGAAACCTATCTTCCCAGACCTCCCATGAGCGTGCGCGCGGCAAGTTGTGCAGCATCATTTCACGCTATTGGGCCACTGTCCACGGCATGCCAGGCGCCCCAGATCAGCAGGTCGATCATTTGAGCGATCCAGGCTGTGGGTATGTCCGGAGAAAAACGCCTCTTTCTGCTATAGCACCCGGACGAAGCTGTGAAGTGGGCCGCTGGGCGTTACACCTTCTGATTGAATATGTGTATGTCAATGTCAGCTCCGTCTCGCGGCTGGCATCATCGAACTTATACCGTCAACAGTCCCGCTGTGGGTGAGAGTAGGTTCCAGGGCAGGCACAAGGCCGGCACCTACGGGGATCTGATGGGACTGGCGGGACGTGGTCTGGCCAGACATCTTCAATTAGGCACCCGTCACCAATATCGACACCCGGTCCACTAGGCATGTTGTAGGAGAGGGGGCGTTGCGGGGGCGGAGCCCCCGCACAAGGGAGGGCCGAATAGGCCCGACCGCCCAGAAAAGCGAGGAGAGAGTGAAGAGGAGTGAGAAGAGAGAACTGCCGTCTCCTCTGCCGCAGATTGGATGACGGAATGGCTATGGTTCAGTTGCTGCCAGAGGTGTAGGAGAACTCACCTCCGTTTTGGACTGCGCCCAGAGGCTTCGGCGACGGGCGCGAAATGACGAAATCGTGTACAATGTGCGAATCTTGCCGGGCCTAGCATGACGCGGCTCTGGTCGCCGCCACTTTTGTCAGCAGCGCTCTCCTGGCCTAACCATTTTGTGAACGATGGCTTGTCGGGCCGCCGGTCCGCAGATGGAGGCGCAGCAGATGCCCTCCAACGAATAGCTCGTGAATGTATAGGGAATTGCCGCCGTTGGAAGCCACTCATGCCTGGCGGCGGCTTGTGATTGGATTTGTTGCACTGTAGTACAGCGTTAGCCTATCAGCGGGCACATTGACATCCCCCCATGGATGAACGCTGTGAAAGGCACAGTTAATCGAATGTCAGAAAATCAACATGCAAACCGTTCAGGCGGCCTGACCGCGGTCGATGACTTTACCGGTGCAGGCGAAGGCGGGCTTGGCGCAGTCGTGCGCGACGACCAAGGCCTGATCCTGACCGACAAGCCGGAGGAGACGGCGGTCCTGGTCGGCGTCAGCCTGGCGGGTCAGCCCGGTATCCTCTCGATGGAGGACTCGCTCAGCGAACTGGCCCTGCTGGCCGGGACCGCGGGACTGGAGGTGTTGGGAGAGTTGACGCAGCGGCTCCAACATCCCCATCCGGCTACGTTCATCGGCGCGGGCAAACTGGGTGAACTGAAGACGCTGGTCCTGGAGTTGGGCGCGAATGTGGTGATCTTCGACGAAGAGCTTTCGCCGCGCCAGCAGCGCGAAATCGAGCGGGTCCTGGGGCAGGAGGTGAAGGTGATCGACCGCACGGCCCTGATCCTGGATATCTTCGCACGCCATGCCAAGACGAAAGAGGGGGCGGTGCAGGTGGAGCTGGCCCAGTACGAGTACCGGCTTCCGCGGCTGACCCGGGCGTGGACCCACTTGGCGCGGCAAGCGGGTGGACGGGCCGGCGGCGCGAGCGGCGGGGTCGGTGTACGCGGACCCGGTGAAACGCAGCTGGAAGTGGACCGGCGGGAGATAGGCCGCCGGATCGCGCATCTCAAGCGGGAGTTGGAGGAGGTACGCCACCACCGTGAACGCTACCGACAGCGCCGGCAGAAGTCGTCGACGCCGGTCATCGTCGTGGTCGGTTACACGAACGCGGGCAAGAGCACGCTGTTGAATGCGGTCAGCGATGCCGGCGTGCTGGCCCAGGACCAGCTGTTTGCCACCCTGGACCCGACCACGCGGCGTGTGGAACTGCCGAGTGCGCGCACGGCCCTGTTCACGGATACGGTCGGTTTCATCCAGAAGCTGCCGACGGCGCTGGTGGCGGCGTTCCGGGCGACGCTGGAGGAGATCACGGAGGCAGACCTGCTGCTGCACGTGGTGGATATTTCGCACCCCAACGCCGATGAGCAAGTAACCGCGGTGGAGGAGATGTTGGAGGAGTTGGGCGCCGGCGAGAAACCGCTTGTGACGGCACTGAACAAGATCGACCTGGTCTACTCGGCAGGGCAAGGAGAGCCCGGCCTTGCGGCACAGTTGCGCCATGCGCTGCAGGAGTACACTTCTCCTGTACAGATCAGTGCCCGTACAGGGGAAGGCATCCCGGAACTGCTGGCGGAAGTGGATGGGAAGCTGAAGGAAACGATGACGCCGCTGCGGCTGTTGCTGCCTTACAGCAAGGGCGACCTGGTCTCTCTGATGTATGAGCACGGCCGCGTGGAACGGGAGGAATATACCGAGGAAGGGACACTGATCGAGGGCAGACTGCCGGCCCATCTGGTCAGCCGCGTGCAGTCCTGGAGCGTGGCGGGCGCGGATCGCGGGCTGGAAGCATCAACATAGACGAAGCGACATCAGTTCGCACAGGGACAGAGGGCTGCAGAGGAAATGACAAGACCGACAGTTGTGGTGACCCGCCAGCTGCCGCAGGCGGCGATCGCGCCGATCCTAGAAAGATGTGACGCCCGCTACTGGGACAGCGAAGAGCCGATAGCGCGCGATACGCTGCTGGAATGGGTGCAAGGGGCAGACGGACTCTACTGTCTGCTGACCGAATCAGTTGACGATGAGTTGTTGGACGCGGCCGGGTCCGGGCTGCGGGTCGTGGCGACGATGTCGGTCGGTTACGATCACGTGGACGTGGCTGCGCTGCGCAAACGGGACATCCCCCTGGGGAATACGCCGGGCGTGTTGACCGAGACGACGGCGGAGCTGGCGCTGGCCCTGCTGCTGGCCACGGCGCGGCGGCTGCCGGAAGGTACGAACGCCGTGCAGAGCGGGACGTGGCCCACTTGGAGACCGATGTGGATGACGGGCCGCGACATACACGGAAGCACGGTGGGGTTGGTCGGCCTAGGGCGGATTGGCTCCTCGTTCGCGCGTATGCTCGGCGGTTTCGGCTGCCGCATACTATATACCGGGCCCAGGGAAAAGCCGGAGGCGGCGCGGGAGGTGGGCGCGACTTTTGTACCGATGGACAAACTGTTGGAAGAGAGCGATTTCGTTGCGGTCCACTGCCCGCTCAACGACCAGACCCGTTCTCTGTTCAGCGTGGATGCTTTCCGCAAGATGAAACCGGCGGCAGTATTCATCAATACCAGTCGCGGCGGGGTCGTGGACCAGGATGCGCTCTACGAGGCGCTGGTGGGGGGTGAGATCGCCGCGGCTGGGTTGGACGTCACCGATCCGGAGCCTCTGCCGGCGGATCACCCGCTGGTCTCGCTGGAGAACTGTGTCATTCTGCCCCACATAGGCAGCGCCACCGTGGCCACGCGCACGAAGATGGCGGTGATGACGACCGAGAATCTGCTGGCGGGCGTCGAGGGCCGGCCGTTGCCGAATGGGGTCGATCTGTCGTAGCCGCGCGGTTGAGCCAGGTTTCGGTGGCAATCTTGGCAGGTGCAAGCGTGTTATAAAATTTGCCAAAATGGTATACAGTTATTAAAACACCCAGAAACGGTTTCGCAACCGAACGGAAAGGTATGTTCCGGCAATGAGTGAGCAGACGCTAACTATCACCGATAATCGCACCGGCCAGACGATTGATCTGCCGATCGAAGATGATACTATTCCGGCCATCGGCCTGCGCCAACTCAAGGTGCAGGCCGATGACTTTGGCATGATGGTGTACGATCCCGGCTATACAAATACGGCGTCCTGCAAGAGCCGCGTCACCTTTGTCGACGGCGACAGGGGCATACTTCGTTACCGGGGTTATCCGATCGAACAGCTGGCGGAAAAAAGCACCTTTCTGGAGGTGGCGTACCTGTTGCTTTTCGGCGAACTGCCGACGGCCGGCGAGTTGACGAACTGGAACGACCGCGTGATGGCGGAAACGCAGATCGACGGGGGTCTGAAGGATTTACTCGCGACATTCGGCGCGGACGCCCACCCGATGGGCGTTCTCATCAGCGCGGTGGCAGCGATGTCCACGCTTTACCCGGATTCCAAGCAGGTCCATGACAGCCAGAACCGGATGCAGCAGGTCTTGCGTATTCTCGGCCAACTGCCGACGGCAGTCGCTTTTGCATACCGGAACCGGCTCGGGCGCGCGCACATAGATCCCGACAACGCGCTGGGCTACAGCGACAATTTTCTGCATATGATGGGTTTTTCCGGTGACAGCGAAGTCGACCCCGTTCTGGCAAGGGCGATGGATGTGCTGTTCATCTTACACGCCGATCATGAGCAGAACTGCTCGACTTCGGCGCTGCGCAACATCGCATCCAGCGACGCCGATCCGTACTGCGCGATCGCGGGCGCAATCGGAGCCCTTTACGGCCCCCTCCATGGCGGCGCGAACGAAGCAGTCCTGCGGATGCTGGCCGAAATCGGCAGTACAAAGAAGATCCCGGCTTTTCTGGATCGAGTGAAGAACCGGGAGGTGCGTCTGATGGGGTTCGGCCATCGGGTGTACAAGAACTACGATCCGCGCGCCCAGATCGTCAAGAAAATCGCTTACGAGGTCTTCGAGGCTACCGGCAGCAACCCGTTGATCGATATCGCGGTCGAGTTAGAGGGGACTGCCCTGGAAGACGATTATTTCGTCTCGCGAAGGCTTTACCCGAACGTGGACTTTTACAGCGGCATCATCTACCAGGCGATGGGGTTTCCAGTCGAAATCTTCCCGGTGCTCTTTGCGTTGGGGAGGGCGCCGGGCTGGCTGGCGCAGTGGATGGAGTTGATGAGCGACACGGAGCAACGTATCGCCCGGCCGCGGCAGGTCTATCTGGGTGAGGCCGAACGCCCCTACGTGTCGATAGACGAACGCGGTTAACTTCAACTGGCGAAGGTCAGCGACTACATCGCCCGGGTCACGAGAGATCGCCGTGGCCGCGCCAGAACCGCTCCACTTTTTCCTGCACCTGAGGATAGTTGTCGAGATCTGTGTCCTGACGCAGAAAGTCTTGCGCGGCCTCCTGTGCCAGATGCAGTGTAGAGAGATCGCTGAGGCTCGCCAACTTCATGTCCGGCAGCCCGCTCTGACGCGTACCCAGAAAATCCCCGGGGCCGCGCAGTTCCAGATCCTTTTCCGCCAAGATGAAGCCGTCAGTCGTCTCCGCCAAGGCATTGAGACGTTCGGCCTGCGCGTCGGCCTTCACCCTACTTATCAGCGCGCAATAGCTTTCGTGCCCACCCCTGCCCACCCGGCCCCGGAACTGGTGCAGTTGCGCCAGACCGAAGCGTTCGGCATCCTCGATCAGCATCACGGTGGCGTTGGGAACGTCCACGCCGACCTCGACAACACTGGTACTGACAAGAATATCGAGATCGCCGCCGGCAAAGGCGCGCATCACGTCATCTTTTTCGGCGCCTTTGAGACGGCCGTGGAGCAACCCCACGCGCAGATCGGGGAAGACCTCTTTACTCAGGCGGGCGTGGGCGTCCACGGCCGCGCCAACATCCAGGACTTCACTTTCCTCGACAAGGGGATAGATGAGGTAGGCCTGACGGCCGTCTCGCACCTGTCTGCGGACAAAGCTGTAGAGGCGTTCCCTGTCGGTGGGCAGAAATCGCTTGGTCTTGATCGGCGTCCGCCCCGGAGGCATCTCATCGATAACGCTGACGTCGAGGTCGCCGTAAACCGTGAGCGCCAGGCTGCGGGGGATGGGTGTGGCGCTCATCACCAGCAGATGGGGCACGGCAGTTTCCCCACCCTTATCGCGTGCGGCTGCCCGCTGTCCGACGCCGAATCGATGCTGCTCGTCGACCACGACAAAGCCGAGGTTAGCGAAGTCCACATTCTCCTGGATGAGCGCGGTGGTGCCGACGACGACTTGAATACTTCCGTCTGCCAGTCCGGCGAGAGCGGATTCCCGCTCCTGGCCGGTGACGCGGCCGGTGAGGAGTGAGACGTTCGGTCTGACGCCGCCCGGCAGTTCGACGTCAGCCAGCAGTTTGCTCAGGGCGCGAAAATGTTGCTCGGCCAGAATCTGCGTCGGTGCGAGCAGGGCGGACTGGAAGCCGCTGGCTGCGGCGATCAACATGGCGCCGGCGGCCACCACGGTTTTGCCGCTGCCGACGTCACCCTGGACCAGCCGGCTCATTGGCACGCTCCGGGCCATATCCTGCCGGACTTCATCCAGCGTCCGCTGTTGTGCGCCGGTGAGGGCAAAGGGCAGTGTCGTTCTGTAGTCTGCCAGCAGTTCGTCGTCGACGGGCATCGGTGGCGCATTGAAGTGCTGGATCTCCTGGCGACGGCGCTGCACGCCCAGCTGGAGGTAGAAGAAGTCATCAAAGATGATGCGTTTACGGGCGTCGGCAAGCCGTTCCGGCGTCTCTGGCGAGTGAATTTGCCGGAGTGCGTCGGTCAGAGGAACCAGGTTGTAATGGCGGCGGAGCGGCTCCGGCAAGGGATCGCGCAGGGATGACAGGCCTTGTCTGAGGGCCTGCTGCACCTGCCTGCTGACATCGCTGCTGCGCAGACCTGCGGTCAGTCCGTAAACGGGCATAATCGGTCCGTCTTTGATGACCCTGGGACCGATCTCTTCAAAATAAGGATTCTCCAACGTCTTGTGCCCCATGTACAGGCCGACGACGCCGCTCAGGCGATAGGTTTTTCCGATGGAGAGGCGATTTTTCAGCCAGGACTGGTTCCACCAGTTGGCGCGGACCGTGCCGCTGCCGTCGCTGAAGTTGGCCTGCAGGATTTCCCTCTTGTAGGCAAATTTGCGCTGACTGAACCCGCGCAGATTGGCGATGATGGAAAGGCTTTCCCCTTCCTCGACATCGGCTATGGGGCGCACGCGGCTGTAATCGTCGTAGCGATGGGGCAGATGCCAGATAAGGTCCTCTACGGTCTCGATCCCAAGGCGTGCGTACTGCTCGGCTCTCTTTACGCCAATCCCTTTCAGGTCGGTTATCGGCCGGTTCAAGATGTCGGACGACTCCGGCGCTTCAGTTTCAGCGGTATCGCTATTGGGCGATTGCTGATGGGCCGGGCCGGGCCCGGTCTCGGCGGGGTTGCTGGCCTGGGTTGCTTCAGGTTGGCGGGCCTGTCGCTGGCCGACCCGGTCTACATTTTCCAAAGCCGGATCGGGCGGCGGTTGATCCAACAGGTCGAGGAGGGAGTTGAGCAGCCGCGCCCTTTCGTCGCTTTCGGCACCGGCGTACTGTGACAGCCGTTCGACGATTTCCTGCAGAAGGCCCGGATGGACGGCATCGGCTTTAGCGTCGGCTGTCCAACGTTCGCAGAAGGCTGCCACGCCGCCAGCGAAGGCCCTCTCACGCCAGCGGGTCTGGATCTCCAGGTTCAATAGATTGCGTAACCGCGTCAGGGCTCTCTCAGCCATCGTCAACCAAGCCCCTCGTACACGATGACTCCCATCACATTTGGTCCGAGATGGGCTGCCAGGCTAGGCGGGTAGCGCCACACATTGGCCGAAATATCGGGGAGCCCTTCTTCCAGGCGCTCCAGCAGGTGTTCCTGGGTCTGTTCGTATCGATGCTGCACGAGCCCGATCCGTTCATTTTGGGCGAATTCTGCGGTGTAGTCGTACAGTTTTTCGGCGACATCTTCCCGGGTCTGCACCTTTTCGAGCGGGATCAGCTGTCCGTCTTCCATCGTGACCATTGCTTTGATGCCGAGCATCGTCCCCAGCACACTCTGGGCCGCGCCGAGGCGGGCGCTGCGTTCCAGGTAGTAGAGCGTTTCGGCGAAGAAGGTCACATAGATGTGGGGGATAGCCCCGTTGACGATGCGGGCGACTTCATAGAGATCGGCGCCGTCCTCGGCGGCCTGGCCGGCCAGTTCCGCCAACATACCCAGTCCCATTGAAGTCGTCTGACTGTCCATAACCCGGATACGGTAGCGCCCCATCATCATATCGGCGGCTTTGCGGGACTGGCTCCACATTGGGCTGAGCGTGCTGCTCATGTGGATGGCAACGATCTCTTCGGCGTCCTGGCCCAGCTTCTGATAGACCTCCATGAGGCGGCTGAGCTCCGGGGCTTCCACTTCGGGCAGCAGTATGCGACCGCCGGACTGATTTTCCCGGATCAGTTGAAAGAGCCTGTCCGCGTTGAAATCTTCTGAATCTTCATAGCGATCCCGCCCTACGCGCAGCACCTGGGGGATCACTTCAATCGAATATTTGTCCAGGACGTCGGCGGGAATGCTGGCGTCACTGTCGGTAACGATACGAACCTTGCTCACAGAAGATGCTCCAACTTTTGACAACCCTTTAGCCGTATGATAATCTCTGACAATTCAGCGATACGTGACCATTGGTTGGGCGTTGGTGGGAATACACTGATTTCGGGCCAATGTGAAACCGGAGGGAACAGATCATGGCGAAATGCCAAAAGTGCGGCAAGAGTCCTCAGTTTGGGAACAACCGTCCCTGGTCCAGAAAGGCCACACGCCATAAGTGGAAGGTCAACATTCAGAAAGTCAGAATTCTGGAAAACGACAGGCTGGTTTCCCGCCGTCTCTGCACCTCTTGCATCCGCACGCTTGCGAAGGCCTGAGATCCCTGGTTGTAACATCTTAGTCAGACTGAAATAAGCGTTGGGCCCTTGCGCCCGACGCTTTTTTGCGGCGCCGGTCTACGACTCCGCGGCATTACGTAACTGACCGCAGCCGGCATCGATTTCGATACCGCGGCGGATACGCACGGTTGTCGAGATGCCGCGCGCAAGCAGGATATTTGCGAACCGCTGCGTGTCTTTGTCGCTGGTCGGCTGAAAGGGGCTGTCGGGAATTGGATTAAGCGGGATGAGGTTGACATGGCACAGGATTCCTTGCAGCTTGTCAGCCAGATCCTCGGCCAGAGCAGGGCTGTCATTCGTGCCCCGCATCAGGGCGTACTCAAAGGTAACACGGCGATTGGTCTTGGCGATATAGCGGCGAACTGAGGCCAGAAGGTCATCGACCGGATAGCGGCGACTGGGAGGAACGAGCTTACTGCGCAGGTCGTTGTTGGGTGCGTGGAGGCTGACGGCGAGATTCACCTGGAGCCCTTCGTCGGCCATGCGGTCGATCATCGGAATCAGGCCGACGGTACTGAGCGTGATATGCCGTGCGCCGAGTGCGAAACCGTCGGCGGCGGTGAGGCGGCGGATGGCCGTCCACACACTCTTGTAGTTGTGCATCGGCTCGCCCATACCCATCAACACGATGTTTGTCACCGTGGTGGGCCGCTTCACCCGCATCTTTGGCCCTTCGCCGGCATCTTGCAGGTAACGGGCGAAGAACAGAACCTGGGCCACGATTTCGCCTGCGGTCAGATTGCGACGCAGGCCACCGCGAGCGGTCGCGCAGAAGGTGCAGCCCATGGCGCATCCGGCCTGACTGCTGATACAGAGCGTACGCCGCCTGTCATACAGCATCAGGACAGCTTCGACCGTCTCCCCGGCCGGCATCTGAAACAGGACTTTCTGGGTGTCCCCGGCCTTGGAGACACGCTGCGTAACCGGCGTTAGCGGCATGAGCGTTGTCGTCGCGGCCAGGTCTTCGCGCATGGCCTGCGGCAGATTCGTCATCTCGTCGAAGGAGCGTGCGTATTTCTTGTAGATCCACTCCTGAATCTGGCGGATGCGATAGGCGGGCGCCCCTGCAGCCTTGCCGTTGGCGCGCTTTTGGCTGGCCGGCAGCGCATTGACGACATCGGCAAGCTCTTGCGGAGAGCAGTCCAATAGGGAAGGGCTGATTGGGGATACGCCGGGCGGCGTGCGTGGCATGGTCTTCATCTTTGCAATTGTAGCGCAGCTATTCAGTTGCGGTCAAAAAGTGGCCCGATCGCGCCCTCTCGCGTTGGAGACGGGTTAGGGGATGCTGCGACGTGTATGGACGGTTCAGCTGTCGGCCTGCCGGAAGGCGTGGAGAAGTTCGGGCAGCCCGGGCAAAATCAGGTCTGGCCCGGGCACGACCGTGCGGAACTCCTCCTCTGTCGTGATGCCGGTCAGGACGGCGGCGGTGGGCATTCCCAGTTCGATGGCACCGGCGATGTCGGTTTCGTAGCGGTCACCGACCATCAGCGTCGAGGACGGGGTCGTGCCGAGCTTGTGCATGGCCTGTTCGAACATGCCGGCGTTTGGTTTGCCGATCACCGTGGGCGTGACGCCGGTGGCCGCCTCCAGGAGGGCCAGCAGTGCGCCCGAGCCGGGAATCTGCCCCCGTTCGCTGGGGAAGGAGGTGTCGCTGTTGGTGCCGACGAAGCGGGCGCCGGCGCGTATAGCAAGGGAGGCGTCGGCGAGGCGCTCGTAGCGCACACTGAAATCGATGCCGGAAACGATCACTTCGGCCTTTTGAGCATCTTCGACCAGGGTAATGCCCTCCTGCTCCAGCGCCCAGCGCAGGCCGTCCTGCCCGATCATGAAGGCGCGTACGCCATCGGGATACTGCTCCGCCAGCCAGCTGGCGGTCGCCAAGGCGCTGCTGAGAACATGCGTTTCGTCGGCGCCAATGCCCATACGGGCGATCTTCTCGACGAACTGAACCGGCGTACGCGAGGAGTTATTGGTAACGAAGAGCCAGTTTCGATCGGTCGCCTTCAGATAGTCCAGCAACTCCTGAACGCCGGGCAGGGGTTCCTCTCCAACATAAACAACGCCGTCCATGTCCAGCAGAACGGCGCGCACACCTTTCAGATTTGCTGATTGTGCCATGGGTGGACTCTGTGATCCTTTCAACTGTTCGCCGGAGATCGACTCCGACGGGCGGTGTGCGGCAGCAGACAACGCCGCTCATTCTCTGGTCAGTTTGCGCTGCTCCGCAGGTCCTGCACATTGAGTTGCAGAGAGCGTCGACCCTGCCATTCGTTGACTTCGAGATGAAAAACGATATCGATCAGGCTGCCATAGTGCAGGTCCCGAGCCCGACCGCCAAGGCCGAAGCCGATCGCGTCCAACACTTGCGAATAATCGTGGCCGTCGATCGCCATCTTCAGATGCTTACCCCCGCCGACGGTGCGGGCGTTGCGGACGCGGCAGCGGCGGCAGAGGAAGAGACCGGGTTCGTTTTTCTGGCCGACCGGCTCCATGCGGGCGAGCTGGCCCTGCAATGCCCAGTCGATCTGATCGACTGTCAGTTCGGTGTCGATATAGAGGCTGGGCCGCAGATCCTGCAAAGGATCGAGCTCCTGGCCGGCCATCTCTGCGAGGGCTTCTCGTAACGCCGGCAACTGCTCGGTGCGCACCGTGAAGCCGGCCGCGCGGCTGTGGCCGCCGTGGCGCACCAGAAGGGAACTGACCCGATCGAGTGCGGCGATGATGTTGAATTCGGCGATGCTGCGGGCACTGCCGCGGCAGATCTCCTCTCCCTGTTCGATAACGACTGCCGGGCGGTAGAACTGATCACTCAGCTTCCCCGCGGCCAGTCCCACGATTCCGGGTTGAAATTCTTCGCTGGCGACGATCAGAATCGGCGCAGCGGTTGGATCCAGGCCGGCGATCTCTCTTTCGGCGACTGCATAGGCTTCGGTCGTGAGCGCCTGGCGTTGCTGGTTGAGGCGTTCCAGACCGGTTGCCATTTCATAGGCTGTCTCGTATTCATCACAGCGCAGGAGGTCATAGGCCAACCTGGCGCTGGCCAGACGACCGGCGGCATTGATGCGGGGAGCGATGCGAAAGCTGATTGCGGTGCTGTCGATCGTAGTGGGAGGCACCGAGGCCATTTCCATGAGCGCGAACAACCCCACACGTTTGCCCTGGCTCAGTTCAGCCAGCCCCCGCCGCACCAACGAGCGATTTTCACCCTGCAGGGGCATCAAATCGGCGACGGTGCCGATGGCCACCAGGTCGAGAAGGGACTGCTCCTCGGCCGCTGCCTCGTCCTGTGAAATTCGGCTCCAGGGCTGCTGAGAAACGGCCCGCAGGACACCCTGCGCAAGCCGGTAGGCAACACCCACGCCGGCCAGCGGCTGAAACGTCCCTGCGCGGTCATCGCGTCGCGGATTGATCACTGCCAGCGCCGGCGGCAGGTCGGGACCGATAGTGTGATGGTCGGTGAGGATGACATCCATCCCCAACTCGGCGGCTTGCGTCACTTCCACTACGCTGCGAATGCCGCAGTCGACCGTGACCAGCAGGTGGGCGCCCTTGGCGGCGATAGATTTCAGCGCCTCGACATTCAGACCGTAGCCTTCATCGACCCGGTTGGGGATGTAGGCGCCTACGAGCGCGCCGGCGCGTTGCAGGGCGGTGGTCATCAGGACCGTGGCGGTGACGCCGTCGGCGTCGAAATCCCCGTAGACGCAGATCACTTCACGGGCCTCGATGGCCTTTACGATGCGCGCTACGGCAGACGACATATCGGTCAGGCGAAAAGGGTTCTCCTGTACCGCGTCCTCGACCTGCAGGAACGACTCTATTGCGGCCCCGTCCTGGTGACCGCGATTGTACAGCACCTGCAACAGCGCCGGATGCTCATGGTTGATCTCCAAGAAGCTTTCCGGCGCCGGCGGAAAGAAGTTCCAGTGTTTGTCAGTCGCCGACAAAGTGGATTCTCCACCAGGAGGAGATGGAAACAGTGCACAGAACCCAATTATAGTCGATAGCGCAAAAAATGGGGAATTTCCCACTCTAATCCGGCTGGGCTACAATAGGGATCCAGTCTGAACCGATCGCCCTTCAAACCCTTACCGATGTCCGCCACTTCTGAACGATTGCGTCGCCTGCAAGGAATACGCAGGGGACGAACAGCCGCTGAAGCGGCCGAAACGCGCAAACTGGCGCAGCCCGAGGCGTCAGCGTCCGATTGGGAGACCGAGCCTGCCGCGCTCGAGGCGCTGGAGGAGGGAGAGACAGTCGAGAACAGCGCCGGCGAGTGTTATCTGGTTACGCGGCATTTCGTTCCATTGGAACAGGAGGAGAGTCACCCGCAGGCTCTGCGCGAACCTTCTGCGCTCGGCAACCTTCTGGAACGCGATCCATCGGTCCTGGCACCGCTTTACCCCGCTTACCGGCTGGATAGCTGCCCCGACTTTCGCAGATCGGCATTTCTGGATATCGAGACCACCGGTCTGGGCGGCGGGGCCGGCATCTACGCCTTTATGGTAGGGGTTGGAACATTCGAGCCGCAGGAGCGGAATGGGGACTGTCCGGGGGACCGTCTGAACTTTGTAGTGCGCCAGTTATTCATGCGCCATCCCGGTGAAGAGCCGGCCCTGCTGACAGCGCTTGCATACCTTTTGCAGGGCTGCGAGAGCCTGGTGACCTTCAACGGGCGATCTTTCGACGCACCTTTTTTGCGCGGGCGATACCGGTACGCAGGCCGCTTCCTGCCCGCCGACGTTGGCCCGCCGCAAGCGTTGGACGATGACACTCCGCATCTAGACCTGCTGCACCCGGCGCGGAGGTTGTGGCGCAAACGCCTGGGCAGCTGCGCTCTCACCAATTTGGAACGGAGAGTTCTCGGCTATTCCCGCGCAGAGGACGACGTGCCCGGCAGCCTCATCCCGCATTTGTACGCCGACTACCTGCACGACGGCGACGGCCGTATGATGCAGCGCGTCTTCTACCACAATCGCGAGGATATTGTCTCGATGGCAGCGCTGGCGGAGGTGGTCTGCGGTGTATTTGCCGATCCTGTTGCCGCCGGCGCCGGTCATTTGCAGCCGCTCGATCTGCTCAGCATGGCACGGCTGCAGGCGGAGTTGGAGCGCCTGGAGAGCGCGGAGTCGTTATTCCGCGCCGCGTTGGACCAGCTCAGCGGCCGGGCGCATCTGGCCGAATCGTTTGACGGATTGGGCCGCTTGCTCAAACGACAACATCGCTGGGAAGAGGCGGCAACCGTGTGGCAGCAGTGGCTGACAACCGTGGGGGGCCCGGACAGCCGTCCCTATGTGGAACTGGCGAAGTTTTACGAATGGCAAAGCGGAGACTTGACGCAGGCGGCAATGTGGACGCAGTGGGCCTTGCACGAGCAGGAAAAATCCCCGGCCCAGAACCGTTCGGCTGAGATCCAGACCGAACTGCGCCACCGGCTGGCGCGCCTGCAGCGGAAGCTGAGCGCCGGGGCGTGAACGGGCTGGCGCGATGCGCACGAATACGGCGGCAGCAACACGCCCCTGGGTATCGAGAACGCCGGCGCTTTCCGGGCGTATCAAATCGAGCCGTCCAGGTGTCGCAAGACGGACGGTACTTTTTTTCGACTATTCGACAGAGGTTAGGACGTAGCAGTCCGGGGTCTGGTCGGTTCTTTCGGCTTTTCAAAGGCGTGTTTTGAGAACAGCGCGCGATCTTCGTCCATCAGAACCGACGGAGCATACGGAGGAAGGACGTTTCTCCGCCTGGAAATCTGGAGAGGGCACGGGGCCGTCAGCCTTCTGTGAGTCCTGCATATAGCAGGCAAGCAGAGGCGCCGGGAGCGCCGGTAGAAAGTCAATACCAGTCCGGGTTCCGCCGAATGGGCCGTCAGATGCTGCGGTGACGACCGCTGCCGGCATCTTCGAGTCCGCTGTCGATCGAGCTTGCACCGGTCCTGTTGGGACGGCCCTCGGAACGTTTTGTAGACCACTGGGTTGACTCGACCGAAAGTCCAAGCCCTTCAGAAGAGGACCCACTTCCGATGGTCGGCCACTCCGCCTGATCTGGGGCGCCCATCTTCATTTCGCCCTCGAAATAGCCGCCTTCTTCGACGATAAACGATGCGGCATGGGACTGGCCCCGCATTTCACCGGAGGAGCGCAAGTGCAACCGTTCCTCGATGAAGACGTCGCCGGTGACCGACCCGGCAATTTCGATGTTGCGGGCGCGGACGGTGGCCGAAAGGGTTGCGTCTTTGGCAACGATAACAGTTCCGCGGCAGTCGATCTCCCCTTCCAGGGTTCCTTCGACACGCAGATCTTTTTCTGAACGGAACGTGCCGGTGAAATAGGATTGCGGGCCCACAATCGTGTCGGCCGTTCCTTCTTCCGGCGGCGACTCCTGCCGTTGCGGGCGGGATTGCGGCGGCTGCTGACCTCGGTTGGCGAACGGCGCGTTTTCTCGGCGGTTCCCACTCATCTGTCGACTTCTCCTCTCATACGATTCGTTCGTTGTGGCCGTAACGTCTTCCTGCGACAGCAGGGATTCCCTCGAAACCGGAGTTGGGACCTCGACGGGCGGAGGTTCGGGCACCGTCGATTCGGGAGGGGACGGATCCGGCAGAACAGGCGCCGGTATTTCGCCCAAGGCAGGTTCCTGTGCAGTCCTTTCATCCATAGCGGGTTCCGGCTCGCCCAATACCGGCTCTGGCGGCGGTTCCGAACGTTCAGGTTCAAGCGGCGATTCCATTGCAGTCTCCGCACTCACATCATCTCCGTCGTTTTCGGCAGGCTCGTCTTCTACAGCGTCTTCGCCCGCAGGCTCGTCATCATCCAACTCCTGGAGATTACGATAGAGCCACTGTAAGTCCTCTTCGTCCTGCTTCCTACCACGTTTGAAAAGCGGCATACATTGCCTCTCCTTTCTCGCCCAGCTCCCCTACAGGTTGGGTTCGATGTCGATGTATTCGAGGAAGACACGCAGCGAAATCCCAGTATCAACCTATTATACAACGAAAAGGCAAATGCACACTTTCCACTTTTTCGCAAGCGGTGTTGACAGAGGGCGTGCATCCCAAAATGGGGGCGATCTTTCACATGTCTAAGTTGAGGTCTGAGCCATGTCCAGCCCACAGATCCAAACTAAGGCCAGGTAAGTGGCTGCTCTCTCCTGAATTTCTTGGGCGGTCGGGCCTATTCGGCCCTCCCTTGTGCGGGGGCTCCGCCCCCGCAACGCCCCCTCTCCTACAACATGCCTAGTCGACCTGGTGTCGACATTGGTGACATGTGCCCAATCGAAGGGGTTTCGCCAAACCACGTCGCGCCAGTCCCAATCAGATCCCCGTAGATGCCGGCCCTGTGCCTGCCTTCGCATCTCCTCCAACTGACGGAACCCACGATTATGTCCGGCTTGGCGCCTCCCCTGCGTCTTTCCAAAAGCCGCTAGACTATTCCCGCCCCAAATTTGGTGTGTACCCGCAGCGCGTTTGTCCTTGACATGCGCTCGAAAGCAACCCTATACTACATTTGCATTCGCAGTCGATCACACCAGCTTACTTGCCATGCCTGTCTACGCCGATGCCGAGCAACTCTATAGGGTCCTGGAGCGCGTCTTTGAAAAGGTGAAGGAAAGTCCCGGCGCGATCGAGTCCTTTACCAGCAGCAATCTGGTCATCCGTCTGCGCCTGACCGATCCTGAGGCGGAGGTGTTGCTGGACGGCCGCCAGCCTCCGCTGGAGGTCTTCTTTGGGACACGGCCAGGCAAGGCGGACCTGGAATTAACGATGACAGCCGATCTTCTGCACGACGTCTGGTGCGGCCAGCGCAAACTGAAGGATGCCTTCTTCGGGGGTGAGATCCAATCAAGCGGTAACATTTTTCTGGCCATGAACCTGACCGATCTGTTTCGCGAAGCGGAACGGGCCTACGCGCTTGTACAGCAGATCGGGAGCGAAACGTTCGACGCCAATTCTGAGGAGGATTCGTCCTCCTGAAGGTCGCTTTTTGGACTTAGTGTAGGCGCCTTGGGTAGCAGTCGAGAGGTCCAACCTGGCATAGACGATATTCGCCCTTCTTTGACACCCGATTCGGGCACAGCTATAATTGGATACATATCGCCTGACCACCGAAAAACCTGATCGCCGGACACGGATTACCAACCACTGCAAATGAGCGTAACGGAAGAAATTAAAGCTCGGATCGATGCCGTAGACTTCATTTCCCGTTATGTGCCCCTGCAACGCGCCGGCCGATCATTTAAAGCCAATTGTCCCTTCCATCAGGAACGCACGCCCAGCTTCGTCGTTTTCCCCGAAACCGGCACCTGGCGTTGTTTCGGCGCATGCAGCACCGGCGGCGACATATTCTCTTTCCTGATGCAGAAGGAAAACATGGATTTTCGGGAGGCTTTGCAGGCTCTGGCCCAGGAGGCCGGCGTTCAGTTGCCCGAAGAGACCGACAGGGACGAAGACCAGGGACGGGATCTTCTATACGAGCTGAACGACAAAGCGGCCCTCTTCTTCAGGAACCAGCTTCACCGCAACCAGGAGGCGCAGCCGGCGCGCGACTATCTGCAGCGACGCGGCATCAATGCCGGGGTTGCCGCCCAGTTCCAACTCGGCTTTGCGCCGGACAGTTGGGATTCGCTGCGCGACCACCTGGTGCAGGCCGGTTATTCACCCGACGTCCTGCACCGGGCCGACCTGGTCAAGCATAATCCGGAACGGGACTCCTACTACGATTCTTTTCGCAACCGGCTGATTGTACCCATCCATGATCGCCAGGGCCGGGTAATTGGTTTCGGGGGGCGGGTTTTGGACGGTTCGCTGCCCAAATATCTGAATACAGCGGAAACCCCTCTCTTTCACAAATCCCACGTTGTATATGGGCTGGACCGGGCCTACAGAGCTATCCGTCAGGCTGACAGCGTCGTTGTAGTCGAAGGCTATATGGATGTGATCGCCGCTCACCAGTTCGGCTTTGAAAATGTCGTGGCCTGCCTGGGGACAGCCTTGACGGAGGCGCAGTTGCGCCAGCTCCATCGCTATACTGACAACTTTATCCTGGCGTTGGACGCGGATTCGGCCGGCGAGCAGGCAACGCTGCGGGGCCTGAACCAGGCGCGACAGGCTCTGAAGAGGAAGGCCAAGCCGGTACTTACTGCGACGGGGCGGATGCATGTAGAACACCGGCTCAGCGCCAACCTGCGCATCACCACACTGCCGGAGGGCCGCGATCCGGATGACATTATCCGCCAGAGTACCAGTTCCTGGCAGGAGTTGGTGAGCACGGCAACACCCCTTGTCGACTATTATTTCGGAATTGTCACCAAGCAGTATGATCTGGACAGCGCCAGAGGCAAGGGAGAGGCGGTAGCCGAGTTGACTCCGCTCATCGCGGAGTTGGGCGACGAGGAGGAACAGCAGCATTACATCCAGCGCTTGAGCCGGCTTGTCCGCATTGAAGAACGGACGATTGAGCAGCGGGTGAAGGCCAGCGCCCGGGAGTTACGGCATCCACCGCAGGAGGGCCGCCACCGGCGCCGGTTCACCCGGCCACAGAATGGGCAGGCCGCGACGGGAGCGGAATCACAGACGGGCCCGGCTTTTGCGTCTCAAGAGGAGGCCGCCGACGCAGGCCTGACTGTAGGCAACGAAGCGGATGGGGCGACGCCATCACCGCCGCCGCCGGACCTGGCAGCTATTGTGCCGGAGGCGAAACTGGAAGTCTTTCTGCTGGCCCTATTGATCGACGAGCCGGACCTGTTGATATGGCTGTCGGAGAAATCGCAGGAGCTGGAGATCACCCCACTGAGCGGAAATGATTTTCAACAGATGGAATACCGGGAGATCTTCGGTGCGTTGCGGCGCTTCATCGCCAGCGATGAACTCTGGGAAATCAAAGCTTTTCAGGAGACACTCAGCCCCACCTATCACCCGGTCCTATCGCAGTTGACGACTCAGATTTTGGCGATGCCGGAACGGGAGCAGGGGGAAATTCAGAATGCGCTGCTTAAGCTGCTGATCCGTCTTCGGTATGCGCGGCTGCGAGAAAGTCTGTCGGCAATGCAGTTTCTGTTGCACGATGCACAGGAAAGCGAGAACCGTGAAGCGATTCTGGAATTTTCATCGATCATAAACGCCAATCGCCGTGACCGTCATCACCTGGAACACGTAATGGCGCGTAGTACCCAGGTCACTTACGGAGTCACACGAGTTGAATCAGGCATCGCTATCGCCTGAGATCCCCCAATACAGGTGGAAAAATGGCACCCAAACGCAGTGCGTCAAAGACGAAGCCTGCCGTCGCATCGGCCAACTATCCAAGTGCCGGCAGCGAGCTTGATGGTCACAATTCACAGACTGAAGAATCACTGGAAGAGACGGAACTGTATCCGGAGGCAGACGGTAGGCAGGAGAACAGTGCCCTTCCTTCGATTGAACGCGACCTGAAGCTGGAAGAAGAGATTGAGCAGGAGACGCAGATCCCGGTCGAAAAGATCATAGAGGATGTGCAGGAGGTCGGCCAGGTTCTGGATCCGATGCGTATGTATCTGAGCGAGATCGGCCGCCACGACCTGCTGACCACCGAACAGCAGACCGCTCTGGCGATACGAATCCGGGCCGGTCTGCAGGCCGAAGAGCGCCTCGAACAGGCTACTGCCGACGGCGACGGGCCAACGGCAGAGCTGGCCCCGGAAGAAATCGAAGAGTTGGAAGCAGCTGTCGCCGATGGCAAACTGGCGCAGGGTAAGCTGGCCCAGAGCAATCTGCGCTTGGTCGTCAGTGTCGCCAAACGCTACATTGGTCGCGGCCTGAACTTTCAGGATCTCATTCAGGAGGGGAATGTCGGCTTGCTGCGTGCGGTAGAGAAGTTCGATCACACGCTGGGGTTCAAATTCAGTACGTACGCCACCTGGTGGATTCGCCAGGCTATCAGCCGGGCAATCGCGTACCAGGCGCGCACCATTCGCATTCCGGTGCATATGGTGGAAACGATCAACCGCCAGATGCGCGCCGAAAGAGATCTGCAACAGGAACTAAAGGGCGGGGAGCCCACTCCGGAAAAGATAGCACTGGAGATGGGTTATCTGGAACCGGATGTGGCTGCGGAGGTGCGGCAGGCGTGGGAGGCGGAGCAGCCGATCACGGGTGATCTCAAAGCCATTCTGGACCAGGCTGTTTCCAAGGTGCAGCGCATCCAGCGGCTCAGCCGGGAGCCGATCAGCTTGGACATGCCGGTTGGGACTGAAGAGAACAGCTTTTTGGGCGATTTCATCGAAGACGAAAGCACTCCCGCTCCTGTAGATTCCGCCAGCCGCCTGTGGCTGCAGGCGCAGATGAGCGAGATTCTGAATGACTTGCCTGAGCGGGAACGAAAGGTGCTCAGTATGCGCTTCGGTCTGGAAGATGGTACAAGCCAGACGCTGGAGGATGTGGGTAAGGAGTTCAATATCACCCGCGAGCGCGTGCGCCAGATTGAGGCAAGAGCTTTGCGCAAACTACGCCATCCTCTGCAGAGTCGGAAGTTGCGCGATTATCTGGGCTGATGGCCTGCATCAGAGCCGTTTCGGCGAGGTCGGAGTTTTGACAGCTGACCGGCCAGATTGGTATACTGGCTACTTGTTGTCTTGATAGATTCCGAAATATGCGGGCCCCAAGCGACCACGTAAGGCATGGTGTGATCCTCGGTAGCTCAATCGGCAGAGCATCCGGCTGTTAACCGGAGGGTTGTTGGTTCGAATCCAACCCGAGGAGCCTGAACATTCGACCGCCAACCGAGACGACTAGATAGTCAACGCGAGGTCCTGAAGGAATTACACTTCAGGACCTCGCCCTTTCTGGCGTTTTTCAGAGGGCAGAGGCCCTCCCCCACAGGCTCCTCAATCCGGTGCGCTAGCCCCGTTCCGGTCCCCGACCAGTGGCGCGCCGGCCGAGCCAAAGCAATCATCGACCGAAACAGCGGTTCGGATATTAGCGTCCCCAAGTCGGAGAAACGGCGGAAGCGCCGCAATAGGATAAAGGCTCCAGGGAGAGACCAGGAGAGAAGAATATCCAACATGACCAAAGCGAAACTCGGAACATTCGAAGAGTTGCTGCAGCTCTCTGAAGAAACCATGCGGCCTATTGTAACAGCGCTTCAGGAAACCGTGTTCCAAGTCGATCAGAATGCATGCGAGGTGGTTCGCCTCGGCGACCGAGCTGCGACCTATGGCGTGGGTCCACGGAAGATGCTCGATGGCTACGTCTATATTCTGCCGCATAAGAAATGGGTCAATCTCGGATTCTACCAAGGTGCTGACCTGGCAGATCCGGCGGGTCTGCTGGAGGGGACGGGCGCCAAAATGCGCCATGTGAAGATTCGCTCAGTTGATGATGCAAATCAGCCGGCGGTCCAGGCACTAATCAGGCAAGCACTCGATAAGCGCAGAGAAACTCTCGGGGGCTGAACCTTTGACAAGGATGGACGCTTCCTTGCGTTCCTCGCGGTCATAAAAACCGCGGATTTCCGAAACTTGTCGACAACTGCCATCACTCGTCATTGCAGGCAACGCGGCAATGCGGGCGTAACCCCGGCAGGCGATCCCCTCGTGGTATGGTTGTATCTGGTCCGAATTCAGACATTGGCAGCGATCCAGAGATGCTTTTTCCCTCTCCAACTCGACTCTAGCCCAAAAAGGAGACCAAGATATGGGCTCAATTAAGCTGTATGAAGCCGCTTTTCCCTATGCGGAGGATGTCCTGGCACTGCCGGTTGAGGATATCGATCAAGCTTCCGCGTGGTACCGAGACGCGTTTGGGCTCACAGAGGTCGAACGGCGTGATGACCCTGTGCCGACTGTTATCCTTGAGCGCGACGGCGTTCGCATCGGATTCGCGGTAAACGGCGGTGATGCCAGTAACGATGGCGCGGCGATTCGGGTGACCGATATCCACAGAGCGCGCCAGGAACTGGAGGGCAGGGGGATTGAGATCGGAAACTGGCGCGTGGACGAGAACGATGGGCAGAAGTTACAGGTCTTTTTCGTTATCGCCCCGGATGGGCTCTGCTACTACTTCCACCAGCCAATTGGGGACGGGGAGGACGGTTAGACAAGCTGATCGAGGAGAGGTGATCGGATGTAGGTCAGATTCGGGGTGAAGTTGCGTTTCCATAGGCGGATTGCACTGCCTGTTCCATCGCTGCAATCTCTTCGTTGGTCAGAAAGTCGAAGTGGCTGGCTTGTTTGCGTCTGGAGAGCCGGCCGTTGTTTTGGAGACAGAAACGGATAAAGAGGTCGATCTGACGGTCAGGCATATCTACAGTTTCCCTGATCGAACTCTTGACTTCATCGTAGTTTTTCAAGAAGGCCAGTTCATCAGCAAGTTCCGTGTCGATGGCCCGTTCAATGAAGTGAAAGAGCGCCTCGGCTTGGGGCGTCATGTCGATGTAACGGTACCAGTTAGTCGTGTCGTTGCGAACGGTCATGCGGCCAACTTCGTCAAGTGTATAGGCCACCAGAGGCATCAGCCGGCGAGAGAACGCCTCCAAGGAAGCGTCATAATCGGCGGAGTTTTCCAACATGGCCGCTGAGACAGGAATGATGATGCCTGGGGGCGTGAAGTCGCGGCGAGCCAGGATATTGTGGACCAGGAAACGATGGATGCGGCCGTTGCCGTCCTCAAATGGATGGAGAAAGACGAATCCATAGGCGATCGCCGCGGCGTGAATGGCTGCGGGCACGCCGCCGCCCTCCATGCGCAGATGTGCGGCCTCCAGTCCGTCAGTGAGGTCGGCCAGATCTTCGGGCTTTGGGCAGGCGAAATGAATTCGTTGCCTTTGTAAGCCTACCGCTTCCCCAACATAGTTTTGTGTCTTTCTGTAGTCGGTTTCCCGGAAACGAAGGTCGACAATTTCGTTTTGAAGTTCGATAAGCTTCTGTTTCTGCAGGAACTCCGCTCGTCCCGCCTGTTCCAGTACAGTCATGAAGCGTTCAGAGCGGGTAGCAGAAGGTGTGATTCGTTCAATTGCAAACGTTGACCTAGTTTCTCTTGTATAAAGATATTTCACCGCACGCGCCACGAGCGCAGGCACATATTCACGAATTACCTGTCTGCATCGTAAAGGCAAGTCGGATTTTTCAAACTCTCGAAGCGATGTTGTGCGGCGGACCGTGGGGCAGAAGCGGTCATTCCCTAGAAGGTTGTCGTAGACGCGCTGACGGCGAATTCGGCGCGGCGATGAAATTGTATAGTACTCCCCAGGCTCGAGCAGTTCGACATAGTTACCTCGCTTCAGATCATCCAAGGGAAGCGTTTTTCCAGTCAGGAACTCATAGAAAAACCATATGCGCCTGGCATACTTTCCGTTAGGCTTAGAGTGAACATACTTTACCAGGTCGTCCTCAACAGCCTCTTGGAATAGGCGAGCGAGAATCGCGAGATTCGTGCCGTCGTATTTGAGTGCGAATTCAAGATGATCGCTCAGCCTGTCCCCTGGCCAGTAGTGCGGGGGGTACACCTCTTCTGTGACGTCCGCCTGGGAGTCGACCCGGTGAGTCCCGCTGGTCGTCACGCGAGAGATGTGCCAGTTGGGGATAACGTCGAGGCCGTACCTCTCAATTAGCGCCGCATACCCGGCAGGCCTTAAAATCACCTTCTCCTGATCGACTCTCATCATGGACTTTCTCCCAAGAATCAGTTGCAACGCCTACAGATTGCTTAGTTCTAGCTAGTCTTCGAGCAAAACAGTTACAACTCTACCAAAATGCTTACATTCTATCAGTCCTCGAGCAAAACTGTTACAATTGCAACAGAATACTTACATTCTGTCTATCGGCCGGCAGAACTGTTACAAGGCCTTCCGTCGGACCGACGGCTCAGGTGTAACCGGTCTCGCGGTCACTCTCGACGCGACTGAGTACGCATTCTGGCTGCGCAGCGTACACTGATGGTTGCCGCGGCCGCATCCGAAAGAAGCGCGGCAACTTTTCCCCTAAGCCGACGACAACCACTCCAAGACTTTTCGAATCTATGCAGGGGAAGCCTTTTGAAAGAGGTCCAAGAGGCTACGTATCGAGGCGCCTTCAGGCTTTAAAGTGAACCGGCTATGGTGAGCCTCGGTGCAGTATTATCAATTAAGAAGGGGAAATATGGCTTGAAACAACAAGGGTACCAACTGGAAGGCTGTCCTTGACTTCTCGGGCGCCAAGTGACAGTAAGCGATAGACAGTGAGGAGAGTCCGGTCCGACTGCGAAGTGGCCGGCCCGCGGCGCTGCGCTGCAAGAGAAGCCGGGGCCAGAAGGGTGGGAGGTATGTCCGCGCTGGTGCTGCGAATGCGCGAGACCGCCTCAACCGGTGATCGGCGCGATTGTACCAGCCATGAGCATGAACCCCAGCGCAGCCAGCACTGTCATCATCAGGATGATCGTGTTGCTCCGCCGCGTGGCGGCGCGTTCGGCGACCAGTTCCGATTCCAACTCGATCCGCGTCATCCTCTTGATGTCCTTCGCCATGATTGCTCCTCTTTGGCCCCCTGCCTGACTGGCTGGATTTCCCTCTACAGACCTAATATAGCACACCCGTTCTGATATGTCAATGCCCAATTTCACTTTGGGTGCATCCCAGTATTGGGGTGGGAACAATCGGGCGGGGAATCAGTGCCAGCGGTGGTTGGAGTTGCTTACCGTCTTTGGGCGAGACGCAGAGCAGGCGCCAGGCCTGGCCGTACGGTGGCGTCCGTCAGTTTGGGAGGGTGCGAGGGCAGGCACAAGGCCGGCACCTACGGGGATCTGATGGGACTGGCGGGACGTGGCCTGCCAGACACCTTCGATTAGGCACCCGTTACGAATATCGACACCCGGTCGACTTGGGATGTTGTAGGAGAGGGGGCGTTGCGGGGGCGGAGCCCCCGCACAAGGGAGGGCCGAATAGGCCCGACCGCCCAAAGGAGAGGAGAGAGGGGAGAGGAGTGAGAAACACCAATTCATTTGCAGGCAATTGGAAAGTGAACTGACCGTGGCCTGGTTTCTTCCAGAGGTATACGAAAGTTAACCCCCATTTTGGGATGCACCCTTTCACTTTTAATCCCGGTTGGATGCCGAAAGGGCACTGGGAATCTTTGCGTGAACAGCCATGATGGACTGCTTTCGCGTAAGCCTGACTACAGCACAGGGCCTCCTGTTGCAGCATAATTGTGGTATGTGCGGCAGGTGCGTTGCCTGCAGACGACGTGCAGACGAAAATACAGTACATTGGTGCGCAGCGGCGGGACGGAATCGCAGTTCATCGTTGTCCGGCCACTTACCACCAGTGCTTTCAACTCCAGGGGGAATCCTATGTTGAGGAATCGATGGATACAGCTGGGCGGTCTGCTCATGATTGCGACGTTTATTCTGCTGGCCTGCGTTCCGATCGGGACGGAAGAGGCGCCCGCGCAGCCCGCAACGGCGGCGGACAGCGAAAGCGGCGAGGCGGTGACGGTGGACAGCGGTGAAACGGACAGCAGCGACAGCAGCGCTCAGGCGACGGCCAGCGTCAATACGGGCGTGCCGCAGCTGAGCGGCGAGTTGATCACGGACGGTGTTCCGCCGCCGTTCCGTACGCGCGGCTTCTCTACCGACTTTTCGCGGAGGACGGTGGAGTGGGATTCGATCCTTTCCGGGGGCCCGCCTAAGGACGGCATTCCGGCGGTCGACAATCCGGAATTTGAGTCGATAGCTGCAGGGGATGAGTGGCTGGAGGAAGTGGATCCGGTGATCCTGTACAGCCACGGAGACGTGTCCCGCGCCTATCCTCTGAGCATCCTGATCTGGCACGAGATTGTGAACGACGAAGTCGACGGCCAGCCGGTCTCGATCACTTTCTGTCCGCTGTGCAACGCCAGCATCGCGTTTGACCGCAACTTTGACGGCCAGGTCCTCGATTTCGGGACCACCGGGCGGCTGCGCAACAGTGATCTGATCATGTACGACCGCCAGACGGAGACGTGGTGGCAACAGTTCACGGGCGAAGGGATCGTCGGCAAGTATGCCGGTGAGCAGTTGAGATTCCTGACCAGCCAGGTACTCTCCTGGAAGGATTTCAAAGAGGCTTATCCGGATGGAGAAGTGCTGGCGCGGCCGAACATGCCCCGCAATTACGGGTACAACCCGTATGTGGGGTACGACAGCACGTCGCGGCCTTTCCTTTTCCGGGGCACACCGGATTCCCGCCTGGCGCCGGCCGAGCGCGTCCTCGGCCTGACGACGGATACCGATGCCATCGCATATCCTTTTGCAGTGCTGGAGGAGGCCGGCGTCGTTCATGATTCGTTCGGCGGGCTTGAGCTTGCGATATTCCACAAGGCTGGGCTGGCCAGCGCGCTGGACAGCTCCGTGATCAGTCAGGGCCGCGACATCGGCACGGTAGCAGTCTACGATCGGCAGGTGGGGGATCAGCTTCTGACCTTTTCGCCCAACGAAGATGGCTCCTTCAGCGACGCCGAGACAGGCAGCACCTGGGACATTCTGGGAGAGGCTGTCGCAGGGCCCTTGGCGGGAGAGAAGTTGACCCCAATCCTGCATTTCGATCACTTCTGGTTTGCGTGGGCTGCTTTCTTCCCGGCAACGGAGCTTTATAGCCCAAGCTAAGTTCAGTGGTCGGTGGTCAGCGGATTCGCTGGCCGCCGACCGCTTGTTGTCAGGGCAACCAGCAGCTTCCGGTCAGGGATAGCTCCTCGAAATTCAGAGGGGTGACTCCGGTCTGGTCGAGCTTGACCCGATAGCGGCGCCAAGGAAGATAGAAGTAGGTATACCCTCGCATGCAGACCTGTGCCTGCGGCTTGTCGATGTCGCCGAAGGCATCAGGCGCTTCCACTGGGACGTAACGAATATCCTCCAGGGCCAGGCGGTGGACCCAAAGGCCTGTTACGCCGTAAGTTGATTCGGCGGCGCGGCGGGCATTGACCGAAAGCCGCAACTGGTCGCCTGTTACCTGTGCGGCGGGCGGGCTGAGGTAGCGAGGCAGTAGACCCCAGGACAGGAGGACGAACGTTACAAAAGACAGCAGCCGAAAACGAAGCCCCCTCTCTCTCAGCTGGATGGCCTCGCTGAGAATGCGCCAGAGAACCACACCCCCAAACAGCAGCAACCACAACAGCAACAGGTTCAGGAGAAAGTCGCCAATATAGATCTGAACTGATCCGGCGGTGGAAAGTGTGGCGAAGGGGAGAGGGAAACCGATGCGACCGGGGCAGAGATCAATGCATCCGGCGCTGTGAGGGGGGACGACGAACAGATAGTAGGCCGCCACGTTCAAGACCATACTGAAGAGAAGCGTGCCGGCAAAGACTGCGTACCAACGGCCCGTTTGCTGGGTCCACCAGATCATCAGCAGGGCGCCCAGAATCAGGCCGGCAATCCCCAGGATCAGATGAGTGATGCCGGCGAAATGTATCAAGCCTTCAGGCCAAATTGCTGTCGCTACCGGCCATTGATCATCCATCACCGGCGAATCCGAACAGGACCGGAATAACGCTGCCAGCAGAGGAAGATGCGGTCATAGTATCCCGGCAGCTGACCTCGCATCTCGGGCCGTCCTGTACCTGTCCACTCCTCCAGTCTCGGAACCCTATTTCCCGATCTTGCACTGATCAGAACCGAGCCATCGTCGCAGGCGGCGTAGTCCCCTACCACGTCGCCCAGCGGGTATAGATAGGAAGAGCGGGCTGCGGCGCCCGTTTTGCGCAGATCCACTTCGGTGATACCGAATATCTCCAGCGAAAAGACGCCCTGGGGTGAGAAACGGCTGCGGGCAAGGAGGATCCTGTCATCGTCCCGCCAAGCCACCTGCGGGGCGAAGAACTCGAATCTTGTCTGAGTCTGTGCGCTCAAGCGGCCGCGCGTCCCCGCGCCGTTGGGCGCCATCTCCCGCACCCACAGCTGATTGGCGGGGCGCACAAAGCCGACGGTCAAGCTCGGATGCTGCGGATCATAGGCCAGATGGGCGAGGCGGCTGTTGCCGGGGCTGAGCTGGAACGGCCCGCGATAGATGCCCTCGGGCGCCAGCCTGCTCACGTCGATTTCTCCCTCTGCATTCAGATCGACGCGGTAGAGTCCGGTATACTGACGCCCTGCATCCAGGTTGGCGGTATCGATTACGAAGGAGCGTGATTCTGCGGCGCCGCCCAGGGCTGCGATCAGCGTTGGTTGGATTGAGATGTTGGCACTTTCACCCAACAGGGAGGTAGGAGCCTGCACGCGCAGAACGATCTCGCCGTCCTGGCTGTCGTAGTGCCATAGCCGCCACTGAGCCAGCCCGACCTGCGGCATCTCGATCCACCAGATATCGCCGTGCTCGTCAGCTACGATTCCCCGCACGCCGTTGAAGGGATAGGCCTGGAAGGAGAGCCCGATGCCGTCCCCGCGCACATAGAGAAAGCCGTTTCGGTCGGCGGGCGCGTTGGCATCAGGGATTACGAATCCTTCGGCGCCTTCGAAGACCGGCAGCACGCTCTGTCCGGTTTCGCGGACGACGGTCACCACACCGTCCTGATGCAAGAGAAACACCCCTGGGTCGCCGCGCCTCCCCAGGAGTGCAACCGCTTTGCCGCTCTCTTTGGCGGCGCCGAAGGTCGGCACATCCATGCGTCTGACGCGCTGGAATTCAGGGGGAGCGACCACGCGCATGCTTGAGACGGTGACGCTCCCACCATCTTCTTTGTGCCCTGCCACATAGACCCTTGTACCCGGCCAGAGGAAGTCGGTGCCGGCGTCGAGCCATTCACCGCGGGAGGCCCCAAAGATTCCGCTCCACATCATAATCTGCTCTGCAAGCGGGTCGATATCCAGCAGCAGGCGTTCACCGCCATCGGTGCGAACGGAAAGCAGTTCGGTGGAATCGGCCGGATCGGTCTGATCGAGTACGGTCGCTGCAAATTCATCGGCCTGAGGAGGGGGGGCCTGCGCTGGTTGCAGGTCGATGGCGTACAGTTCCGTGGGTATGTGGTCGTCTGCTTGGGTCGAAGCAGCCCGGGAGGGCGTTGGCAGCGGCGTGAATGTCGCCGTGGGCGTTGGCGCGGCTGTCGGCGTGAACGACGCAGTGGGTGTTGACGTCAACGTGGGTATCAGAGTCGGCGTCAGAGTTGGCGTCAGAGTTGGCGTCAGTGTTGGCGTGAAAGTCGCCGTAGGTGTGGCTGTCGGGGTCTCAGTCTCGGTCGGTGCGGGCGTCGCTGTTGCTGTTGGCGTTATTGTGGGCGGCGCCGTCGGCGTGGCAGCAAAGGCGGCGTTCGCCAACTGGGCTGCTGCAGTCGGCTGTGGCGTCACCTTGATCCCAATGCCGGGCGGGCGGGAGCCGAACGGCCGGATGCGGATGCCCTCGTCCGTATAGTTCAACAGCGTCGTCAGATCGCCGTCGATCTCCAGGAGCTCGACAGCCATCCAACCTTCCTTGCCGTACTGCTCCGTCCTCGTATCGGTTACTTTCAACAGGACCCAGGTACCGCTGGCGACGATTCCCCCAATGGTGACCTGGACATCCTGGCCCACACGCGCCAGTACGTCATCCTGCGTGGAGGGCCCGGCCCGCAGACGGGCCGGGAACAAAACGACACGCCCCGTCACATTGTCAGGCGCGCCAATTTCGATTTCCGAAGGGAAGACACTGACTGGCACATAGAGTTCAGTCGCTGTCGGTGTTGACGTGGCAGTTGGTGTCCAAGTTGGTGAAGGGGTCACCGCATCGGTCGATGTCAGGGCCGGTGCCGGGCTGCCCGTAACCGTTGCCATCGAAGCAGAGACGTCCGTTGCGGTAGGGGAAGCAGTTGCGACTCCGGCCTGGTCGGCCATCGCGGCGGCGGGGGTGGAAGTGGCCGCAGGCGCATTAGCCGGAGGGTCCGACTGCTGCGCCGAAACAGCGGTGGCACCACGGTCGGCCGCTGGCAAGACGGCTGGATCGACGTCGCGCAGCAAGAGCAAGAGAAGTACGAGCAGCGAAACGACGATGGCGAAAACTACGCCGGCCGCGAGTGGGTTCCCCCAAATCAGACTTCGCCCGGCGGCCAGAGCTCTCCCCAAACGCAGGAATCTATTGTTCATCGGCCGCGCTCAGAATGCGAGGCGGCAGCGCATTTCTCAGGATGCGAAGTCATCAGTTCTGCACCGTCACCGTCACGCTACAGGGTTGCGGATAGTTGCCAGTGACATCGACCACAACGACCCGAATGACATAGGCGCCGTTCGCCATGGCAGTGCTGTTCAGATTGCCAAGAAGGCCGCCGACCACGGGGTTTTCGGCACCGTCAAAGTAGTTGAAATTCTGATTTGCGCCGCTGGCTGCAAACTCCAGCTTGTAGAAGGAGAATCGATCGTGCTGGGCTGTACCCACAATTGGGACCTGCCCGCTTACGACCGCCCCGTTTCCCGGCGACAGTATGACTGCACGCCCGTCGGGACACAGTGCCGGGGAGACGGGAAGGGGATTGGGCGCGGTGTCAGACTGTTCCGGCTGGGAATCTTCCTCCTGATTGGCCGGCACTGGTGTGGCGACAACGATGCGGGTTGGCAACGGGGTTGGCGTCGGAGGTTCCGGCGTGAATGTCGGCGTCGGAATCAGGGCAGACAGTGACGTATTTGGAGATGTTGAGGAGTCATCCGGTGATGAGAGAGTTGAGGATGACTCCACCGCGAGCATTGCCTCGCGCAGCGTTGTGCTGGCGAAATAGGTGAATCCCATTACCACAAGCATCAGCAAGGCTGAGAGAAAGATGCGATACAGATCGTCTATCGCCTTGTCTCGCTCCAGGGAAAAGACGGCCTGTCGCCGCTCGGCGCGCACCTGCCACGTGCGATACAGTTGAAATAGAGCCAGCAGACCACACGTTGCATAGATATAAGGTGCAATGTTGGCAATGGCCTCAACCAGAAAACCCATTGGCAGTTACTAAACCGGGACGCCAAACAGACTAGCTGGTTGCTGGGGACAACAGGTCCGGGAGCAAGATGGCAACCAGGTGGAGATGGAACAAGCCCTATCCAAATAGTCTACCGTAGCCGAGTAGTTCCGCCAAAAGGATCTGAATTCTTAAGAGAGGGACGCCTGGGCGTGTTGGCTACGGCGCCGGTGCGATCCTTGACCGCTTTGCCTATTCCCAACCAATGGACTATCATGAATAGTCTATTCCATTTGCCCCTATCGGAAGGCTTCGGGAAGATCTGTCCATGAATTTTGATTTCGTTTTTCGCTCCCGCCGCAGCAATGTACTGGCGCGCAACGGACTGGTTGCCACCAGCCAACCACTTGCTGCCCAGGCCGGATTGTCGGTCCTGCAGGCGGGGGGCAACGCGGCTGACGCCGCGATCGCCACAGCAGCAGCCCTGAACGTGGTCGAGCCGGTCTCCACCGGGATTGGCGGCGACTGTTTCGCTTTGTACTGGGATGCCAAGACGGAAAGTGTGACCGCGCTCAACGGGTCCGGCCGCTCTGCAAGCGGGGCGTCGATCGACGAACTGCGGCGTCTCGGTTATTCTCGCATGCCGCAGTTTACGGGCCACAGCGTCAGCATTCCGGGGACCGTCGCCGGGTGGAGCGATCTGCTGGAAAGGCACGGCGACATGACGCTGGCGGAAGTGCTCAAACCGGCCATCCATCTGGCCGAAGAGGGCTACCCCGTTACCGAGTGGATAGGGCGGGGCTGGGCTTCGCAAGCGGCGAAACTGCGGCGTTCACCGGACTGGGTCAGCGGTGACCTGGATAACGGGCCGGAGCAGCCCAGCGGTCATGAGCTTCTCATAGACGGCTGCGCGCCGCGGCCGGGGCAGGTGATGCGTACCCCCACTTTGGGGCAGACGCTGCGGGCGATCGCGGCCGACGGAAAAAGGGCGATCTATGCCGGGTCGTTTGCCGAGAAACTGGGTGAGCACGTACAGCGCTACGGCGGTTGGATCACGGCGCAGGATATGGCGGCCCATACCAGCACCTGGCATGAGCCTATAACGGCTGATTTTGGAGATGTTCGTCTGTACGAATGTCCGCCCAACGGGCAGGGGCTGGCGGCCATCATCGCCGCCAATCTGGCGGACGGCTTCGATCTGGCCGAAATGTCCAGCGTCGATCGGTTGCACACGCTGGTGGAGTGTATGCGCATTGGCTACGCCGAGGCCCAGCAGTGGGTCTGTGATGTCGATGTGGTACCGATCCCCCTGAGCACACTCGCCAGCCGGAAATATGCCGATCAGAGACGCGGGGAGATCGACCCGCAGCGTGCAGCGGCGTCGATTTCCAGCGGCTATCCCATGGCCGGATCAGATACCGTCTATCTGTCCACTGCGGACGGCGAAGGGAATGCGTGCAGTTTCATCAACAGCCTCTACCAGGGAACGGGCACCGGGCTGGTTGTGCCCGGGAGCGGGGTCAGCCTGCAGAACCGGGCCGCGCTCTTCGTGCTTGACCCCGACCATCCCAATAGCCTCGCTCCGAACAAGCGCCCCTATCACACGATAATCCCGGCGATGACGACCCGGGGCGGCGCATTGCATGCCAGCTTCGGCGTGATGGGAGGTTATATGCAGCCCCAGGGACATTTGCAGATGCTGGTCAACATGGTGGCTCTGGGCATGAGCCCGCAGCAGGCCCTGGACATGCCGCGCTGGTCTTTGAGCGGCCCGCATGCAGGGTTGGGCGCGGACGAAGACGGAGGCCTGTTGTCGATCGAGGAGGGCTGGGATTACGATATCCTGGCTGAAATGTCCCGCCGCGGACATCAGGCGGTTCCGGTGAATGGTGCGGGGCGAAGCGGTTTCGGAGGTGGACAGATAATTGTCCGCGATCCGGAAAGCGGTGTCCTGACCGGGGGAAGCGACCCGCGCAAGGACGGCTGCGCGGTCGGCTGGTAACGGGAGAACGGCTGCAACGATCAAGGTGCCCCAAGCGTCAGGCAAGTCCGAGGTTAATGAATGGTTCTAATACCCACGGTGTCGTTCGCACCGGTTCGTGAGAAGATGGAAGGCGCGGGTCTGGACGACCTGCTGATTCGCAGTTTTGAACATTACTACGCCCAACTCTGCGACGGCGCCACAGGATACATCCCCGGCGCCAGCGCACGTCCACCATCAGATGTAGCGGACAACTCCACGGCCATCGGTTTCCATGAAGAGGGCGTGGACGCGCTCAGCCGGCTCGTCGTTGTGAAACTTAACGGCGGCCTGGGCGCGACGATGGGTCTGCATGGGCCGAGATCGCTGCTGATGGTGAAAGACGGGTTGCGCTTTCTCGATATTATCGTCCGCCATGTCCTGCACCTGCGCCAGAAGATGACGGCCCGACTGCCCCTCATCTTCATGAACAGCTACAGCACGCAGGAAGCAACACAACAGGCGCTTACCGCCTACCCACAGCTAACCATAGGTGAAGCTGGCAGCCTGCCGCAGACGTTTCTGCAAAACAAAGTACCCAAGATCTGGCAGGAGAATCTGCAGCCCGTTGAGTGGCCTCAAGACCCGACCAAGGCGTGGTGCCCGCCCGGGCATGGTGACATTTACCTCACTCTGCACATGAGCAGCCTGCTCAGAAAGATGCTCTCACTTGGGTACGAGTACATGTTCATCAGTAACGCCGACAACCTTGGCGCAACTGTCGACACCGATATTCTCGGGTATTTCGCGGCCCGCCGCCTACCCTTTCTGATGGAGGTAACCGCTCGCACGGCGGCCGACCGCAAGGGGGGCCACCTTGCCCAGAGCCCTGATGGACGGCTCCTGCTGCGGGAGATCGCCCAGTGCCCACCGGAGGAGGTCGAGCAGTTTCAGGACATTGACCGCTACCGGCTGTTCAATACCAACAATCTGTGGATTCACCTGCCCACTTTGCGAGAGCTGCTGCAGGAACGGGACGGTTTCCTGGATCTGCCGATGATCGTCAACAACAAGCCGGTGGACCCTTCCCACCCGGACTCGCCACCGGTTTTCCAGTTGGAAACCGCGGTAGGCCTGGCGATCTCCGCGTTCGACGGCGCGCAGGCGATCCAGGTGCCGCGCGACCGCTTTTTGCCGGTCAAACGATGTAATGACTTGCTTGCGCTGCGGTCGGATGCCTACCGGCTAAGCCAGGCGCAGCGCGTCGGTTTGGATCCGCGGCGGGGGAGCGGTCCCTTCCCTGGGGGCGCCCCCCTTGTCGAACTGGACGACCGCTTCTACCAGTTCATCGACCAGATCGAGGAGCGGTTTCCGCACGGGCCGCCCTCTCTGCTCCGGTGCCGCAGTTTTTCGGTTGCAGGCCCTTACACATTTGGCTCCTCTGTCAAGGTGGAAGGCGAAGTCAGTTTGTCAAACAGTTCGGACACACCGGTCGACATCCCCGACGGCTCCGTACTCTCCGGGTAGGCAGGCTCTCTGCGGCCGGTGGATGTTCGGCCGCCATCGGGCTGCTAGCGGTGCCGCTTGCGCATCTGTTCCAGCAGCAGCGACTTCCCCCTGTGATAGCCGTGCCATAGCAGCGGGCTGGGCGACCAGTCCCACGCCCCCGTGTGCACGGCCATGCGGGCGGCAAAGCCCTCTTTGAAGCGCCACACGCCCTGGAGAGGATCAGCCGGATCTTCCGGGTTTGCCGGCGCACCCCACCAGTCATAGACCGTGCAGCCCTGGGCCCGGGCCCACTGCAGCGCCCGCCACTGTAGCAGGTAGTTGGGCATGTCGCGGCGCCGCCGTGCACTGCTGGCCCCGTTGAAATAGAGAGTTTGGCGACCGTGACGGAGCAGGAACAACCCGGCAACCGGCTGAGATTCCTGCGGGTGCTCGGCCAACAGCAGCGCTCCCCCGGTCAGGTTCCCTTCGTCCTTCTGCATCTTCAGAAACATACGCCACAAGGCGTCGTAGTAGGCGAAGGGTCGGATCAGAAAACCATCGCGGGCGCTCGTTTCCTGGTAGAGTCGATAGAAGTCCGGCAGGTCTGCAACATCGCCGTAGCGGACGGTGATTTCCCGCCGTTCGGCCAGCCGGATGTTATAGCGCCATTTGCTCTTGAACGCGGCCAACAGTTCTTCATCGGACCGGGTGATGTCGGTGAAGCCGGTGTTCTTAAACTGGATCTGTTCCGGGCTGAAGCGCCAGTTGCGCTGGGCCAACAGTTGCTTCAGGCGGACCCCCTCACTGTCCCTTTCGTCGACGTCGGGATCGATTTTCACCTGAAGGCAGCCCCGCCGCCGGCACAGATCTTCGATCTGCGCCAATACCAGTGCAGCTGCTTCATCGTCCGACCAGTCCAGCAGCGGGCCCTTAGGCACGTAAGCAACGCGCAAGGGCAGCCCTGCGGTAGGCTGCCGCGACAGCCACTGAAAGGCCCCCAAGGGGCGACCGCCGCGCAGCAGGCGCCAGCGCTCAACGCGCCAACCGCTGTCACCCTTGACGGCGCCCCACGACCAACTTTGGAGTACGTGGCTGCGGTCGGGCGGCAGCTGCGCCAACAGATCCTCCCACGCTGAGGCCGTCATCACCGGCTCCATGGTTACCGCAGGGGAGGAAGGGGAGGCGGTCTTCCCTCGCTCGTCCTGCTTCCTTGCCGCGTGCAAGTTCCTGCCAGCCCGGTCCTTCGCCAGCAGTGCGCCCTGGTAGAGATTGTAGACCTGTCGCCGCACGGGGAGATCCCACGCGCCGACTGTGCGCTCAACTGCGCCGCCAAAACCCTGTTTGAATCGGAAGACGCCCCAGAGATCCCCGGCTGGCAGCGCATTCAGATCGACCGGCGCCTTCTCGGCGGAAACGGTCTTGCGCCCTTCTTCCCAGAGTCCGGTGGCGACGGCGCCGATCTCGTCGGGGATGCCCCAGAGATCATAGCGTGCGCAGCCGCGTTCCCTGGCCCAGCGCATGGCTTCCCATTGGAGTGCGTGATTGGGCATAAGGTTGCGATGGCGATTGTTGCTGGCCCCCCACAGGTAGCAGGCGGTCGAACCGACGGCAAAGACGGCAATGCTGGCCAGCGGTTCGCCTTCATACGATGCCAGCAGGAAGGCGCCCCAGCGGGAGGCCAGCAGTTCGTATGCATCGCGGTAGTAGGCTGCGCTGTGGGCGGAAAAGCCGTCCCGCTTTGCCGTCTCCTCCATCAGTTGCTGGAACAGGGGCAGCTCATGCGCCTCCAGCTTACGCACGCTTACGCCTTTGCGCGCGGCCAAGCGGATGTTGTAACGCCACTTGCTCTTCATCTGCGCCAGGATCGCATCGACGTCCGGCTGTAGATCGACGACAACGGTGCTGCGAGGCTGAATCGAATGGGGGCTGGGCTGGAAGCCGGCCGTACTAAGACGCTGCCGGTTTGCTGCCGTGTCGAGAAGACTCGGTTCGATTTTCAGCGCGAACGCCCCTTCCTGCCGGGCAACATCGCACATGCTCGCCACGACTGCTTCCGTCTGCGTCGCGTCGGACCAGTCTACAAGCGGGCCTCTGGGGACGTAGGCCAGGACCTGGCCCATGACTTTGCGAAAGAGGAGCAGCGCCCCGGCCTGCGCGGGGCCTTGGTCTGCGGACTGCGGCAGGTGAACGCGTCTGGCACTCCAGCCGAAGCGGCATTTCAGGGTGGCCCATTCGTGCGTCTGCAAGAGATGGCCGGCGCTATGGTTGCTGACGAACTCATCCCATTCAACTGCTTGATCTGTCACCGCTCCCCCTATCATAGTGCTGGCACACCGGGCCTGGAGATGTTGGCCCGGTCGGCGCTCAACTTGCGACGCCTCCCAGCGTCCGGCGAAGCCGCGCTGTGTTACCGGCGCCATCTGTCGATCATACCATACTGACCAGAACAGAATGGAAAGCCGGCGCCATTCATATTTCGCAGCCGCCTCGGTCCGCCGAACAGCCGGGCTTCAGAGTGGAAACGGTCTAAATTTGACACGGCCACGGCTCACTGCTATCGTCCAATTCGTGTCATCACTGTGGCTGCCTTCGACGAATACTGCCCTCAGGCTGACTGTGGCGGCGTCCAGGAGATCTTGTTCGCTTGACTTCAACACGGTAGTTCAGTGGGGAAGGAAGAGCGTATGGCAGAGGGATACGCATGCCTTGAATCGGGCATTGCCGCGTGCCTGTTTGCTCAACGCAGCGGCCGTGCTGATGCTGGGCAGTCTACTTCTGGCCGGTTGCGGCGGGCCAGCTACGGGCAGCGCGCCATCATCGGAAACGGTCGTAGTGACGGTCTTCGCGGCCGCGTCCCTAACCGATGTCTTCCAAGAGGCAGCCGGTTCGTTCACCCGCAGCAGCCACACAGGTAACGTCGAATTCAACTTTGCCGGTTCCCAGCAGCTGGCCGGTCAGCTGCGCGAAGGGGCGCGCGCCGACATTTTCGCTTCGGCTGACGAGATGCAGATGCAGGCGGCAGTTGACGCCGGACGGATTGAAATGAAAAGCGTGAAAACATTCGCTTGCAACCGGCTGATGATCGGCTACGGCCTGGGGGTCACGGGAGGTTCCGACGCCGCGCCGGGTCTTGAATCTCTGCTGAAGCTGGCCCAGCCCGGTCATAAGATTGTTGTCGGCGCGGAGGCGGTGCCGATCGGGCAGTACACGCGGCAGTTTCTGGCCAATGCCGAGCAGAACGACCGTTTCGGGCCCGAATTTCGCGCCGGTTTCGAGGCCAACATCGTGTCAGAAGAACAGAATGTACGGGGCATTCTCAGCAAACTGCAGTTGGGCGAGGCCGATGCCGGTGTCGTCTACGCCAGCGACCTCGTTGGCAGTACAGAGTTGCAGAGCATGGAGATTCCAGCCCATCTCAACGTCTCAGCGGTCTATCCGATCGCTCTGACCCAGGACAGCAAGCAGCCGGAGCAGGCAGCAACCTTTGTTACCTTCCTGTTTTCTGAAGAAGGCACCGCAGTGCTGGAGTCGCACGGCTTTTCGACCGGATGCCGGGGTGAAGGCTCGGGGCGAGGCATAGACGTTGCGGCAGCTGAGGCATCGGACCATGCGAACGACTGAAGCCGCCGAGGCGATGCGCATCTCCGTCGACCGGGCGCGGGACAGCCAGCGCTCCTCCGGGCGCCTGTCGCGACCGGGCATTGCTCTCTTCTGGTCAGCGGTGCCCATGATCCTGTTTCTGACTCTCCCGCTGCTGGCACTGATCTGGCGCACAGAGTTGACCGACATCGGCACGCACCTGGCCCAGCCTGTGGCTCGCCGGGCTATCGTGCTGAGCCTGTGGACGTCTGCCACAGCGACGCTACTGGCGATCGTTCTGGGCACACCTCTGGCCGTGCTGATGACCCGGCGGCATTTTCGGGGTCGCCGGGCGCTGGACACGCTGATCGATCTGCCCACCGTCCTGCCCCCTGCCGTTGCCGGACTGGCCCTGCTGATGGCTTTTGGCCGCCGGGGGATGTTGGGGCAGGGGCTGTCGGTGGCGGGAATAGAGATCGCTTTTACTTCGCTGGCGGTCATTCTTGCACAGCTTTTTGTCGCTTCGCCCTACTACATTCGCGCGGCGATCGGCGGTCTCAGTCGCAGCGCGGTTGAGCTGGAAGAGGCTGCGGCACTGGACGGGGCGGACGGACGGCAGATCTTCCGCTTTGTAACGGTCCCTCTCGCCCGCGCCTCCCTGCTGGGCGGGCTGGTTATGACGTGGGCGAGGGCTCTGGGTGATTTCGGCGCTACGATCCTATTCGCCGGCAACTACCCCGGGCGCACGCAGACGATGCCCCTTGCCATCTATATCGGCTTCGAATTGGATCTCGACGTGGCTCTGGCCTTGTCGGTTGTCCTTATGGCGACCGCGTTCGCCATTCTCCTGCTCGTGAAGTGGCTTCTGGGACGAGCCGGATAATTTGAATCCGGCTATCACGGTCCAGCCCCCAGTTCATCACTTTGTGGTTCAGACGGGCAGTGGGGGCAGGAAAGATTGTTGCGCGTGCCCGACTCTGCCTACCTCACGGCCGCTTTTCAACCCGTCAGCAGATGAGTCACAGTTCCGGCGACATCCCAATCATCGAAGCGGTTCCCAACTTTTCGGAGGGCCGCCGCACCGATGTCATCGACGAGCTGGCGGCAGCAGTCCAGATGTCGGGCGCCCGGCTTCTCGATCGCACCAGCGATGCAGACCACAATCGCACCGTTCTCACGGTTGCGGGCCCGCCGGAACCGGTTTTGCAGGGGCTGTTCAACGCGGTCGAGGTGGCTGTCGCACGCATTGACCTCAGGGGCCATCGGGGCGTCCATCCCAGACTGGGTGCGGCCGATGTGGTCCCGCTCGTGCCGATTCGCAACTCTCGACTTGAAGATTGCGCTCTCCTGGCCCGGCAACTGGGTCATCGTATCGGAGCAGAGCTGGATGTGCCCGTCTACCTTTATGGCGAAGCGGCCACCAGACCTGAGCGCCGCAATCTGGCCGACGTCCGGCGGGGGGAATATGAGGCCCTCGTCCGGGATATTCACAACCCGCGGCGTGAACCTGATTTCGGCCCTGCCAAGGTGGGGCCGGCGGGCGCGGTGGTCGTCGGGGCCAGGCCTATCCTCATCGCCTTCAACGTCTTCCTGCGCACAGCCGATGTAGGCGTCGCCCGAACAATCGCCCACCAGATCCGCGAGCGCGACGGCGGGCTGCCGGCGATCCGAGCCCTGGGCCTCCTTGTCGATGGGCGGGCACAGGTCAGCATGAATCTCGTCGATTATCGCGCCACATCCCCGCGCACGGCCGTAGAAGCCATTCGCCGCCAGGCCGCCCGCCACGCCGTCGAGCTCGACCGCAGCGAACTGATCGGCCTCATTCCCCAGGGTGCCCTGCCAGGATACGAAAAAGAAGACATGGGCAGTGCAGGGGAGTCTCTTTCGGCTGGCGCTTTGGCGGCCGCAGCCGATGCACTCCTGCTGCCGGACCTGACGGCAGACCGCGTGCTGGAAGTTGCGCTACGCCGCAAGTAGGTGGGAGAGGGTGTGACGGCTTTCTGCTCGCTCAACCTTGAACAGGGAATGACACAGCCAGCAGCACGAACACGGATGGTAAACACCTTTGGCGTCAAATTCACTTTTTGCCGCCAGCCAGTCGGATCCGAGACTGCCGCCGATATACAGTGAACCCAGGGGGTAGTTCAGACAAACGCTTTGGCGTAAGCAACATGCCGTGCTAGAATCAGACGCACTTAGAGCAGACGGTTCCGGCTGTGAGATCTGAAATCTGCCTGACTTTTTTTATCGCCTGTTCTGCGCTGTGCGACAGTTGATCATCCCTAAGCGGTCGCACTGATCACAGCCTTTTTTCACTCACATATGCCGCCCGCGGCCCCTTTCAACCGTTTGGAGAGTTGAGCAGCGGGTGAACAGAAACTCAGAAAATGCAGTCTCCTCGCCACGTCGTCTGGTCAGAATGGATTGAGAGCAGCGGCTCGCAGTCAACGCTGCCAACGAGTGGGATGTCCTCCGGATCTATTCCGTCTGCAGAGGGAATAGACCTCGCCATAGTCATTGTCAACTACAACGCCAGCGCTCTCCTGTCCGGATGCCTGACATCGGTGTTCGCCTCTGCCGGGGACTTTTCCTACACGGTATGTGTTGTTGACAACGGCAGCAGTGATGACAGCGTCGCCATGATGAGCGACCGCTTCCCCCAAGCAGGCCTGATCGTTTCGGAAACCAATCTCGGCTTCAGCGCAGGCAACAACCTGGCTTTACGCCAGCTCGGCCTCTCTGGCCGCCAACCGCCGCGCAACGGGCCTCTTCCGCGCTACACTCTCCTTCTTAACAATGACACTGTCTTGCCGGCGAACGCACTGGCCGACATGATACAGTTCATGGACGAACGGCCCGACCTCGGGGTAGCCGGTCCGCGAGTGCGGCGGCCGGACGGGACGCTCGATCTGGCCTGCCGGCGCAGCTTTCCCACACCCTGGGTGAGCTTCTGCCGCATGACCCGTCTGAGCCGGCTTTTTCCGCAAAGCAAGCGTTTCAATGCCTATAATCTGAGCTACCTGCCGGAGGATGCGGTGCATCCTGTGGATTCGGTCGTGGGCGCATATATGCAGGTGCGCACGCAGGCGATTCTGGAGGTCGGGCTGTTGGACGAGGCCTACTTCATGTACGGCGAAGACCTTGATTGGGCAAAGCGCATCAAGAGCGCGGGCTGGGAAGTCTGGTATAACGGCGAGGTCGAGATCACGCATGTCAAAGAGGCCTCCAGCCGCAGAAGCCGCAAGGCCCGCCGCGCCTTTTATGAAGCGATGTGGATCTTCTATCGCAAACATTACCGGGCCAACAGTTCATGGGTACTGGACAAACTTATCTGGCTCAGTATTGCTCTGATTGGCGGCGTTGACATTGCCATCCGGCTTTGGAAACTGCGACAGGAGCGGATTTAGGGGAGTTTCGCGTTACGAGCGATATCGAAGACCGGTCCGCCAGAGTTTCGTGAAGTCAGTTGCGGAAAGCTACTTGTCGCCCACTGATGGTCTAAAGCAAGAGGCACGATGTGGAAGTCACCGGTTCGGCCGACATCAGAACTTAACGAGGAGGCTGCGACAGAATCGCGGCCGTCCGCGACTGCGGAAGATGTGGCTGCGTTCGAGGAGGGCGTATTCTCCAGTCCAAACGGGAGGTACTCGGCCCTGCGCGCCCAGCGGCCGGGCGTGCCTAAGCGCGCCCAGCTTGTTTTCGCGCTCTCGCTGGCGATTGTGGATTTAGGGTGCACGTGGCTTGCATTCTTTCTGGCCCACCGGCTCACTGAGATGAACCTGACGCCGCGTCTGATGGAGTTGCAGCCGGATATCATTGTTGGTCCATTTCTGGAGTTCCTGCCATTGCCTGTGACGCAGTCACTGGTGCTGCTGTCGCTCTTCTCTTCGCAGCGCATGTACCAGCGCCGCCGGCCGCTCGGTCAGCTGGATGAGATTTTTCGCACCGCAAAACTTACGACACTCTGCACGCTCCTAACCGTCGCTCTGGTGAGCCTTTTTCTGCGGGATTTCGTTTACCACCGCACGTTCCTGGGCTATGCCTGGTTGCTCAACATCATCATCTTGACAGTTGGCCGGACGTTGCATGCGCAGATACAGTGGAATGCCCAGGCCAGAGGAATCGGCGGGGACCGGGTTCTGCTCATCGGCGGCGGCGACTCCGGGCGCATGATCCTGCAGAGGATACAGGCCAATCCCAAACTGGGCTTTCAGGTAATCGGGATCGTAGATAACAGCAGTACGCGTTCCATTCTGAATGTGCCGATTCTGGGCGGCGTCGCCGACATCCCCAGAATTATTGACGAATTTGCAGTCGACGAAGTGATCATCGCCCTGCCGGAAAGTACCCACCAGGAGCTGATCGGCATCATCAGCCTGTGTGAGCGCGAAAAGGTCGGTATTCGCGTGCTGCCGGATGCGTTCGGGATTATGGCCAGTGAAGTGACGATTGGCTATCTCGGCGGGTTGCCCCTGGTCACAGTGCGGGACGTGGCCCTCCAGGGCTGGAGACTGACACTGAAGCGCGGGATGGACCTGGTGGGAAGCGCTATCGGCCTGGTCGTTCTCAGCCCCTTCCTGATGCTGGTGGCGCTTTTGATTAAGCTGGACAGCCCCGGGCCGGTCTTCTACACACATGAACGGATGGGCTTGGATGCCAAGTCGTTCAAGATACTGAAGTTCCGCTCGATGCGTGAGGACGCTGAAGAATCCGGGCCAGGCTGGACGGTCGAGAACGATCCCAGGCGCACCAAATTGGGCGCCTTCATTCGTAGCACCAATATCGATGAACTGCCGCAGTTGATCAATGTTCTCTTTGGCGAAATGAGCCTGGTCGGGCCGCGTCCGGAACGACCGGTCTACGTGGAGCAGTTTCGGCAGATGATTCCACGCTATATGGACCGCCACCGTGAAAAGGCCGGGATGACCGGTTGGGCGGCGGTAAACGGGATGCGGGGCGACACGTCGATCGAGGAGCGGACAAAGTACGATCTCTGGTATATCGAAAACTGGTCACTGGCCCTGGACATCAAAATTATTATTCGCACACTAGGCCAGTGGCTACTCGGGACAAACAAAAACGCCTATTGAAACAACTCAAAATCCTTGACAACCCTCTATCCGGTTTGTTACACTTTTGACTTGGTTAGCACTCCCATCACAAGAGTGCTAAGGGCAATTCTCAAACGTCTAATTGCTGCCAACTGTTCGACCGTGCGACTTGCCCTCCACCGGCCGCACATTCAGCGCGCCAGAGGGGAGGGAGACAGGCGGCAATCCTATCTGCCAGCAGGTTATGACCGAATTGCAGTTGAGCCAGCGCCGTAAACAGGTGCTGCAGATCGTCATCCAGGAATATGTGGAGAATGCCCAGCCGGTGGGCAGCCAGTCGATCGCGAAAAAGTACGATCTTGGTGTCAGCGCGGCAACCATTCGCAACGATCTGGCTGCGCTGGAGAAGGCGGGCCTGCTGACCCACCCCCACACCAGCGCCGGCCGCATTCCCACCGACGGCGGTTATCGGTATTTTGTGGCCAATCTGATGGCCCACACCGATCTGCCGTCGCATGAGCGTCACATGATTCGCCATCAGTTCCATCAGGCCCGGAGGGAGATAGATCAGTGGCTGCGTCTCAGCACGGCGGTCCTGGCCAAAGCCTCCACGGGTGCGGCGCTGGCGACCTCCCCGCGCTCCATTTCGAGCCGGGTCAAACACCTGGAGTTGATCGGCATTCAGGATACGGTGGTATTGCTGGTACTGGTGCTGGCCACGGGCACGCTGAAACAGCAGTTGATCACCCTGGAACAGCCGATTTTTCAGGAAGAGCTGAGCCGGGCGAGCAACCAGCTCAACGGTGAAATCTCCGGGGCCACGGCTGCCGATCTTCCGGAAAAGCTGGAGGGGTTCACTGGCTTCACCCGCGACGTGGGCGAGATTGTGCTGAACACCCTACTCCAGTCGGAAGAGCAGATCACTGACCGCGTTTATCGACACGGGCTGGCACAGGTGCTGGCCGAGCCTGAATTCACGGACGGGCCGCAGGTGAGCCGGATCGTGGAGGTATTCGAACAGCGCACGCTGCTGCAAGAGATTTACGATGATGTGATGGAGTTGAGCGACGTACAGGTGATGATTGCCGGAGAGGGCCGTTTTGGCGACATGGAGGACATCAGCCTTGTACTCAGCCGCTATGGGGTACCGGACCGGGTCGGCGGCCTGCTGGGCGTAGTCGGCCCGATGCGAATGCCTTACGGCCGGACAGTTGGGGCAGTGCGGTATGTCGCCACACTTCTGAACGAACTGATGCACCAACTCTACGGCCCAAGCCGTTAGACAACATATTTGCGTAACAGGACCATACATGAGTAAACAAGAAAACGCAGCGGTAGAACCGGATAACGGTCAGGTGCCTGAAGAGGCTGTTCTGGAGGCGGAGGAGTCTGACGCAAGCGATGTATCCGACAGTGAAGAGGCTGAAGAACGGGACGAAACGCTCGAAGAGACGATCGTCCGGCTTCAGTCGGAATTGGAGGAGGCGCAGGTGCAGGCTGCCAGCCACCTCGACAAGATGCAGCGCACCGTCGCCGAATATGAGAATGCGGGCAAACGCCGCGAGCGGCAGAACGAGGAGCGCATAAAGCGCGCCACAGAAAGCATGTTACGTCAGCTACTGCCCGTTCTCGATGACCTCGAACTGGCCTTTCAGAACGTGCCGAAAGGCGTACCGGGAGAGGACCAGGCCTGGTTGAAAGGATTCGAGCAGATTCAGCAGAAGCTTCTGGAAATACTGGCCAGTTCAGAGGTCGAGCCGCTGGCCAAGAGTGGTGAATTCGACCCGAATCAGCATGAGGCCATTTCGAATGAGCCGAGCGAAGATGTTCCCAGCGGGCACATTATTCAGACCTTACGCACCGGCTATCGAATCCAGGACCGGATCCTGCGCCCGGCGCTAGTCCGCGTTGCGCAGTGAATAGCTGGGCGCCTTTCTCCTTCCTCTAAATGGTTGCCTTAACGCGGCCCGCCGCGGCCAGCCGTCTTCGAGACCCCCAGCGGGGCATCCGGCCCTTTGATGTTGGGCGTGATCTGCGCGCCGTTTCCAGATTGATCACCGAGGCTTTTGCCGAAGAGCTGGATGAACAGGGCGAGGCTGCGCTGCGCGAGCTGCGGATTCTCGGTTATATGAGCGGGCTGGTGCGCATTCTTTACCGCAGTACCGGCGAATTTCGGAATGTCTTCAACGGTTTTGTCTGGGTGGAGAACAAGCGGGTTGTGGGAAACGTAACGGTGCAGCGCGCGGCCAGCGGCAGCGGGCGCTGGCAGATCGCAAATGTGGCCGTCTCCCCGGCTTGGCGCGGGCGCGGAATCAGTCGTGCGCTCATGGAGCATGCCCTGGAGTACATCCGCGACATGGGCGGGTCCTGGGCTGTGCTGCAAGTGCGAGGGGAAAACGAGATCGCACGCGGCCTCTATGAACGGCTTCGCTTCGAAAACATGGGGGGGACGACCGAACTTTACGCGCCTGGCGGGCCGAGGCGGGTCGCATTGCCGGTACTGTCCAACCTGCGGGCGTTCTCTCCGTCCGACGGCAACCTGCTCTATGATCTGGCCACCAGCCGGCCCAACGCCGAATTCCAATGGTGGCGGGCCGTAAGGCGAGACGACTTCCAGGTTCCACTCGAAAAGCGCATTGGTGAACTGGTGAACAGGCTCGTCGGCCGCCAGCGGATCTACCGCTACGCGATCCGCGATTACAGCAGCCGCTTTGAAGGTGCAATCCAGGTGACCGCCCGATGGTGGCAGGGGGAGCACCATATTCGTCTCTGGCTGCGGCCCGACGCCCAGGAACAGTATGCCCAACCCCTGGTCTTGAGCGCACTGGCACTTCTGCAGGATTCTCCCCGCTGGCCGTTGCGGGCCACTGTGAGCACACAGGACGAAATCGCGGCGCAGACGCTGCTGGACCACGATTTTGCCGTGCGCAGCACGTTGTACACGATGCGCCTACGCATGTAGACACCGATGACGCTTATTATTCGGCTGGTCGGGAACGCCATCGCCCTGTACGTAGCGTCAACACTGATTGACGGTATTCAGTTTGGCGCCGGTGGTCAATTGGATTTCGGCAGCCTGCTGGCGGTCACCCTGATCTTTGGCGTTGTCAACGCTGTCATCAAACCGATTGTCCAGGTGGTGACCTGCCCGGCCTTTCTGGTCACGCTCGGTCTGTTCACCTTTGTGGTCAACGCTCTGATGCTGCTTTTGACCGGCTGGCTGGCCGGTCTGCTTAACGTCGATTTCCAGGTAGACGGCTTTGGCCCCGCCTTCCTGGGCGCCATCGTCATCAGTTTCGTCAGCTTTCTCCTCAGTCTGTTCATCTCCGCTGAGAAAGACGACAAAGATTGACCGCAGTTCGCGGGCGATGCCGCGCGTTGACCTGCAGCCGAACTCCTCTTCACATTACAGTTCAGGTTACCGCTGGGGCACTCTATGCGCGCTACCTTTCTCCACATGGCCGACTGCCATCTCGGCTATCGTCAGTACAACAGCCGGGAGCGTCAGAACGACTTCACCCGCGCCTATCTTGAGATTATCGAAGCGGCCATAGGCTCCAAGGTTGATTTCGTACTGCTGGCCGGTGATCTTTTTGAAAGACGCGCTATCGACCCGATTACGCTTAGTCATGCCATCACGGGGCTGGAACGGCTGAAAGAGGCAGGCATACCCTGCCTTGCGGTGGAGGGCAACCATGAACTGGCCTACTATCGCGACAGTATCGGCTGGGTACGTTTTCTGGCAGAGCGGGAACTGCTGGTTCTGCTCAACCCACATTTTGACGGGGAGGAGGTCGGGCTCCCGCCTTACGAAAGACGCGAGGGGGCCTATGTGGAACCGGTACCGGGCTTGCGGGTCTACGGTATGCGCTACTACGGCAGTGCCGCGGCACCGGTCGTGCAGCGGGTGGCGGGTGCGCTGGCGGCGGCCGACAGACAAGGAGTTGAGTACACGATTTTCATGGCGCACGCTGGCGTTGAGAGAGTTCTCGACCACCAAGGCGGCGCGCTGAGCCACCGCGAGCTGGCTCCTCTGCGACCCCACGTGGATTATCTGGCGCTGGGCCACTTCCATAAACCTTTCGAGTTCGACGACTGGATTTACAATCCCGGCAGCCCGGAGACCAACTCACTGACTGAGGCGGCCTGGCCGGAGCGGGGATACTATCTTGTGGAGGTAGATACGGGGGCGGAGCCCAAGCACCGCCCAGTCTTGCACGCAAATCCCCGGCGTGCATTTGAACGCCTGTTCTTCAAGGTCGACGCGTGCGAGACGCCGGCCGACCTGGTCGGAGAGTGCCGGGGTTATATCGAGCGTCAGCGCCGTCAGTTCAGAGGTAAAGAACCGGTGGTCGAGCTGCGGCTGAGCGGAGTGCTCCCTTTCGACCGCGGCGGACTGGACTTGAAACGGCTGGAGCAGGTAGTTGAAGAGCAATACAAGCCGTTGCTCTGCTTTGTACGCGATGACACGCGAGCCTCGGAGTTTGCAGTGGGGGCCGATCAGCATCTCAGCCGACGGGAGTTGGAGCGGCAGATAATTGCCGGTCTTCTCGAACGGGACAACCGGTTCCGCGACCGAAGCAGCGCATGGACCGAACTGACGCTCGCGATCAAACAGCTGGCCGTCAGCGGCGCTTCTGCCGACGCGATTTTGGAGGAATTGGCAAGAGGCGGGGAGAGGGTTCTGCAGGGAGAAGAGTCGCCATGTTGATCCGTTCGCTGACCCTGGAAAACGTCAAGAGCTACGAAAGGGCAACGGTCGATTTCAGCCCGGGCACGAACGCGATCGTAGGCCCCAATGGGGCGGGGAAAACGACGATACTGGAGGCCATCGGCTTTGCTCTTTTCGATCATCTTCCGTATAGCCGGCCCGATTTCGTGCGGGCAGGCCAGAGGACGGCGAACGTGGCGGTCGATTTTCTCAGCGATTACGATGAGCGCGTGTATCAGGTCGTGCGAAGCTGTGGCAGTAGTAGTGCCTATGCGATCTTGGATCCGGAACTCGCCATACGAATATGCGAAGGCAAAGCTGACGTTATGCAGTTCCTGCGTCTGCATCTAGACATCGACCCTGACACCGGGCCGGAGGATCTGTTCAGAAACGCTGTGGGCGTGCCCCAAGGCAGCTTTACTATTTCCTTTCTGGAGACGCCCAGGATCCGTAAAGCCGTTTTCGATCCGTTCCTGAGAGTAGCTGAATACCGCCGGGCGTGGGAAAGACTGCGCGAGCCGCTCAGCTTGCTCAACCAGCGCCAGAGGAATGAGTCAGAAATAGTCAGTGGACTAAAAGGCGAACTGATCCGCCTGCCAACTGTAGAGGACGAATCCAACACTCTGGCGACCCTCATCAGCAAGGCAGAGGTTGAACTGCGCGACTCGCAGACTGAGTTGGCTGCGGCCGAATCCGCCCGGCAAACGATGGAGGCGAATCGGGAACGGCTGCAAGAGTTGCAACGCATGGTAGAGGTGCAGCAGCAGTTAGTGGCCGAAAGAAAGCGGACACTGGTTGCGGCGCGGCAACGGTTTACAGAGAGCAAGGAGGCGGTTGCAGTTACAGAAGCCAACCGTGCAGGCCATGAAGCCTATGGCGCCACGCTGCGGGCCCAGCGGGCCGTGAATGAACGGATGGCGCAGCGGCGTAGGTTGGAGGAACAGCAGGCCGGCATCCGGACGCTGCTGGCGCGGGCGGAAACGCAGGCGGATGCCCAGGAGGGCGCCCTAGCTGAGATCGAGGAGGCGGAGAAGACTGCGGCGGACCTAACGGACGGGGCATCCGAGCAGGAGAAGCTGGACGCCGAATTTCGGGATGCCCAACGCCTGGCAGACAGGCTGAAAGATGCAGAAGATCGGGTACAGCGGGAACAGACTTCGGTGGAAAAGGCCAAAAAGAGGCTGGACCACTTGCGCGTCGAGGTAGCCCGCTCCCAGCAACTCGAATCCTCAAGGGAGCAGCTGCAGACACAGGTTGAAACCTTGCAGCAGACGATCACGTTGCAGAAGTCTATACGTTCCCAACTGCAACCTGAAATGGAAACGATTAAGGAGCAAGGCACACAACTGAAAGACTTGGATGCAGACGCGGTCTGCCCTATCTGCGAACAGCGTCTATCAACGGAACATCGTCTGCAGTTGCTAGAACGTCTTCGCCAAAAGTGGAGAGAAATGAATGTGAGAGCCATGGATGCGGCAGAGACGATTCGCCAATCCGAAGCGAAGTGGGAACAGGCGCGCTCCACCCTTGCGCAGCATGAGCAGACTCTGCATTCTTTACCCCGCCAGCACGAGATCGAGACAGCTGAGAAGGAACTGACCGAACACAATGCCCGGCATGCTGAAGCGCGTGTCGAGGCCGAAGCACTCCGGCATATGCCGCAACGTGTAGAACAGCTACAGCAGGCGTTAAAGGCACTGGGCGACCCGCGGCGACGGCGAGACGCAGCTCTCCAGCAGGCGCGAGGACGCGAGCGGGTGGAAAGGGCGTTGCAGGAGCAGCGGGCGCAGGCCGAGCAACAGCGAAACGCACTCGCGGAGCTTGACGGGCGCATGGCAGAATTCGCTGGCCTGGACGCTGAGACTGCCCGAATCTCCTCTCAGTTGGGAAAGTTTCAGACAGCCGATGAACTCTACCGGCGCAATCAGGCTGCAGCCGAGGCGCTCCCTCAGCGCCTGCAAGAGGTTGCCGAGGCAGAGAAGGCATTGGAGGCGGCGCAGAAACGTTTCGAGGACGGACACGAACAGTTGGCAGCCAGCAGACGCGATTTCGACGAAGAGAGCTTCCGGGAGATGGTGGCTCAGGTAGAGAAGCTTCGCAGCCGCCGTGTACGGCTGGAGACTGAACTGGGCCAGTGGCGTGAACGACTCGACCGGGCGAAGGAGGAGATCGCCCAACTGCAGATCGTGAAGAAGCGGCTCACCGCTGCCCAATCCCGGCACGATCTGCTGGTGGAGCGGGAGGAGCTCTTGCAGTTTCTGCGTTCAGTGGTGCAGGAGGCAGGGCCGCACGTAACCAAGGCGCTTGTCCAGCAGATCAGTTACAGTGCCAATCAGTTGTTCGGCCAGATCATGGAGGACTACACGCGCACGCTCCGCTGGGAGGAGGACTACGGGATCATCCTGGAAGTGGATGGTCGTGATCGGGCATTTTCCCAATTGTCCGGCGGCGAGCAGATGAGCGCAGCGCTGGCGGTACGGCTGGCGCTGCTGCAGGAGATGAGCAGTATTGGCGTCGCCTTCTTTGACGAGCCAACCACCAATCTGGACGAGACCAGGCGCGGCGCGCTAGCGCGGCAGATCGTGGGCGTGCGCGGCTTTGAGCAGCTCTTTATCATCAGCCACGACGATTCGTTCGAGCAGGCTACGGAGAAGCTGATCCGGGTAGAGAAGCGAAACGGGGCAAGCGAGATTCATTACGAGTGAGACCGGTTGAACGGGGGTTTCACTCGGCGGCTGCGACCAGGATTTGGGCGGCTTTGGGAATGCCTCCCAGGGAGGCAAACTCCTCTTGCAGGGCGGCGGCGTTCAGGCGGGCAGGAGCGTCGTCGACCAGTATCTTTTGCAGGGCTTCCGCTGCCAGCGGGACGGTCAGCAGATTGGGTGGGATATGATAGCCGACGCCGCTGCGCGCGACCCCGCTGGCCTGACGGGCCTGGTCTGCGGCCTTAGGCACGACGATCTGCGGGATCCCGTGGGTGACTAAGGCGTGGGTCGTGCCGGCGCCGCCATGGTGGATCGCGGCGGCGGTGTGGGGCAACACCTCTGCAAAACGGATCCTGTCCACCAGAACTGAAGACTGCGGCAGTCCGGTCCGCAGAGCTTTGACTTCGCGCGGGGACCAGCCCCCCTCTGTAGCGACGGCGTCAAAGCCTTTGCCGACCGCCAGGATCGGTACGCCTCCCACCTCTGCCGCGGCGCGGGCCGCGATCAAGAAAAAGTTGACGTCCCTGGTAAATGCCGTGCCGAGGGTGATGAAGATCCATGGACGACAGCTTGGAAGTTGGTCGAGCCAGGGGGATTCGCGCGGCAGGGGAGGAGGAGCGACCCCGCCGACCATTTGTGTCTGCGGCAGCAGCCGGGCTCCGGCATACCAGCGGGGGCTCCAGTAGGTCAAGTGTAAGGAAGGAGAAAGCAGCGCGGCTGGACCGTCCAGCGTCCAGTTGACCCCGGTCGCGCCAAAATCGGCAAGGAGCTCGTCCACGCGCGCCTGAGCCAGTTTTGCGACTGCGCCGGGCGCGTCTGCTTTGGGGCCTGACGACTGCGTCTGCATGGCCGGCCAACCGGCGACGGCGAAGGGAACGCCCAGGAGTTCGGCGGCAATGGCGGCGGCGGCGGTGAACATCTCGCTGACGATCAGATGCGGGCGGAAACGTTTAGCTACCTCTACAAGCTCAAGCGTCGCCGCACGCACGCGCGCCGCGTCCAGCCATTGGTCCAATGAGCGGACCATGCGCAGGCGCTGGAACTCCTCTTCTGAAGCTGTGCCTTTCTGAATCGGGGGCGGCGGCGGCCAGCGCCAGCCGGTCTCTTGCAGGATATGGATGGGAACGTTCTGTGCCGCGAGATGGCTTTGCAGCTCACGACCTGTGGCCCAGAGGACATCGTGGCCCGCCCGCATCAGTTCGACAGCCGTGGGCAGATAGCCGCCCCAGTCGAGGTGGCCCGCCAGTTGCGCGGATACACATAGAAAGCGCAAGCAGCACTCCTCAGCCGCCGCAGCCGGGAACAAGGCGGAACAGCATGCCGTCGCCGGTCCCGATCCAGACTGCCCCGTCCGGTGCAGTCGTGACCGCTTGTACGGGCCAGTTGTGCATGATCCGTTCGGCGATAATCTGGCCGCCCGAGTTCGCCAACCGGAACAGACCGGGATCGCGCCCGTAGTTGGCGAAAAAGATGGTGTCGTAGGCCCAAGTGATGCCGGTGGGTGCGGCCGAGTTGGGGAGGGTCAGCACAGGAGCGGTCCACCAATCTTTGTTGACCCCGCCCAACGCCAGCGGGAAGCCGTAGAAGGGGGTAGCGTTCACGTCGCCCGCATTGGCGGCAGCGGAGAGGGTACGCGGGTCCAGCAGGTCGACTTCGTCGCCGGCGTTGAAATCACCGTGTACGTTGGTGGCGCCATTGTCGGTAAACCAGATGCGCCCGAACGGGTCGACGGCGATGCCGTAGGGGTTGCGCACACCGCGCGCCGCGGTCTGAAAAACGCCGATTGAGCGTTCGGCGAGCAGCCGGTCGAGCCGGGCGCGTACGATTCGGGCAGCGAAGGGATTGCCGCCGGCAGCCACGTTAGTGGCCAGAGTTTCGGCGGGAAGTTCGCCATCATGAAGAACGATTATGCCGTCCGAGTAGCCGTCCCGGACACCGCCGGCGGAAACATAGACCCAGCCGTCGCTGATCACGAGACCGTTGTTGGCATGGTAAAGATGGCCTGCGACGGCGAAGCCGCCGGCCAGAGGTTCATATCCGCCGCCGTCGACGATGCGCCCCACTTCACCGGCACGATTCAGGTAGAGCGCGCCCGCATGCCAGGCCATTCCTGTGACACGGCTGGATTCGCGAAGGATCTCATAGTAACTGTCCCTGGAAACGCTGTGCCAGATGGCGATGGAGCGGCTGGCGTTATAGGGATCGTAGATGATATTGGGATCGAAGTTGCCGGAGGCCGGATGGTCCAAGGCGATGAACAGTCTGCCGTCCGGGGCAAAAGTCAGAGCGGTGATGCTGAATTTGTCCTGTAGTTTGTCGGCCAGGAACTGCTCTGCACAGAAGCCGCCCTGGGGAACCAGCCAGGGGTCGGATTCAGAAGGGGGGCTCAGATTGAGGGGAGAGACGCGAATGCCAACAGTACCGGCAGCCATACCTCGCGGTGGGGCGGCGGCAGCACTGTTTTGCGTATTTTCTTCCGGTTTGGCTCCGGCATTGCCGCCCGCATTTGTGCCATCGCCGGATTCAACACTGTTGGCGGGTTCATCTGAGGCCGAAGAAGGCGCTGGATTCGCCGTCTCCACTTTCGGCAGATATGCAGCGATCTGCTCGGCATTGGGAATGGCGGCACAACTTGCGGGAAGAACGAGTTGTGCGCTGACAAAGGGAGTGGTACCCCCTTCCTGGGAACATTCATTTGGCAACGGGTTGAAATCTTCGCCCGACAGACGCAGCCACATTTCGTACACAGGCACCGGCTCTGTGCCCTGCCTGGTCGCTCCGGATATAATCCAATCGTAAATCAGTGCTTTGTCGTCATTGCCAAGCTCCCCCACCAGCGGCATTTCCCCGGACCAGACCTGCGTCCAAAGTGTGGATGCGGCCGGGACGCCCGGTTGTACTACGGGTCCGTTCAGTCCGCCGGCCATCAAGGGTTCATACTCGGTCACCTGCAGCTCCCCCTGTTTCACAACAGCGCTATGACAGGCGCCGCAGTTCTCTTCAAGAAGAGGCTGAATGTCCTTATCGAATCCCGGCGCGGCGATTGGAATTCGGCCGAGGGAGCGGTCGAGGGAGACAAAAGGAATCACTTGCTCCTGTCCGAAGACCGCCTCAACGCGTACCAGTGTGCCTGCGGGCACGCGACCCAGAAGGCAGCCTTCGAAATGGGGTCGATTGCGCACATTGGCGTAGCGTTGCAACACCGCAAAGACCGGCTGGCCCCCTGCAAGACAAGAGATGGCTTCTTCCATTCCATGGATCAGAGCAATGTCAGCGGTCCCACCCATCGGATCGGGGTGTGCTGCAGGCGGCGGCGGCAGCTTTTTCTCTGGATTGGCAGTTCCGGCGGCGTCGCCGCCTTGAGAAACGATGGGGCCGATCGGTTGAACAACGCATGCGCCGAGAAACAGAACCGCACAGACGAGTAGTGGGATGGCAGGAAACGGGGCTGGACGGCGGCGATGACTCATTGAAAGAGAACCTGTACGCGAAGCTGCATTAGGGGGCGCCCTCATTCGTGGAAATGCTGCGCCTGGATGAGTTCCTAATTCCCTGTGATTGAGTCGGAAACTGCCGATATTTCTGTCAACGTACGACGCGCGACGGAGATGTCCATCTGAATCTGGGCGACGAGCTCCTCCAGGCTGTCAAAACGTTGCTCATCGCGCAGGCGAGACACAAAGGAGATGGTGAGTTCCTTTTCGTACAGTGAGTCGAGCTCACCGGTCGCTGGATAGTCGAGCAGATGGGTCTCGATGCGTCGCCGGCGTCCGTCTACAGTGGGCCGCACTCCGATGTTGGTTACGCTGGCGCGAGGGTGGGGCGAACAGCTGTCCGGCAGATATGCCCAAGTTACGTATACCCCATTGGCGGGGACGAGCTTCTGCGGAATGGGCCGGATGTTGGCAGTGGGCACGCCGATCTGGCGCCCGCGACGTTCTCCCTCTTCGACGATGCCAGCGATCTGGTAGGGCCGACCCAGCATCTGCGCGGCATCCTGTACAGCGCCAGCTAAGAGTGACTGACGGATCTGGCGGCTGTGGACCTCACCATCGTTACGTGCAAACGGTTCGATCACCGACAGTTCATAACCGAGCCGGACACCCAACGCTCGTAAAAGGTCGACATTGCCGCTGCGTCCCCGACCCAGCGCGAAATCAGGTCCCACTATCAGCCGGGCAAGCCCCAAACGTTCGACGAGAAGCGTCATAAACTGCTCGGGCGTCAGACTGGCGAAATCCATGTCAAAGGGCTGAATGATGCCCAGATCAAGATCGAACGGCTCGATCAGGCACAGACGCTCCTGTGGCGTGGTCAAGAGGCACAAGGCAAGGTCCGGCCGCAGTACGGCAATTGGGTGGGGATCGAACGTGAGCAGGGCTGTCCTGGCGGTGGGCGCATGGCCCGCCGCTTCAGTCTGCAGGGTACGCAAGAGGGCCTGATGGCCCAGATGCACACCGTCGAAATTTCCGATTGTCAAAAAAGTTGGGCCGGGAAACCGGAGAGATCGCAGATCGCTGCGCCAAATTCTCATCTCAAATCAGTTTCCGGTACTTAACGTGAATTCCGTTTGCCACCCGTGCTCTCCGGCGGTTTGCCCGGCAGGAACGAAGGCGTCCCGCCTGCCCCTACGCGATTCGAGAAGTAGGAAGAAGCTGTTCTTTAACCTGCATGCGCATTCGTCACTATGGCGGCAGACTATGAGAGACTCCCCAACTGTTGGGCGAGCCACTTTTCGGCTTTCCATACTGTGCCGTCTCCGTTCCCTTCGGCGGCACGCGCGCGTGCAATGCCCAGGAAGCGGCCGCGTTGATCATAGGCGGCCGCAAGCCCACCCAGTCGCCCACGTTCCGAACTGCAGGAGTTGGAAGGGGTCGGCTCATGGGCAGCGGGTGCGCGACTTTGGTAGATTTTCTGCCCGTAACCCAGCCGGAGTTGCTCCTCCTCACTGACGGTCAGTCGGGGCATACCCAGGCCGGCATCGGGCGCCAGCAGCAGCTCGGCCAGCCTGCCGGCGGCCGCTGCGCTTTCAATTGCAGGCAGATCTGACGCGTCGGCGACAGAAAACGGGCCGGCTTCCAAGCGACGCAGGTAGCTCAAGTGGCCGGCGGTGCCCAACGCCTGCCCCAGCGCGTGGGCCAGGCTGCGCACGTAAGTGCCGGCGGAACAGCGAATCCGGAGAGATATTGTTGCGGGCGGCGCATAGGAGAGAAGCCTTATCTGGTGAATGGTGACCTCCCGCGGCGCCACACTTACGGCCTCGCCGCGCCGGGCTTTGCGATGCAGACTCTCACCGCCCTGTTTCAATGCCGAGTAGACCGGTGGTATCTGAGTAGTCCGGCCACGGAAGGCAACCAGGGCGGCCTCCACGTCGGCGTCGGTCAGAGACGGAACCGGGGCCTGGGCGACGGTCCGGCCGACAGCGTCGTAGGTATCGGTGGCGCGGCCCAATGTTACACGGGCCTCGTATGTTTTGTCATGCCCCTGATAGTACTCAACCAATCGCGTGGCCACGCCCAGGCACAGTACGAGAAGTCCGCTAGCCATCGGATCCAGTGTGCCGGTGTGGCCGATGCGTCTTTGCCGACTCAAGCGGCGGACGCGTTGCACAATGTCGTGGCTGGTAGGCAGATCCGCGGAGACGGGCTCAGCGGCGTACGTTTGTGGGCTTGGGCGGCCCGGTTTATCGACAAGGAGGATTCCGTGGAGATCGGTCATGGTACTGGTTTGTCGCCGGCGCTGCTCCCTGTCCTCTATCCCCTATCGCCATCAATACTCTGGCGGCGCAATTCGTGCAGCGCGGCCACAACGCGTGCCGAGACCTCCTGTAGCGTGCCGGGAACTGTGCAGCCGGCGGCAGGTGGATGTCCACCGCCGCCGAATGCGAAGGCCACCTGGCTCACATTGAACCCCGGCTTGGCCCGAAAACTGCATTCGATCAACTCCTGACCGTTTTTTGCAAAACGTTGGGCGAAAGTAGCGCTGATGTCGGCCTCTCTCACGGTGACGAGGAAGTTGGCCAGGCCGTCGCTCTGGTGGGGTTCGACACCACTTCGCTGCCGGCTCTCGGCGTTGAGAGTGGCCCAGATGATGCCGTCATCCATCTGCACATTGGCCAGACCGGCCCCCCAGAGCTTAACGAGGCTGAACGACCTGCTGTCCAAGGTATTGCGAACGACATAGTCCAGACTTGCACCGGCGTTCAACAGACGCAAGCTCGCCTGCAAGACATTCGTATTCGTGTTGGCGGTCCGAAAACAGAGTGTATCGGTCACGAGGCCGGTCAGAAGGGAGACGGCGATCTCCTCAGATAGCGGCACATTCAGGGCATCGGCCAGGTGAATAAGCATCTGGCATGTGGCTGCGCAGCCGGTATCAACCCAGTTTTCGGTGCCGAAGAGGGTATTGGTAACGTGATGGTCAATGACAACAAGGGGAACCTGATTGTGGATCTCGGGTCTGTAGACGGTGCCCATCCGGTCAATACTGGATGTGTCCAGGCAGACGATGAGATCGTAACTATGCGCGACCTCTGCCGGCCCGATGATTTTCTCTACGCCGGGCATAAACTGGAACTCCGGCATCGCTTCGTCCTGAAGGGCGAGGGCAGGCCGTTTTCCCAGCGAACGCAAAATGCTGCCCAAACCGAGCAGACTGCCGACCGCGTCTCCGTCCGGGCTCACATGGCTGACGCAGAGGATGTTGTTGCTGGATTCCAGGAGACTGAGCAGGAGAGGGGGCGGCGGGACGCCCTCTTGGCCGCATGCAGCACCCTGCTTAAGCAGGGAGGCGTTCAGGGTCATGCATCCTCTTTCTGAGCATCGATGGAGGAGAAATCCGGGGAAGAGAGTGAGGAGGACGAAGGTGAAAGAGGACTCCCTTCGTCCTGTAGACGACTCTCTCGTTCTTCGGCGATGCTCTGCAAAAGTGCATCCACCCGAGCGGCCTGGTCGGGGGTATCGTCATAGTAGAAGAGCAGTTCCGGAACGGCGCGGAACGTTAAGCTCTGGGCCAGTTGGCGTCGCAGGAATGGGGCGGCTTTCTTGAGTCTGGCGAGGACCAAGCTGCGCTGGATGTCGCTATCCTGATGGATGTAGACTTTTGCCACGCGCAGGTCGCGGCTGACCACCACGTTGGTCACCTCCAGCAGTTCCAACGCCGGGTCATCCAGTTCGGCGCCGATCAAGATAGATAGTTCCTGGTAGAGCAGTTCTGCTGCCCGCTCCTGACGAATTGTGGTCGTCATCGTTTCCATGCCGTCAGTCGTTCGTTCTGGTTGTCAGGCACACGTGCCCACTATAAACCATAAACCGAAAACCAGAAACTATTATCGTACCTGTTGCCTCTCGAAGACTTCGATAATGTCACCTTCCTGGAGGTCTGAATTGACGCCGGCGAGGTTGATGCCGCACTCATATCCGGCCCGCACTTCGGTGACATCTTCGGTAAACCGTTTGAGGTTTTCGATGGTTGTTGTGATAATGGTTGCGTCGTTGCGGAGCAGCCGGGCCTGGCTGTTACGTTTGACGACCCCGTCAAGAACCATGCAGCCGGCGATCAAGCCGCCGCGCCGCACGCGGAACATCTGCCGGACCTCGGCATGGCCGGTGACTACCTCTTCGAAGATCGGGTCCAACATTCCGCTCAGCGCCTGTTCTACATCTTCGATCAGGTTGTAGATGATCTGATAGTGCCGAATCTCGACGCCGGACTGTTCGGCGCGCACCAGAGCGGCCTTGTCGATGTTGACGCCGAATCCGATGACGATCGCCTGACTGGTTTCGGCGAGCATGACGTCCGATTCGGTTATGTCGCCGACTGCCGACTGCATGATCTTGACCTTTACCTCATCGTTTTCAAGCTGTTCGAGGCTGTGAATGATTGGGGCCAGCGTACCTTGCGCATCGGCCCGCACGATGATATTGAGGGTTTCGGCTTCGCCGCCTTCGACACGGGCGAACATATCCTCCAGCGTCATCGGCAGGGGTGAGGAGTCCCGGATATTCTGAGCGGCTTGGTTCTGCCGTTCGGCGGCAAGCGTACGGGCCGCTCTGTCGTTTTTGGTTACGCTGAAGACCTCGCCGGCGGCTGGGACGCCATTGAGTCCCAGAATTACCGTCGGCGTGCTCGGCCCGGCCTTCTTCAATTGATTGCCCTCGTAGTCGGACATTGCCTTGACACGTCCCCAGTTCTCGCCGACGACCAGCGAATCCCCGCGTTTCAGGGTCCCGTTTTGTACAAGCAGGGTTGCAGTGATTCCGCGCTGCTTATCCAATTGGGCTTCGATCACGGTACCGACACATTGTCCGCTGGGATTGGCACTATGCTGATCCAGTTCGGCGACGACGAGAATATTTTCCAAGAGGTCGTCGACACCGTCGCCGTTGAGCGCGCTGATCGGAACGGTGATGGTTTCGCCGCCCCATTCCTCCGGTGTCAGGTCTTCTGTTGATAGTTCCTCCATGACGCGGTTTATGTTGGCGTTGAGGCTATCGATCTTGTTGATGGCGACGACAATTGTCACGCCCGCTGCCCTGGCATGGCTGATTGCTTCCCGGGTCTGGGGCATAATGCCATCGTCGGCGGCGACGACGAGGATGACGATGTCGGTAACCTGCGCGCCGCGGGCCCGCATTGCAGTGAATGCCTCATGTCCGGGCGTGTCCAGGAAGGTGATCTTTTTGCCGTCGACTTCCACCTGGTAGGCGCCGGTATGCTGGGTGATGCCGCCGGCCTCGGTATCGACTACGTTGGTGCGGCGGATACGATCGAGGAGCGTTGTCTTGCCGTGATCAACGTGTCCGAGGACCGCCACAACGGGCGACCGGGGCACGAGGCTTTTTTCCGCTTCTTCGGCCACGATCTCCTGGATCATCACCCGTTCTTTTGGTCTTCGATCTTCGTCGGGCGCCTCTTCCGGCTCTTCGTCCTCCACGACCGGCCAGAGCACCTCGATTCCGAGTTCTTCACCTACGATGGCGGCTGTATCGTGATCGAGAGTCTGGTCGATGGGCGCCATAATGCCGAACTGCATCAGCACTTTGATGAGATCGATAGGACTGCGATCCATTCTTTCGGCTAGAGCGCGGACGGTTACATACTCCTCCACTATGATGGAAGTAGGCAGCCCAGCGGCTTCACCGTTGGAGGCGTCGTCAGCCGGGCTGCCATTCTGGATCTTCATCGGATCTTTCGTTGCGGCTGCCATTTTGGCCTTCCTTTCATCTATCGTTTTCGATTCCCAGCTCTACATGCCGCCATGCCGTTTAAAACTGACAGCGAAAACGTCCCTCTGTCTTCAGAGAGAAGGAAGCTGAGAGGCGTTTACGCTCCGAGTTGCGTGTACCTTCTCAAACGTTACACAGGTTTTTGGCTGGGGTGGAATGCATGCACAGGCACATGCGGTGGAGGCCCTAAGCGGGGCGCCAAGAGGCGGTTACGGTAGAAAGACAAGTCGTTACACGACCACCCCTCTCTTCCCTGTAGCCTTCCCCCTCTCCATCCCAGACTGCAATACAGCCAATGTTAGCCCACTATTCCGACACATGTCAGGGAGCGGACAATCGGCTTGCATTCATTGGAAAAGTCCCGTCAATCAGCGAATACGCCCTCACTTTGGAACGTTCCATCTGCGTTGGGCAGGAACGTTTGAAGAGCATACCAGGTAACCACAGCCCTCCCCGCAATCGCACAGTTCACAGTTCTGACAGTCCGCGTGAAAGGCAAAGATGTGAGGAGGAGATTCCAGTAAGCAACAATTGACCGTTTAGATGCGTTCTCGCTCCTTGCTACGCGGTCTCGTCCGACACTTGCAAAAGAGTTGAAACGGACGCTGACAGTGTCGTCAGATTATCGGCGCTGATTTTTGTTCGCAGCGCTTTCTGTATCAATGCACCGTCCAGCGCCTTTTCCCAACAGGTGACCTGCGGGTGGACATAGGCACCGCGCCCGGCCTTTTTGCCGGTTTCATCCAAAAGGACTCCATCAGCAACCCGGACCAGACGAATCAGGTCGCGCTTTCCGTCAGACTCGCGGCAGGCAATGCACATTCGTTGGGGAGCCTGGAATGCGCCTCGCCGCTGTTTCGATCCCTTTCCCCGTTTTGCCATTTCCGGTGTTGCACGGCAGATGAAATAGTTCAGGCACGATACACGAACCAGCAGCCACCTTACAGGTCAAACCCATCGTCATCAAGTTCTTCCAAGTCGACTTCGAGTCCCCGTGACCGACGCGTTCTCTGACGCCTTGGCTGCCTCTTCTGCGTTGCCTGGCCGCCGCGGCGGGCCCTGCTGCGACCGGGTTCCTGTTCTTCAAGCTCATCATCGGCGTCTTCAGCCGTGTCCAAAGAATCGAGCAGCTCGGGAGGCACTTCCAGATCGTCCAGTGAACCGATGACTGGGCCCGACGAGCTTCCCTGCTGGCGTGCGGCCATACGCTGGCGCAGCATATCAGCGGTAATAACCTGGGGCAGATCTTCAGGTCTGAGAGTGCGTTCCGGCTCGGGCTCAGGCTCTTCCGTTTGCGCTGGCAGTTGCGAGGGATGAAGGGCAGGCAGTTCGCTCACTTCTTCCGCATCAGGACTTTCGTCACTTTCTTCTCTAACGTCTTCCTCGTCGTCCAGTGTTTCGCCGAAGCTAACCGGCTCCGGCTCATCCACGGCGAAATCTTCGAAGGAAATGCCGGAGGGCTCTTCTTCCTGAACGGCGGCGGCGGCGCGCTCGAAAGCGCTCAACGCCTCCTCTGCGTCGACGCCAAGTCCGCGTCCTTCTTCTTGCGCGGGGAAGGTTTCGGGCCACTCGGCAGGTGTGCCCTGGTCGGCCGATCTGCTGGCGGCATCGCGTCTTTGCAGCAGCTCAGCGGCCTGGCGGAAGGTGTCTTCGCTTGAGGTGGACTCTTCCTTGTCGCGCAAGATCTTCTCCGCCATACTGAGCAGGTCTTGTTCACCGGAGGCCAACTGAGCCTGCTCGGCTGCCAGCAGATCCAGTCCTTCGGCGTGGGCTTCGGTTTCGCTCTTGATGTCGATCCGCCACCCCGTCAGTTTGGCTGCCAGACGAGCGTTCTGCCCTGCCTTGCCGATGGCAAGGCTGAGTTGTCGATCAGGTACGATGACGATTGCCGTTTTGATATTGCTGTCTTCTTCAAGAATGACACTCTGCACTTTGGCCGGCCCGAGGGCGTTGGAGATGTAGGTGCGCAGATTTCCGCTCCACTCGACGACGTCGATTTTCTCGCCCGCCAGCTCGGTCACGATATTCTGAATACGCAAGCCGCGCATCCCCACACAACTACCCACCGGGTCCACGCCGGGGAGCGTGGCCATCACGGCCACTTTGCTGCGTGCGCCCGGTTCACGAGATATGGCCTTTATCTCGACGGTGCCATCGCGCACCTCCGGGATTTCCTGTTCCATGAGGCGGCGGAGGAGATCGCGATGGGTACGGCTCAGCTTGATCATCGGGCCGCGACTGCTGCGGTGCACATCAACCACATACAGGCAGATATAGTCTCCGCGACGCAGATTCTCCGACGGGATCTGTTCCTCTCGGGGCAGCAGGTTCTCGTGTCTGTCGTCGATCAGAATGGTGACGGCGCCGGATACGAGATCGACGCTGCGGACCTGGGCTGTGATAGTCTCGCCTACTTTGTGGACAAAGTTCTCGTAGACTGTGTCCCGTTCTGCTTCTCGAATGCGCTGCAAGATCACCTGTTTGGCGGTCTGGGCAGCGATACGGCCGAAGTTGCCGGGTGTATTCTGCACCAATACAACATCGCCCAATTCGGAAGACGGCTCTACCGTTCTGGCATCGTCTAACAGGATCTCGGTATTGGGGTTGAGGATATCTTCGACAACCTCTTTCTCGGCGAATACTTTCATTTCGCCTGTCGCCCGGTCCACTGCAGCCGTGACATTGGCAACGGAGCCGTAATTGCGTTTGTAGGCCGAGATGAGCGCAGCCTCGATTGCGTCGAAAATCACCTCATTGTCGAGGTCCTTATCCGTCGCGACCTGATTGATCCCAGCGATGAGTTCTTTAGACATTTTCGTTCAACTACTCCTGAAAACTTGACTACTCAGCATATTGGCTGCTGGCAAAGGGCTGGAAGGTATGGTCGTCAGCAGACGAAAACAGAAAGGCAGGTAGACAAGCGTTCCGAACAGGTTCTGCAGGCAACGAGCCCTTAGAATAAGAAAAGTGGGCGGAACCCACTTCAGAAACACAACTCTATCAAATCATACTCGCTCATGCCGAACGGGCACAAGTATAACAGATTGCAGGCCGGAGAGCAACTCCCGATTTGCAGGGGGGGTGCATCCCAGTATTGGGGTGGGAACAGTCTGGCGGGGAATCGGTGCCAGTGGCGGCAGGGGTTGTTTACCGTCTTTGGGCGAGACCCATTGCACGCGCCAGGCCTGGCCGTACGATGGCGTCCGTCAGTTGGGGCGGGTGCGAGGGCAGGCACAAGGCCGGCACCTACGGGGATTTGATGGGACTGGCGGGACGTGGTCTGGCTGGACACCTTCGATTGGGCACCTGTTACGAATATCGACACCCGGTCGACCAGGCATGTTGTAGGAGAGGGGGCGTTGCGGGGGCGGAGCCCCCGCACAAGGGAGGGCCGACTAGGCCCGACCGCCCAAAGGCGAGGAGAGAGTGCTCTGATTGGCCTAGAGAGATAAGATCGTGAACTGGACGTGGCTTAGTCCTCAACTATGACACGGGAAAGTTCGCCCCCTTTTTGGGATGCACCCATTTTGCAGGGGTGGGTCCGGCCGGCGGGTCGTTCAACGCCTGACCGGTCGCAGAGGGCGGGTACCGGGGCAAACGCTTACAGGCTGGCGGAGCCGTTCAGAGGGTCAAGACGGATGTCGAGAGCGCCTTACCGAACCGGCACATGATAGCGGGCGATGATAGCCTGTCCCTCTTCGCCGCGCGCAAAATCGATCACTTTCTGAACCGACGGGGTACCGCTCTGTGGGAAGAGAAGATACAGGGCCCGCGCCAGCGAATACTGGTAATTGGCCAGGTCCGCGCCAAACGGTACTCGCCCCTCAACTGAGACAGCTTTGACCTCCGGTTCAACCGTAACGGCATTTGAGGGGTTCTCTCCATGCTGCGAAAGGTATGCGAAGGTGACATAGCCGATGGCGTCGCGGTGGCCGGCCACATACTCCAGGACGTTGCTGCTGGTGGACATGACGACCGCCGTGAGAGAAACCTGGTCTTTGTCCATGACGCGTTCTTCGAACAGTTCACGCGTGGCGCTGCCGTCCTCACGGCTCACCAGAAGCACGTCTCTGGCAGCGCCGCCAACTTCCTCCCAGTTCAGGACGCTGCCGCCAAAGAGGGCCCGAATCTGCGCCAGTGTTAGTGCTTCCACCGGATTCTCAGTGTGAACGATGACCGCGATTCCATCCAGCCCGATGGGTATGCGGACAAGGCCGGCGGGTACTTCGGCCTCGGGATAGGCCGCCGTGCTGGCCGCAATGTCAGCCTGCCCGGACTCCAGCCACCGTTCCCCCATCCGGCTGCCACCGGCGAACAGAGTGAACTGAACATGTGGATTGCGCTCGCTGTAGGCGGAAGTCAGGTCGGTCAGCAAGGGGCGCATCTCGGTGGAACCGGCGATAGTCAAGGTGATCGGTTCGGGGGCGGGGATAACAGCGTCGCCCCGCGGCAACGTGCAGGCGGAAAGCAGACAGGCTGTGAGGATTAACCGTGTGAGCAGCCTGCGAAGAAGGCTAAGATGAAGGTTTCGCGGGTGACGGTTGATCATAGACGCAGAGTGAAAAGTGTTAGGACGGCAAGGCTGACGAGCAGACAGTAACCGGAAAACAGATAGAGACTGTTGCGGCGCACATATGCCAGCAGGAACCGGATTGCGGCATAGCCGCAGATGGCACTGGTGATGAAACCGACGAGCAGGGCCGGCAACTCGACCAACACAGCCGACGGCGCGGTAGCCAGCATGTCACCGACCTGCAGCAGGCCGGCGCCAAGGAAGGCCGGCGCGCCCAGGAGAAAGCTGTAGCGAGTGGCTGCTTCGCGGCGCAGGCCCTGGGCCAGGGCAGCGGCAATTGTCGTACCACTGCGGCTGATGCCCGGCGCCAGCGCTGCAGCCTGGGCCAGACCGATGAGAAAGGACTGACGCATCGACATGGCCGCCAGGGGGGCGCGTGCGATGACATTGCGGGACATCCATTCGCTGCCGGCCAACAACAGGGCGGTCACCGCCAGAAAAAAGGCAGCAGCCTGCGGCGTATGATAGAGCCGTTCCAGCGGATCTTTGAATAGCAGGCCGGTGATCGCAGCCGGAACCGACCCCAGGATGATAAACCAACCCAGACGGGCGTTAACGTCCCTCAACGAGGATGTCAGTCCTCGCGTTTTGAGAACTGAGGGGAGGCTGCGAAGGGTAGCGCGGATGATGGCGGCAAAGTCCCGCCCGAAGACGGCCAGGATCGAGAGAAGCGTCCCCAGATGCACAACTGTATCAAAGAGAAGGGATGATGACGGCCAGCCGAACAGCCAGGGAACGATGACCAGATGGCCGCTGCTGCTGACTGGCAGGAATTCGCTGGCGCCCTGCACCAGACCCAGGACAAACGCTTTGAAGAGATCGGACATGGGATCGCAATACTTCGCTTGTACTCGTCGGCGGCAGAGAGGCAGGAAGGTTTATCCTTTCGCTCTCCGCCTCCATGCGGGCTGACCTGTCATGACGCGGCCGGCAACGCCTCTACTCTGCGCTGACGCTGTTCATGCCGGACCCGTTGATCGGTTATCTGATAGGCATGCAGAAAGTTGGAGCGGAAGGATGCAAACGTACCTTGCGCGATCTCCGTTCGAATCCGCTCCATCAGCTGAAACATGAAGTGCAGGTTATGAATGGTAGCCAAGCGCAGGCCGCTGATTTCGCCGCTGACGATGAGATGACGCAGGTAGGCGCGGCTGAAGGTACGGCAGGTGTAGCAGGCGCACGCTTCCTGGACGGGACGGCTGTCCTCGGCGAAGCGGGCGTTTCGGATGTTGAGCCGACCGGTCGGTGTCAGCAGTGCGCCGTTGCGGGCGATACGGGTCGGCAACACGCAGTCGAACAGATCGACGCCGCGCAAGACCGCCTCGATGATATCTTCGGGCGCGCCGACGCCCATCAGATAGCGAGGCTTGTTCGCAGGCAGAAGGGGACAGGTTGCGTCGAGCGTGCTGTACATCTGCTCTTTGGTTTCGCCGACTGCCAGCCCGCCGATGGCATAGCCGGGAAAATCCAGCCCGGCCAGAATCCGGGCACTCTGTGCCCGCATCTCTGGATAGATGCCGCCCTGCACGATACCGAAGAGGGCTTGATCCGGACGCGAATGGGCGGCCTTGCAGCGCTCGGCCCAGGCGTGAGTACGAGAGAGGGCCTGAGCCAGATAGTCGGGATCGAGGGGTTCGGCACACTCGTCCAACACCATTGCGATGTCGGCGCCGAGCCGCTCCTCGATTTCGATCACGCGTTCGGGCGTAAAGCGGTGGGCAGATCCATCGATATGGCTGCGAAAGGTCACGCCGTCGGCGTCCAGCTGGCGCCTGTGGGCCAGGCTGAACACCTGATAGCCGCCGGAGTCGGTCAGAATCGGACCGTCCCAGCCCATGAAGCTATGCAGGCCTCCCAGGCGTTTGATCCGCTCGTGGCCGGGGCGCAGATAGAGATGGTAGGTATTGGCCAGCAGGATGGAAGCGCCCAGTTCAGTCAGGTCGCGCGGCTCAAGCGTCTTGACGTTGGCAGCAGTGCCCACAGGGGCAAAGGCCGGCATCTCTATGGGACCGTGAGGCGTGTGAAAGGTAGAGCGGCGCGCCTGGCCGTCCGTACTATGAATCTGAAAGGTGAACTGTGCGGTCACATCGGTCTCGAATCAGGCTGGCAAAATTTTTGGCAACAAAAAAGCAGAAAAAACGCTATCGCATTCCTTCTGCTTTGTCAATGCAGTTTCTTCAAAAGGGCGCAGCCCAAACTGCAAAGAACCGAATTCAGGTGCGTCAATGGCGTCGACGGGCCAGTTCGGCTTTCAGTGCTTGCACCTGTTCTTCGGCAGCGTGCCGGGCGGCCGCTTCGGCGTCGGCGCGCTGTGTCTCAGCGTCGGCGCGCTGTGCTTCGATGTCGGCGCGCCGTGCTTCGATGTCAGCGCGTTCTTCCGCCTTTTCGACTCGGGTCTCAGCGACTTGCAGTTCGGGAATGACGTAGTCCGCATACACATCATCCCGGGCCAGTTCTACCAGTAGAGGCTCTCGCAGCAGATCCTCACGGCGGAACCGGAAGCCGGGCAACACCTGAGAATAGATCACACCTTCCTCGCCCGGCTCGATCTCTTCATAGTCCCCCGCGATGCCAAGCCGGTAGAAGTGCATATGCCCATCCTTGGGGTCAAGTATGAAGTACTCTCGAACCCCAGCGCGAGCATACCCCTCCTTTTTTTCTTCGGTATCCCGCTTCACTTCTGCCGATGTCGAATCGGAAAGCTCCTCCACGATCATGTCGCAGACCCCGATGTAGGAGCGTTGATCATCCGCGCCCCAGGGCGCCGGATTGTCGTCCAGGATGATGCCGATGTCTGGCTTGAATACCACTTCCCACTTCCCCGACGGCAGACTTTCATCTCGGACCGACATGTAGGTGCCGGTTTCCAAGCATAGTATCTTTGCGATGGGATTCACTTCGAGATAGCAGCTCAGGAGGCGAAAGAACCAGCGATACTGTTCGGTCTGGGCAAAGTTGGGCAAGGGTTTGGCCTCCAGAATACCGTTATTCCATTCGTAGCTGACGTCGATATGCTGGTGAGGCCGCTCATACCACTTTTCCCAGTACTCTTCCAGGGTGACGCGGAGGCCATGGGCGGGAGCCCGGTTTTTGACGCGCTCAATTTCAGAAAGTGCGCCGCTGTCTACCGGTCCGTCGGTCAACGTTGCGCCATTCCCTTGGGCAGTCTCAGCCGGTTTCTGACGAATGTTATGCACAATCTCTTTGCGGGCCATGCTCTCTCCTCTTCGTCAGCACAGTCTTCAGCACTCGTCGCAGCTATCTGCGACGAGTTTACCACCAGCCGCTGTGCTGGCGCAACGGCGGCCGCCCTTTCCCACACCTCACACTTGGGGCTTGTATCTCCCGGACGACCTCGGCCCCGGACGGGCTAGGCTGCCTCAGCGAAGAGCTTTTCCTGGGAATTGCTCCCTGCTTCGCTGTCCTGCGCGGCTGCATCTTTGGCTTCTTCCTGCAGCACAAGATTGATGGGCAACCCTGCCTGCTTCCGAATCATGCTGTCGATCTGCGCGGCGACGTCGGTTTTGTCGCTGAGAAAGGCTTTGGCGCTTTCCCGGCCCTGTCCCAGGCGGAGCTCGCCGTAGCGGTAGAAGGCGCCGCGCTTTTCGATGATGTCGAACTCAACGCCCAGGTCCAGCAGGTCGCCCTGCGTGCTGACCCCTTCGTTGTACATGATGTCGAATTCCGCCACCTTGAACGGTGCAGCCACCTTGTTCTTGCGCACCGTCACCCGCGTCCGGTTCCCGATCACGTCACTCCCCTGTTTGATCGACTGGATCCGCCGCACATCCAGACGCACACTGGCGTAGAACTTCAGCGCCATCCCGCCCGACGTCGTCTCCGGATTGCCAAACATGATCCCGATTCTCTGACGCAGCTGGTTCGTGAAGATCATGCTCGTGTCGGTCGTCTTCACTGCACCCACCAGCTTGCGCAGCGCCTGGCTCATCAGCCGCGCCTGCAGTCCGACGTGGCTGTCTCCCATCTCCCCTTCGATCTCTGCACGCGGCACCAGCGCGGCGACGCTGTCCACCACCACGATGTCCATCGCACCCGAACGCACCAGCGCTTCCGCTATCTCCAGCGCCTGCTCACCTGTGTCCGGCTGCGACACGTACAGTTCCTCGACATCCACTCCGATCTTGCGTGCGTAGCCCGGGTCCAGCGCGTGCTCCACATCGACAAAGCCGCAGACCCCGCCCATCCGCTGCGATTCCGCGATCGCATGCAGACACAGGGTTGTCTTGCCCGAACTCTCCGGCCCGTACACCTCGATGATGCGGCCGCGCGGAATGCCCCCCACGCCCAGAGCTAAATCCAGACTCAGACTCCCCGTCGGGATCGACGCCACGTCCAGCCGGGTTGCCTCCCCCAGCCTCATGATGACCCCTTCGCCGTAGCGTTTATTCAGATTGGCGATGGTAACTTCCAGCGCTTTGGCCGGTCCACTGTCGGCTGATCGTTTTGTTTTCATCGTTCTCCCCTACGGTCTGTTATCGGCATCCTCTGTCCCATTTTGCGCGCCTATTCTGGGTGTTGGCGCCGGGCTGATTCCCAAGAGTACTGACTGCACTCATTATAGAACATGCGTTCAGTTTTTGTCAAAGTGACTTCGCGGCGGGATGCGTCCCAGTTTTGGGGCAAAAAGGGTCAGGCGGGGAGGAATGCGCGGCGGCGATGGGCGATAGTGTGGTCCGGCTCTTAGCAGGGCACAGGGCGGGCACAAGGCCTGCCCCTACCGGTGCGTGTGGGAGGGGGCAGGTTTGGCGGCATGACGCGGGTGAGCGACCGGCGGCATGGGGACGGCGCCGGCGTCGCGACGCAAAGGCGGCGCAGGCTGGTGCCAGGGGGGCGTTGCGGGGGGAATCCCCCTGCACAAGGGAGGGCCGAAGGCCCGACCGCCCAAAGACGAGGAGAGAGTGGAAAGAAGTGAGGCGTGAGAGACCCCTTGGTTCGCCTTAGGCTGCGTGGCGAAGTGGCTGCGGCCCGGTCGATCTGATCCTGACCGATGCGACTTCCTTACTCGGACGAAGGCGACCGCGGTTGCGGTGCACTCAGCGCAGAGGCCAAGCGGACTGGAATCGGTCATTGCGCCCGCAAGTCGAATTCTTTCGCTATCCGATTCTTGTCTTTTGAAGGCATCAGCGACTATAATCCTCGCGCGATTCAGGTCTCCTCATTCGGACTACAGATCTCAGCAACTTCAGACGTGTATCGGAAAACCTCCATCCCCACTTCAGAACTGACGCTGCAACTGTGCCCAACTGTGGCGCGTCATTTGGACCTGGCATGAGTGTAAATCGTCGAAAACTGAACAGAGCCTGGGAAACGCTGCGGTCGCTGCCGATCCCTGCCATCGGCTCGGATCGACTGGTCGATCTGCATGATGACTTGCTGCATTACGACACGGTGATTGCGCAGGAGATGCGGGAGTATCTGCGGGGACGGGTCATCAATCGGATCCGCGTGCAGATCGATTGGGAATTGGAGGAGACGCTGCGATCTTTCAAGCCGCAGAACTCAGCGGAGATGGAGTGTAGGCGGGAGCTGCTACGCTACAAACGACGCATTGATGACGTAGTGCGTCAGCTGCTCGTCGGACAGCCGGAAGAACCTCCTCTCGGATAGAAGCGCGTTCTCTTTTTTTCCTCTTCAGCCTACTAGACTATATCTCGAAGCAGGAGATCATCGACCGTTTCGCGGCGCTGCGCCAGTTGCACGACGCCGTCGCGGAGCATGACGACAGCGGGACGCAACGCCCCGTTGTAATTGCTTGCCATCATCAACTGGTAGGCGCCGCTGACCGGTACGGCCAGCAGTTCTCCGGTTTCGATCTCCGGCAACGGCAGGTCCTCGATCAGGAGATCACCGCTCTCGCAGTATGGGCCGGCCAGCCAGGCGTTTTCAGGGGTCGGCGGTCTGTTCAGCGGGTCGGCGACCGGCAGGGCAGAGTAGCGCGCCTGATAGAGGGCCGGGCGAATGTTGTCCGCCATTCCGCCATCGAGCAGTAACCAGCGCCGCCCCCCCGCACGTTTGACGGTACCTACCTGATAGATGGCAACGCCGGCGCGAGCGACAAGGCTGCGCCCCGGCTCCACCTGCAGACGGGGCAAGGGCAGAGAATAGGAGGACAAGCTCTCCGCGAGAGCCGCCGCGACCGTCGCGACGTAGTCCTCGATAGATTGGTGGGGGAGATCAGCTTCGTGGTAGGCGACGCCCCAGCCGCCGCCGGGGCTGAGCGCCTGGGGCCACCAGTTGCGTTCCTTTTGCAGGCGGCCGATCAGGCCGCACACCACATCCAGCGCGGGCAGGACCTGCTCGGCCGCGTGAAAGTGCGACCCCTGGTGGAAGTGCAGCCCGGTCACGGGCAGCTGATTTCGCTGGCAGAAAGCCACTGCGTCGATACACTCGTCGGCGTCCATCCCGAATTTGCTGTCATGCTGACCTGTTTGGCGGAATTGATGTGTGTCGACGGCGTAACCAGGGCGTACCCGCAACCAGAGGGCTGGCGTAGTGCCGCGGGCATGGACCAGCTGGGCGATGCGCTCTGACTCCGGCAGGTTATCGACGACGAGCGTGCCGGCCTGGGCGAGTCCGGCCTGCAGATCCGCCCAGCTCTTGTTCACGCCGTGCATCAGAATCTGGGCGCGGGGGACACCGGCAGTGCGCGCGATGTGCATCTCGCCGACGCCGGTGCAATCCACAAGCAGGCCATGGGCCCCCATCAGGCGGGCCATGGCCAGATTCAGAGATGCTTTGCCGGCGTAGGTGATGCCGGTGGGGCCGGGATAGTGGCGACTGAGGGCATCCTGATAGGCCTGAACTGCGCTGTCGATGGTCTGCTGATCATAGACATAGAGGGGTGTGCCGAATTCGGCGGCCAGTTCGTTCAGGTCACGGCCGCCAACATGGAGCGAAGGTTGGCCACTCTTGTCGGGGCGCAGCGCAACGGTGTCGGGGAAGAGCGAGAGACGGTCGCGATACATGGCAGGAACCTTTGGGTTCAGATAGATTTCGGCGGCGGCCAATATTGTTTCTCATGGCGATTTGACAGACTGAGAACGGCAACAGGCAGAAACTACAGGAGTACCATGAGGATTCCGCCGATGGTGATCAGTCCGCCGATGATGCCGTTGAATGAAGGGATCTCGCGCAACAGGAGCGCGCCCAGGAGGACGCCGCCCAGCACTTCCTGCGTGGCGATGAGATTGACATAGGTGGCGTTCACTCGCCGGAGCGCCGCGTTGTAGAGAGTATGGCCGCAAGCCAGGGGGAAGACGCCCAGGCCGACTATGCTGGCAACGGCGGGCCAGTTGAAGCTGCCGGGGGTATGAGACGCGGCCGCGGCTGGAAGCAGCCAGAGGGCAGCCAGCATGTAGACTGCGCCGGCATACACCAGCAGAGGAAACCGTTCGCGCTGGCTGCGGCCGGCTATGCTGTAGACGGCGTATGTGATGGCGCTGCCCAATGCAAGCAGATCACCGATCAACATGCGGGAAGTGAAGTTGTACGATGCGCTGCCGCCTTGACGAACGAGCGCCAGTACCGGCTCGAACCCGGAGAGAACGGCCACGCCCAAGACAGCTACGAGGATGCCCAACCATTTGCGCTTCGACAGCGGTTCCCGGAGCCAGAAGCGGGAAAGCAGGGCGACCCAGATGGGAGCAGTGTACATGATCGCGAGGCTATTGGTGATCGTCGTAAATTCGAGGGAGTAGGCGTAGAAAAAGAAGTGGAGAGCAGCGACCAGCCCGACGAGGACCAGACGGGGCCAGCCGGACGCGAGGAGGCCGCGCCAATTGGGGGCGGCCCAGAGGCCGCGGCTGCGAATCAAGACCGCAACTGACACGACGATACCGGCGACCAGGAGACGACCGGCTGCGATCTCGAAGGAGGATACCGAGCGGGCGGCCCAACGGACCAGCACGGGGCTGGTGCTGAAGAAGAGAACGGCGATCGCTACCAGGGCCAGCCCACGGCGTTCTTCGACTGTCACGGGATTGGTCCAGACTGAGCGCGGGCGTGTAACCTGCGCTTCCGGGCGTGGAGATCTGTTGGCCGTTCTAAGGACCGGCGGGTGTAATCGCCACGTAGACCAGGCTCAACACCATGCTGAGCGCAATCAGCAGGCTGAGAAAGTAGAATATCTTTTCGTTGCGGCTCAAGCGGCGGCGTCTGCCCCGTCTACGGCTCATGCGTTGTCCCTTTCAGGCCGAAATTCAAGTAATGGGAGAGATGTACACTTTCATCGAGAATTGGAATGAGGCCTGCGTACCAGATGAATCATAGTCGAAATTGGTCTGTGAATCAAGGCACCCGGGTATTGCGGTGCATTCCAAAATGGGGGCGAAGTTTCCTATACCTTGGGTAGCATCGAAGCCGCAACCATCCCGCGATCAACTCTGAGTCAGCGGAACTACAGTTCTCTCTCTTCGCTTTTCTGGGCGGTCGGGCCTATTCGGCCCTCCCTTGTGCGGGGGCTCCGCCCCCGCAACGCCCCCTCTCCTACAACATGCCTGGTCGACCAAGTGTCGATATTGGTGACAGGTGCCCAATCGAAGGTGTCTGGCCAAGCCACGTCCCGCCAGTCCCATTAGATCCCCGGAGGCGCCGGCCTCGTGCCCGCCCTCGCACCTCTGACTAACGAACGCCACCGTTCAGCCAGGCCAGGCACACGCACTGCGTCTCGCCAAAAGTCGGTAAACGGTTCCAGCCACCGCTGGCACTGATTCCCCGCCAGACTGTTCCCACCCCAAATCTGGGATGGACCCCGGGTATTGGTAACAGCTGAGGCGCTCACTCGATGCGGAGAGGGCCGAGCAGCAGCCGGTCCTCTTGCGCCGGGTCGATCCTGTCGAGCACGCGCAGGCGGCGAAAATCGGGGCGGGTGTACAGGCCGATCTCGATCTGATAGAGTCCTGGGGGTGCGTTCGGCGGGACGATGAACGTGTGCACAGTTGCGACGGTCTCGCCAGCGACCCAGGCTTCCGTTGAAGGCGACGGTTGCAGGTCGGCGCCGCCGAACATGTCGAAGCTGTCTGTCAGCAGGTGCGCGAAGACGGTATACGGTTCAGCAACCGGCCCGTTTGCGGTCCAGTACAGGGTAACGGTCATCTCCTCACCGGGAACCGGGGTACGGCTGTTGAAGCTGTAACCGGCGAGGGTAATGTTGTCGGCAAACTGCACGTGCACCGGGGTTGGAATGCTGGGGCGGCCGTCCTGGGAAGTGTCGGCCTTGCCGCCGGGCTGGCAGTCCGAAACGGTGAACCCGGCGGGGCAGATGATCACCTCGCCGAACGTATAGCTTGTGCCGCCGTCGAGTTGGGGCAGACGTTCGCCGCTGCGGTGATCGTAGAAGCCAATCTGCCAGCTGGCCCGATTCGGCGTATGGGCCGTCTCAGGAATCGCAACGGTATAACTGTCGAGAAGAAGGCGGTCAGGCAGCCAGCCACTGGTCGGGCGCAGCCCGCCGCCGGGCATCGAGTCCAGTTGGGCGACGGTCAGACCGGTGCCGTCCACGAGATGAATGAAGAGGGACCAGTCAGCGGCCAGCGGGGCGTTGGTCATGAACGCCAGATCCACCTGGACTTCGTCACCGGGGAATACGGTCGGCAGTTGAGGATCTTGTTCGCCAGTCCGACCCTGTTGCGCGTCATACGATGCGGTCGCATGTTGCAACTGAATCTCGGAGTTTCCGGCGAGATAGAGGGCGTGGGGCGTCGGAGAGACAGCAGTGTTCGAACTGCTGTCAGGAACTGACATCGGTGGTGGCGTGTAGGCGGGGCGGATGAGGAGAAAAGGTGTGGCCAGCGTGAGCAGTCCGAGGGCAGAGGTGACACTCCAGCCGATACTATGACCGACATTACGGCCGATTCTGTGTCCGATTCTGCTTTCCCATCCCGTCCAGCCCAGGGCCCACAGCAGGGCCAGAGCGGGCAGCGCGGCAAAGAAGTAACGTCCCTGGGCGGCCGGCGCCACCCGCATGAAACGCAGCCAGGAGATGGTAAGAACGAGCAGCCAGAGCAGAAGGAAGGCGTGAGGCACGCGGGAGGCGAGGCGGGCGCCGCCGGAACGCGTTGTCCGGGCGAGATGCAACAGCAGCCCAAGCGCAACGAAGACGGCGACGACACGCATAGCCAGGTAGACCCAGGCTGGGTAGGGCAGGTTGAGCCAGCCAAACAGCCCCCAGAAGGAACGTTCCAGCCCTCCCAACTCGCTCAGGATCTGCGACGGACCAGCCGGGATGACCCGCAACAGGATATTGGCTTCCCACATATCCCAGGCCAGGGGGTCGCCGTAGAGCCGCCAGTTGCGCAGGTACCACCAGCCGGCGAGCAGGATGGCGGGAACAGCCGTCCAGAGGGCAGCGTCAAAGATGGGGCGAAGGTTGCGGCTCCGCCAGGTCAGCCACAGGACAGCGGCCGCGGCGACGCCGACCAGGCCCAGCCCGCTCAGCTTGGAAAGCAGCGCCAGGCCGAGCGCGGCGCCGAGTTTCAGCAGGTGGCTTTTTTGCGGCCATCCTCCTTCCACCAGCATTTCCGTCAGTTGCCACAGGACGAGCGCGGCTGCTGCGTTGACGGCGTTGTCATTGCTGACGGATGCGCTGATGAAGGTAAATTGGGGCAGAAAGGCGGCAAAGGCTGCGCCGAGCAGGGCACTCTGCGCGGGGAGAAAGAGGTGAAGCGTGCGGTAGACCGCGTAGACGGTCACCGCGCCGAGGAAGACTGAGAAGAGACGGGCGACGTGCAGTGCCAGAACCGACCGGCTCCAGGGGAAGCGGTCCGTCTGTTGGTGGTGGATCAGATAGTTGCGGTTGATGGGGGTGTCGGGTTTACCGATGGCGCGGTGGGGATTGGCACGCGCGAAGAGTTCAGGGAAGTCGGACTGATCGATCAGTGCGGTAAGCAGACCCGCGCCGGCGTAGTAGGCGGGCGCCTGCGTGCCCTGCTGCCGCCAGAGGGCGGTCGTATTCGGTTCCGCGACCGGCAGCGTCCGCTGCGTCGCCAGATGGTGAACAAAGGCAAAATGCCAGATTTCGTCGGGGGCTTCGAATGGCGGGGTTACGAAACTGAACAGACTGGCAAGAAGGAGGTAAAGCGCCAAAAGAAGGCGAATCGTGGGACGAACAACAGAGAGAGCAGGAGCGAATCGGCGCGGCGCCTCCTCTGTCTCACGGGACGGGGACATTTACCTGGAGCTGGCTTTCGGTATCTGTTCTCCTGACCCGGATAGCTCTTGAAAACCGGGCGAATTCGTCTCCTCTGCGGAAGTGCCGCACTGCCCCGGAGTCTCTGCAATATCGCCTTTTGCAGCTGATTTTGGCGGGCGCCAGATGAAGAGATAGTAGAGCCAGTTCCTCAAATATTGGAACCAGACATCCAGGACGCGAAAGTTGGACTCACCGTTGGAGCGCA